>DAOTTI010000280.1:0-27262 GCA_034437795.1 Chloroflexota bacterium | reverse complement strand
GGACGCCTGGCCGGGGGCGCAGCGGCTGATCCGCCTGATCTGGCGGATGTCGCGCCTGGCGCCGGCAGGACCGGCGCGAGCGCCGGCGGGGTGCGGGCCGCCACCCTCGATGCGCTGCCCCAGGTGCTGGCCGAGGCCGACGCGCTGATCTGCGCCACGGCCGCGCCGGCCCAGCTGGTCACCGCCGAGCTCGTGGCCCGCGCGCTGGCAGGGCGGCCCGAGCGCCCGCTGGTGATTGTGGACATCGCCGTCCCACGGGACGTAGACCCTGCCGTGCGCGCCCTGCGCGGCGTCCGCCTGATCGATCTGGACGACCTGGAATCGCAGTGCGCGCTGGACGTCACCGCCCGCCGGCGCGAGTTCGACCGCGCGGAGCGCCTGGCTAGGGAGGCCGCCGAGACCTGCATGATCGAGGTGCGCGCCCGCGAGGCGGTGCCCGAGATCATCGCCCTGCGCCGGCACGCTGAGCGCATCCGCGCCGCCGAGCTACGCCGCGCCGCCGGCCGGCTCCGCGGGCTAGACCCTAGGGAGCGCGCCGTCGTGGAGCAGCTCACGCATAACATCGTCCAGAAGCTCCTGCACGGGCCAACCGTCGCCTTGCGCCAGACCGCGGCCGCCTCGCGCCGCACCGCCCGCGCCCAGCGCCAGGCGCTCCTCGCCGCCATGGCGGGGCAAGCCGGCGCCTCGCGCCGCGCCGCGCACCCCTCACGCCTGGAGCCGGACGCGTCTGCCTCCGGACCCTCCGCCACCTGGCCCTCCTCACCGTTCCCTCCCGCCTTGGGCTCGGAGACGCGAGCGGCACGACCGGAGCCGTGAGACAACAAGACCGGGGTCTTTCCCGCAGCCAAGCCGGAACCCACCAACTCCCCTGCGCCGTAAGCTCCTAACTCTAAACCTTGCACCTTGAACCTTAAACTCGGTTATCGGAGGATCCGATACCCATGCCGTTCCCCCTGCACCGCCTCCGCCGCCTGCGTCGTAGCGACGCCCTGCGCCGCCTCGTCCGCGAGACCCGCTTGTCCGTCGACCAGCTGGTCTACCCGCTGTTCGTCGCCGCCGGCTACGGCGCGCCGCGCGAGGTCTCGTCCATGCCCGGCGTCTACCAGTGGCCGGTGGAGACGGTCGCCGACGAGGCGCGGCGCGTCGCCGATCTCGGCATCCCGGCCGTCATTCTCTTTGGCCTGCCCGAGAGCAAGGATGAGCTCGGGTCCGGTGCCTTCGCCCCCGACGGCGTCGTCCAGCAGGCCTCGCGGGCCATCAAGCGCGCCGTCCCCGACCTCCTGGTGATTGCCGACACCTGCCTGTGCGAGTACACCTCGCACGGCCACTGCGGGCGGCTGGCCGGCCCGAACGACCCCGATGTGTGCAACGACCCCACGCTCGAGCTACTGGCCCGCACGGCGGTGTCGCAGGCCGAAGCCGGCGTCGACGTTGTTGCGCCATCGGACATGATGGATGGCCGCGTGGGCGCCATCCGGCGGGCGCTGGACGAGCACGGCTTCCAGCACGTCCCCATCCTTTCCTACGCCGCCAAGTACGCCAGCGCCTTCTACGGCCCCTTCCGCGAGGCGGCCGACTCCGCGCCCCAGTTCGGCGATCGGCGCACGTACCAGATGGACCCGCCCAACGTGCGGGAGGCCATGCGCGAGATCGCGCTGGACCTGGAGGAGGGCGCCGACGCCATCATGGTCAAGCCGGCGCTCGCCTACCTGGACGTGATCCGCGCCGCCCGCGAGCGGTTCGACGCCCCGCTGGCCGCCTACAACGTCAGCGGCGAGTACGCTATGGTCAAGGCGGCCGCTGCCAACGGCTGGCTCGACGAGCGCCGCATCGCGCTGGAGATCCTCACCGGCATCGTCCGCGCCGGCGCCGACATCATCATCACCTACCACGCCAAAGACGTGGCTCGCTGGCTCCGCTCGTGAACACCTCCCGCTCCCAATCGCTCTTTGCCGAGGCCCAGCGCCACCTGCCCGGGGGCGTCAACAGCCCCGTGCGCGCCTTCCGCGGGGTAGGCGGGACCCCGCTCTTCATCGCCCGCGCGTACGGCTGCCGCCTAGTGGATGTCGACGGCAACGAGTACGTGGACTACGTCTGCTCCTGGGGCCCGCTCATCGCCGGGCACGCCCATCCGCAGGTGGTGGAGGCGATCACGGAGGCTGCGGAGCGCGGCGCCAGCTACGGCGCCCCCACGGAGGCCGAGGTGCGCCTGGCGGCGCGGGTGAAGGAGGCCTTCCCTTCCATTGATCTCGTCCGCTTCGTCAACTCCGGCACCGAGGCCACGATGAGCGCGCTCCGGCTGGCCCGCGCCGCCACCGGCCGCGAGCTGATCATCAAGTTCGACGGCGGCTATCACGGCCACGCCGACGGCCTGCTTGTCCAGGCCGGCTCCGGCCCGCTCACCCTCGGCGCGCCTGATTCCCCCGGGGTCCCCTCCGCGGCGGCCAGGCAGACGCTCTCGCTGCCCTACAACGACCTGGGCGCAGTGGCCGCCGCCTTCGATGAGCACCGCGGCGCCATCGCCGCCGTCATCGTCGAGCCCGTAGCCGGCAACATGGGCGTGGTACCGCCGGCCCCCGGCTTTCTCGGGGGACTGCGCGCGCTCTGCACGCGGCACGGCGCGGTGCTCATCTTCGATGAGGTCATCACCGGCTTCCGCATCGCCTGGGGTGGCGCCCAGGAGCGCTTTGGCGTCAGGGCCGACCTGACCTGTCTGGGCAAGATCGTCGGCGGGGGGCTACCCGTCGGCGCCTACGGCGGGCGCCGTGACCTGATGGAGCAGATCGCCCCCCTCGGCCCCGTCTACCAGGCCGGCACGCTCTCCGGCAATCCCCTGGCGATGGCGGCCGGCCTGGCCACCCTGGACGTGCTCCGCCGGCCCGGCACCTACGAGCGCCTCGAGACCCTGGGCGAACGGCTGGAGCGGGGCCTCGCCGACGCCGCCCGCGCCGCCGGCGTGCCCTACACCGCCAACCGCGTGGGCTCGATGCTCACCGGCTTCTTCACCGCCGAACCGGTGCGGGACTACGTCACCGCCAGGCGCGCCGACACGGGCCGTTACGCCCGCTTCTTCCACGCCATGCTGGCGCGGGGCGTCTACTTCGCCCCTTCCCAGTTCGAGGCCGCCTTCGTCTCCCTGGCCCACAGCGAGGCCGAGATCGACCGGACGGTGGGCGCCGCGGCCGAGGCGTTCCGCGAGGTCGCCGCCGGCTAACAGGCGTCTGCGACCGGCAGCCACGCTCCCTCTCCCTCTGCCAGAGGGAGAGGGTTCCGCTCATGAAGAAACGGTGATGCCCCGTTAGGTCACCAGCGACGGATGGAAGGGCTGGGCACTTCCACAGGAACCCAGGCTCGCCGCCCGCCGGCCCAACGGGCGCACTACACGGCGGATGCCCGTGCCCTCACCGGTATTGCTTGTTCTGGTCCAGCACCACCTGGACCTGCGCCGCCGCCTCGTTCAGCGCGTCTCGTGGGGACTTCTGCCCCTCGATGGCTGCATTGAACTCTTTGCCGAAGGCGCTGAGCACGTCCACCGTGCCGGGGATGGTCGGCACCCACTTGGCGCCGCGCAGGAGCTCCTCGACAAAGACCTTCCGCGCCGGGTCCCCCTGCTGGTACTCGGCGCTGGTGGCCAGCGCCTTGAGCACCGGCACAGTGCCCACTGCGTTTACCCACGGCAGTTGGACCTCTTTGGTCACCAGGAACTCGCTCAGCCGCCAGGCGGCCTCCGGCTGGCGCGCGGCCTTGGGGATCCCCTGCGCGTGCCCCCCGGCGTAGTTCATCGGGCGCCCGCCCGACGGGAGCGGCAGGGCGCCTACGCCAAACTTCACGTCCGGCACGTTCTGCTCGTAGGTGGTCTTGGTCGCCGACGTGCCGAACTGCATCCCCAGGCGGCCGGACGTGAACACGTCGCGCCCGGCGGGGAGGCCGGCCGTTAGCGGTTGCAGCGCGCGCAGGCCTCCCGCCTTCATCACCTGCCGCACCATCCACTCCAGCGCCCGCAGCCCGGCCGCCGAGTTGAACGCCGGCTTGCTCTCGTCCGGGCTGAGGAACTCGCCGCCGGCCTGCCAGAGATAGATGAAGAAGGCGTAGAAGCTGGGCGGATTGCCCCACACCGGCACGAACCCAACCCGCTCCAGGCTCCCGTCGGGCTGCCGCTTCAGCAGCCGGTCGGACGCCGCTTCCACCGCATCCCAGGTGGCCGGCGGCCGCTCTGGGTCCAGCCCCGCGTCCATGAACAGGGCCTTGTGCCAGTAGAAGGCGCGCACGTCGGTGGTGAACGGCGTGGCCCAGATGCTGCCCTTCCAGGACACGTCCTTGATCAGATAGGGCCAGAAGTCGTCCGCCTTGAACGTCTTCGACTGCTTGATGAAGCCATCCAGCGGCCGGATCATCTCGAACGCGCCGAACGACCGCACTAGGTAGCGGTCGATGTAGACCAGGTCCGGGGGCGTGCCGGCGCTGACCGCGGCCGTGAACTTGGCGCGGCTCTCCTCAGTGATGCCAACCGACTGGGGCGTCACCTCCACCTCAAGCTGCCGGCCGGAAGCGTTCGCCGCCGCTACCACGGCGTCCAGTGCAGGTTTGAGGCTCCCCGTCGCCGGCGCCCACCACTCCACCCGCTGCCGCTGCGCCGGCAACGTCCGGCCCTGCTCTCCAGACGGCCCGCGCCCGCACGCCGCCAGCATGCCCGCTAATGCCGTGGTCCCCAGCGCCGGCACCGCTCCGAGGCGCTGGAGTGATCCGAGCGAGCGGGAGATCACCCAGGGGGCCGCTGTCATCAGCCCCGCGCGTCGCGTGACTGCCATCGCCTGTGTCCTCCTTACTCTGTACTCTGTGCTACTTTGCGTGCTGCGCTCTGTTGTGTGCTGGGCCTTTCGTAGGCTTCCGGTGCTGCGCTTGACGGAGGCTCCGCTGTACTGGTGTACTGGGCGTTTCGTAGGCTCCTCTGTGCTGCGCTTGACGAAGGCTCTGGTTTCTCCCGCCGGTCATGCCCCTGGCCTCTCGTCCTACCGCGGCAGGTGTGCCGGTAACCAGGCCAGCAACCGCTCACGGAGCTTCTCCTCAACGTCTGCCGCCTCGCGTGTCCCTGCCAGGCTATGCCTCTCGTGCGGGTCGGCGGCCAGGTCAAAGAGCTGGCGCTCCCCGCCGTGGCCGGTATAGTGCACGTACTTCCAGCGGCCCGCGCGGAGCATGTAGGCGGGGCCATCCGCGTAGGTGATCTCGCTGAAGGCGAAGCCCTTTCCGGGCGCCGTGACGCGGTGCGGTTCGCGGAGCAGCGCCGCCAGGCTCGCGCCCTCCAGCCGGTGTGGCCCGTCGGGGTCGGGAGGTGCCAGGCCGCAGAGGTCGAGGCCGGTCGGGACGAGGCCGGCCAGGTCCACCGGTGCTGCCACGGTGCTCCCCGCCGTGCCGGCCCAGGGGCAGCGGACCAGCAGGGGCACGCGGGCTGCGCCCTCGTAGAAGGTGAACTTCTGGTACAGCCCGTGCTCGCCCGCCATCTCCCCGTGGTCAGTGGTATAGACAACCAGCGTCCGATCGGCCAGCCCCAGTTCGTCCAGCGCAGCCAGCACCGCGCCGGCGGCCGCGTCCATCTGGGTGACGCAGGCGTAGTAGGCGGCCAGCCACCGGCGCGCCGCCGCGGGGCGATCGGGGTGGCCGGGTGGCGGCAGAGGCCACGTCTCATGAGGCTGCCAGAAGCGGCGGCCGAGCGCGCGGACCGGCTCCGGCAGCTGCAGGTCTTCACCCGGCGGCACGGCCGGCTCCGGCGGCAGCGCCAGCTCCGGCGGGTCATAGCGTGCGCGGAAGCAGGGGGCGGGCACCCAGGGGGCGTGGGGCTTGAGGAAGGACACCACCAGGCAGAAAGGCTCGTCGCGGTAGGCGCGCAGGAAGCGGATGGCCTCGCGGGCGACGAAGCCCTCCTGGTGGTCGGCCTCGTCCTCAAAGACGGCAGGTAGGCCGGGCGCAAGCGCCGCGCTGCGCCAGGGGCTGCCGCGGCCGTCCTGGAAGAGATCGATCCACGGCACGCCGCAGCCGGAGTCGACGGCGCCCATCCCGCTGGCGAAGGTGGCGTACCGTGGGCCAAGGTAGTCGGCGTAATGGCCGAAGTCCACGTAGTAGTCGAAGCCGTGGGTGTGGGGCGCCACTGGATGCGCCTTGCCGATGAACCCCGTCACGTAGCCGGCGGCCTGGAAGTGGTGGCCGAGCGTGCGCTCGCGCACCGAGAGCGCCCGTAGCCCCGTCGCCGGCCGGCCCCTGCCACCGGCGGCGGAGGCGGGATAGGCGATGGTCTGCACCGTGTGGGCGTACCGTCCGGTCATGATGGCGAAGCGCCCGGGGACGCACACCGGCGATGGAGTGTAGGCGGCGTCAAAGCGCACGCCCTGCGCCGCTAGCCGGTCCAGGTGCGGCGTCTGCACCTGGGCGTTGCCGTAGCAGCCCAGCGCCGCCGCGCGGTGCTGGTCGGACATCAGCACCAGGACGTTGCGTGGCCGGCCCCGCTCCGTCACGGTCTCGCCTCCTACGTCGCCAGCGTGACGCGGATCGTGGCGATCTCGTATGGCCCGAGCTCGACCACCACCGTGTCCTTGCCTCCCTCTACAGGGAGCGGCTGGGGCTCGTCGCCCACCAGGTTCGTGCGCGCCGCCGCCAGGACCGGCCGGCAGAAGGTGAGCCTGGCCGGGCCGCCGCGGCCCTCCACCTCCACCAGCCGCAGGACGTAGGTCCCCCGCGGCAGGTCCGGCTCCGGCTGGTAGATTGTGCCCACCGTGGCGTGCTCGCCCGCCAGCGTGCACAGGCTGAGGCGCTCCGGCAGGGTATCGCGGCCGGGGATGGGGGCCAGGGGCCGCGCCGTCGCCAGCCGCGCGGCCGCCAGTGGCGCGTGGTACTCCCAGCCCAGGCGCCAGGCATGAGCGTCGCGCCAGGTGCCCGCGTGGGGCTGAAAGGCGAAGCGGAAGGTGTGCCTTCCCTCCAGGGTGTACCAGAGGAAGGGCGTGCCGCATGAATAAGCGGTGCGCACCAGCAGGGGCGAAAGCCCCGCGCCGGTCCCGCTCCCTGAACCGGCCGCAGGGGCGGAACCCTGGCCAGCGGCGTCGGCGTGCAGTGTGTGCGCGCACACCTGGCTCGACCAGGTGATACCCCAGCTGCCGTCCTCGGCCGAGAAGTCCACCCACTTCTGGACGAAGCGCGTGCCCTCGCCGCGGTAGCTGTTGGGCAGCTCGTCGCGCCCGTGCACGACGGAGCCGTACGGGGTCTCGTACGTGATGGTGGCGCGGGGCACCGCCAGCGGGTAGGCGGCCCGCACCAGCGTGTTCTTCTTGCCGTGCCAGTCCAGCGCCAGCGTCACCTCCACCCGCGGCAGGTGCTCATACAGGGTGATCGTCTGCTCCACCGGGCAGGCCGGCCCGGCTGCGTCGTCGGGGCCCCCCAGGACCTGGCCCGCCAGCACCACCTGAGTGCGCACCGGCCCGCGCTCGATCCGCACTACCCGCGCCGGGTGCGCCGCCGTCGTCCAGGCGCGGCCGGTGAAGTTGGGTGGCTGCGGGCCCGGGCGCGCCTCCGCCCGCCCCGGCACCTTCTGCACCTGCTCGATCGGCCCGTCCTCCAGGTCCACCAGCAGGTCCTCCAGCACCACCACCTCACCGAAGCGGTGCGGCCCCGTTGCGGCCGGCCCGGCGACCCCCGGCCCCACCAGCTCGCGCCCGGTTGGCCGCTCCACCAGGCTGGTGACGCGGCCGGCGGTGATCGCCAGGCGGTAGGCGCCTGCCTCCAGGATAAGGTCATCCTGTACCGGCAGCCGCTCGGTCGCGCCGGCCAGGCCGGCCGGCGCCGGCAGCGCCTCCAGGTAGTAGGTGCGATAGCCGCAGGCCGGGACGTCCCGCGCCACGAACAGCACCTCGGCCGAGGCGCGGCGTACGTTGTACAGTGCCGGCCGGTCGCGCCCGGCATCCTCCCAGCTCAGCACCTGGCTGGGGACCTCCCGGCCGGTGTCGTCCACCACCCGCACTGCCCCCACCAGGCCGGTGGCAAACTCCAGCCGTACCTGCACCACGTCCGTGCGCGGCCAGGCCAATGGATTGGCCACCACCACGGGCAGGCCGTGGCGCGTGCGGATGGCGCCGAAGGTCCAGCCGGCACGGCGCGCCGCCGGATCGCGGCTCCACGCGCCCTCCTGGTCTGGGTAGCGGATGTGCGTGGCGAACGAAGCCAGGCACTCCTCCACCACCTCCCGCCCCGCCGTCAGGGCCCAGGCCGCTCGCGCCTGGCGGCTGGCCTTGTTCTGCTCCCCGTGCCGCCCGCCCACGTTGTGGTCCTGCGGATAGAACAAGTCCTCCCAGGCCGGCGCCAGCTCGTCGTGCGGGTAGCGGCCGAGCCCCAGCAGGTCCCGCAGGCTGGCGAAGGTCTCCGCCGCTGCCAGGGTGTGCTCCGCCGTGCGCGCCGCCTGGTACGTATCCGGCTCCCACGCCGGCAGGGAGTAGAAGCCGTAGGGGGCCTCCCCCTGGTAGACCGGCAGCTCCGGCGCCTCCGCCGCCACCGCCTCGAAGAACTGCGTCAGCGTGGCCAGGCGAAACGTAGCCACACCCTCCCGCGTCAGGGCCGCGGCTGCGCCCACCACCTCCGGCTCGAGCAGGAGCAGGTCCGATTGCCCAGTCATCAGCAGCCGGTTGGTCGTCGCCGGCCAGGCGCCGGACACCGCCAGGGCCCGGAGGTCGTCGCCAAGCTGGCGCGCCGCGTCGGGCCGGAGCAGGGTGAAGCCCCAGCCGTAGCTGACGGTGTGGTGCGCCGCCAGCACGCGCGAGCCGTCCGGCGCCCGCCACCAGTGCAGCCCGTGCGGCGGCCTAAAGCGGGAGTAGGCGAGGTAGCGCACGCCGCTCTTGGCCAGGATCTGCGGGATCTGGATGGTGTGGCCGGGCAGGTCGGAGTGCTGCGCCGTCGGGAGCGATCGCCCCAGTTCGCGGCGCGCCCAGCGCTGGGCCTCCGCCACCACGCGCACCGTCGCCTCGCCATCCAGGATCTGCTCCATAGCGCCGGTCATGGTGGAGCAGACCTCCAGCCGGCCCTCATCCAGCAGCCGCTGCACCGTCTGGCGGTACTCGGGGTAGCGCCGCAGGAAGTGCTTCAGGAACAGCGCGTACTCGATCGTGAACCGGTAGTCTGGGTGCGGCCCTGTGAGCTCATCGATCGCGCGCCGGATCAGGTCGGCCCCGTAGCCCAGCGTCTCCGCGATGCTGGCGCACCAGCCCAGGTCGAAGTGCGCCCCGGGCACGACGTAGATCTCCCACGCCCGCTGCGGCGGGGTTCCGGCGCTGCCGGCCTGCCCATCGTCTGCCGCCATCGCTCTCCGTGGTGCTCCCTCTCTCAAACTTCGGGGCGGCGGGAACGCTCCGGCGCTGGCGCCCTGGCTGCAGCGCAGCCGGCCCGCCATCCGGCGCCGGCGGATGTGCGTTCACTGCGGGCGGCGCTCGCCAAGACCCGCCCCGTGCCGCCTCAGGTAGCTCCCACCGTACCATGTGCTAGTGTGACTGTCAACCTGATACCATGGCTAACGCAACGTAACGGAATGGCCGCGCGGCGGCTGACGCGCCAGTATGGCTGGCCCAGTGGCGCGTGTGTGCGGGGCGCGGGCCGGAGACCTGCCGGCCCTGGGAGGCGCGGGCCAGCGTGTGGGCGTTGCTGCCGGTGAGGGCCAGTGGAGCTGGCGATGGTCGTAGCACGGGAACCGATGACGTTTGGCACGCAGGTGCGCCTATGGCGCACGGCGCGACGGCTCACGGCGCATGAGCTTGCGGCGCGCTGCGGCGTCTCGCGCAGCCTGATCAGCCAGATCGAGACCGACCGGACCAGTCCGTCGCTGGAGGTGGTGCGCCGGCTGGCGGCGGCCCTGGAGGTCCCCATCGCCGCCCTGTTCGCGCCGGCGGCGCCCCTGCCTCCAGGCGAGAACGGCCCGCTCCACCTCCCTAATCCGATAGCGGCGCCGCCGCGGCGGCCGGCGCTGGTGCGGCGCGATGAGCGCAAGGGCCTGCGCCTGCCGAAGTCCAGGGTCACCTACGAGCTGCTGAGCCCGGACCTGAAGGGGCGGCTCCAGGTCCAGTGGGTGGAGCTGGCGCCGGGCGAGCGGGGCCCGGAGGACGGCTTTGTCCACCCCGGCGAGGAGTGCTATGTGGTACTCCAGGGGCGGGTACGCTTCCGTGTGGGGGACGAGGAGTTCGTGCTCGGGCCGGGCGACGCGCTCACCTTCGATAGCGCCGTGCCCCACAGCGCCAGCAACGACGGGCCCCTGACGGCCATCGCCATCTCCTGCATGACGCCGCCGTCATTCTAGCCGGGCTCATCCAGGCCAGCGAGGTGTTCCCTCTCCCTTTGCGAGAGGGGTAGGGTAAGGCGTACCACCAACCTCGGTGCGATGGCGGTCTACTGCGGGGTGTTCCCTCTCCCTTGGGGAGAGGGTTGGGGTGAGGGCTCCTTGAACCGGTCGTGCCCCTGCGGGGCACTAGCGGCGGAAAGGTTGGCCATTTCCACAGGAAACCAGGCAGTCCAGTATGCTGCCTGTGGCTGTACGCCCCTCATTCCAGCTGGCACGCCGTTGCGTTCCCCCTCCCGTTGGTCGTGCCGCCTCCGGCGGGCATCCTGACGAAGGGAAGCGCCCCATCCTCGCTCGTCGTCACTCGCTCCTCCCTCCATGCGTTCCGCCATCCGCCGGACGCCCTGGGCGAAGGGAAGCGCCCCATCCTCGTCACTCGCTCTTCGCTACTCGCTACTCCCCGGCGAGCGGCCGGAGCATCTGGTAGGCCTGGACCGTCAGCAGGGCTCGGGCGCCACCTCCCGCACCTGGATGGTGACAGTCCTGGTCCCCAGGACAGGATGCCTCGCCTGCAGGCGGATGACGCCGGCCGCCTCCCTGGTTCGGACCCAGATCGCGCCGACGCCGCCGGTGAGGGGGAACGGGTTGTCCCCAATAATCTCGCCAGGGCCGTCGATGGCCAGCTCGATGGCGCCGGTCGCAAACGGGCGAGGATTGCCGAACTCGTCGGTCACGCGGAAGACGATGCGCGTCGCGTCAATCCCATCGCCGTCCAGCTCGTTGTCATCCGCTGCAAGCTGGAACTGCGCGTCCACGCCCCTGGCGGAGAGCGTCCGCGAGATGACCAGCCGGCCCTTCAGGTAGCCGTCGACGCGCAGGTCCTGCCAGGCGCGCCCCCACACGCCCCGCAGCCGGTCGGTCACGAAGGGCGGGTGAGGCAGGTTGCCGAAGCGCTCGCGGTCGGGGTCCAGCTCGGCCTTGAGCTCGCCCCCCACGTAGAGCTTGAGATGGTCGCAGTTGGAGCAGATCAGCAGCGGGCGCGGCCCCCCGCCCTCCGACTGGTCGCCGATGGCCCAGTGGAAGGCCGGCTCCAGGACGATCTCCTCCGCGGGGTCGCATTGCGATCGGTAGAAGCCGGCGGCCGGCTTGGGGAGGCGGAAGATGTCGGCCACGCCGTGGTAGCAGATGCGGTCGCCGGAGCCGAAGTCGGCATGGGTGTTGTAGTCGAAGGCGCACCAGCCGATCCCGCCGGCGTACCGGTCATCTCCCCCCAGGAGGTGGTGGATGTGGGCGTGGCGTCGGACGTGCTCCTGCACGCGCTCCACGTTGTCCACGTGCTTGGTGGGAAACATGTGCCCGACGAACTCCGTGTTGAGGTACAGCGGGTGGTTGGGCGGCCGGAGCCGGTCGGGAGTGAAGTCGTTCATCGTGAACACGTCTTCCAGCAGCTCCGAGTCGTAGCGATTGCGCACGCC
This sequence comes from Chloroflexota bacterium, assembly GCA_034437795.1. GTDB lineage: Bacteria > Chloroflexota > UBA11872 > UBA12225 > UBA12225 > DAOTTI01. The sequence continues at coordinate 15,490 of DAOTTI010000280.1, read as the reverse complement.
CCCCGTCTGGCGCGAATCGTCCAGCGCGTGGGCGATCTGGTTGGTGCGCGTGTAGAAGTCGTGGTGGTCCGGCGACTCGTTGATGCGCACCCCCCACAGGATGATGGACGGGTGGTTCCAGTCTCGCTGGATCATCTCCGCCACGTTCCGGCAGGCGATCGCCTGCCACGCCTCATCGCCAATGTGCTGCCAGCCGGGGATCTCTTCGAAGACGAGCAGGCCGAGCTCGTCGCAGGCGTCCAGGAAGTGCGGCGACTGGGGGTAGTGCGACGTGCGGACGATGTTGCACTTGAGCTCGCGCTTGAGGATGAACGCATCGCGGCGCTGCACCCGCGCAGGCATGGCCTGGCCCACCCAGGGGAAGGTCTGGTGCCGGTTCAGGCCCCGCAGCTTGACGCGCCTGCCGTTCAGGAAGAAGCCGGCAGGCGTGAAGCGCGCCTCCCGAAAGCCGGTACGCACCGTGTACTCGTCCAGGCACTCGCCGCCCCCGAACAGCCGTACCCGCACCTGGTACAGCTTGGGGTCGTCCAGGTCCCACAGCCGAATAGGGCCGAGATGGTCCAGCCACAGATCGACGTACGCTGCGCCGGTTTCCAGAGCGCCCACGGCGGGCGCGCCCGGCGCAGGGCCGGCGCCCGCGCTCGATGCGCCGCCTGATGGCGACGCGCGCGGCGCCTGGACCCGAGGGGAGGTGGCAAGGACGCGCTCGCCATCCAGCAGGTCCGCCTGCAGGGTGAAGTCCTCCGGCCCCTCCGTAGCGCGTCCGGCCGGTTGCTGCCTCGCCTCCGGCCGGCCGTAGTCCAGGTAGCAGCGCACCCGCAGGCGGCGCTGGTCGCTCAGCACGTCCACTGGCCGTACGAAGACGTTGGCCAGAAACGTCTCTGGCACGGCGCGCAGGCGCACGTCACGGTAGATGCCCCCGAAGGTGAGATAGTCGATCCGCCCGCCGAAGGGTGGGATGTCCGCACGCTCGCGCGAGTCCACCTCCACGGCCAGGACGTTCTCGCCTCCCCCCACGCTCCCCGTACCCTCTGCCTCACCCCAGCGGAGGTGGTTCGTTAGCTCAAACGAGAAGGGAGTGTAGCCTCCGAGGTACTCGCCCAGGTATGCCCCGTTCAGCCATACCCTGGAGGCGGTCATGACCCCGTCGAAGTCGACGAAGATACGCCGCTGCCTCAGCTCCGCCGGCAGCCGGAAGCGTCGCCGGTAGATGGAGATGAACTGGTAGTCGCGGTCGTCAAAGCTGTGCCAGGGGAGGAGCCGATTGGTGTGCGGGATGGTCACCCGCTGGAAGGCGCCGTCGTCGAAGTCCGGCTCGGTCCAGCCGTCGACGGCGTGGTCCTGGTACCGCCAGCTCCGGTTGATCGGTAGGATGCGTCTTAGGCCTTGAGTGGGGCGCTCCACGGGCTACTCCTCTACTGCCGTTGCTGCCACGTCGCTTCCGCCGGACCCGGCCTGGTGCCGGACAGCGGCGCCGGGGCCACTGCGGCCAGCCGCGAGGATAGCCGCTCACCTCGGCGGCTGTGAACGGCCCTCCGGCAATACTTGGAATGAACTTGAATGCTCCGGCCTCGTGCGTCGTTTAGCCAGGGCCGGAGCGTGCTACCCGCGGCGCCGGCAGCGACCCCGCAGGGGCCGGTTTGGCAGCTGCTCGGCCACCTGCCGCGCCTTGGTCCACTTGCGATTGATTTGCAATAACCCGAAGGTGTACACTCCCTGCGGCGAGTCTTGCGCGGCGGGACCGCGCAAGCGGCACCCGTACCATAGAGAGAAGGAGCAGCAAGGAACGTGGCCGCAGGAACACAGCCGGCGCAGACAGGAAGGTCCACCGGAATGGAACCGGCCGCGCCGAGGGGGCCGGCCGCCGGGGCCGGCCAGGACCGCAGCCAGCCGCGGTGGGACACTAGCTGGCGCCTCTTTTCGCTCACCCAGGGGGTCAGGGGCCGCATCGCGCTGGCGGCCGGCTTTGGCCTGGCCGCCACCGTGACCGGCGTGGCCCGCCTCACGATGCAGGGCACCGCCGTGGCCATGGTCTTTCAGCACCGGCCGTTCACAGAGGTGCTGCTGGTGCTGCTCGGCGTGCTGGCGCTCCCCCTGCTGCGCGTCGTCTTCACTATGGCCAAGGAGTTCACCAGCCACGGCACGGCGGCCATCATGAAGGTGAAGCTCCGCCACCTCCTTTATGCCCACCTGCTCACCCTTGGCCCCAGCTACCTCCACAAGCGCCGTACGGGGGAGGTGCTGCTCAACGTCGTTGACGCCGTCGAGCAGCTGCAGACGTATTACGGCCAGTTTCTGCCCCAGCTCATCGTCGCCACCATCGCCCCCATCGGCATCTTCGTCTTCATGGCCATCCTGGACCTGCCGTCGGCCCTCATCTTTCTTACCTTTGCCCTGCTTACCCTGCTGGCGCCCCGCTTCTTCCGGCGCGCCACAGCCAGTGCTAGCCAGGGGCGCCGCGGGGCCTATAGCGCCCTGGCCGCCGAGTTCGTCGACGCGGTGCAGGGCCTGACCACGCTCAAGGTCTTCGGCCAGAGCGAGGCCCGCGGCGATACCTTAGCCACCAAAGCCCGTCACCTCTACCGCTCCACGATGAAGGTGCTGGCCGTCAACATCGCCTCCAGCGGCGTCGGTACCCTGTGCATGACCCTCGGCGCGGCCATCACCCTCTGCTGGGGCGCCATCCGCGTCAGCCATGGCGAGCTGGAGATCCGCCCCCTGATGGTCGTGCTCTTCCTCGGCGTCGAGGTCTTCCGCCCCCTGCGGGAGCTGAACCAGCTCTATCACCAGGGCCTCCTGGCCATGAGCGCCGCCCTGGGTATGTTCTCCCTCCTCGACGACCAGCCCGACGTCACCGACACGGCCACGCGGAGACACGCAGACGCGGAGAGCCCCGCGTCGTCGCGCCCCCGTGCCCCCCTGCCGGAAGGGCAGCGGGGGGGTGAGGCCCGCCTCGAGCCAACCGTCCGCTTTGAGCGCGTCTCCTTTGCCTATGAGAGCGGGAAGCGCCCCGCGCTGCACGACGTCTCATTCGAGCTGCCGGCCGGGACCACGCTGGGACTGGTCGGCCCCAGCGGCGCCGGCAAGAGCACCGTCGTCAACCTGCTCTTCCGCTTCTACGATCCGCAGCAGGGCCGCATCCTGCTCGGCGGCCGGGACCTGCGCGAGATCCCGCTCAATACCCTGCGCCGCCAGATCGCGGTCGTCGCACAGGACACCTACCTCTTCTACGGCACCGTCACCGAGAACCTCCTCCTGGGCAAGCCCGACGCTACCATGGACGAGATCATCGCCGCTGCCAGGGCCGCCAACGCCCACGAGTTCATCCTGGGGCTGAAGGACGGCTACGACACGATCATCGGCGAACGGGGCCAGAAGCTCTCCGGCGGGCAGCGCCAGCGGATCGCCATCGCCCGCGCCATCCTCAAGGACGCGCCGATCCTTATCCTGGACGAGGCCACATCTCACGTGGATAGCGAGAGCGAGGCCCTCATTCAGGAAGCGCTGGAGCGCTTGATGCAGAACCGCACCACGCTCGTCATCGCGCACCGCCTCTCCACCGTCGCCGGCGCCGACAACATCGTCGTGCTCGACCGCGGCCGTGTGGTCGAGTCCGGCACCCACGCCCAGTTGCTGGCCAGGAACGGCGTGTACGCCCGCCTCGTCGCCGCCCAGACCCGCGCTGCGGAGGAGACACGCGCGGCGGAAGCCGACGTGGCGGCGCTGGGGCTCCTCGCCGCCCCTGAGCCGGTGGCAGGCGCGGGGTCCGAGCGCGGCCCTGGGGCCGACGGCTTGGCCCGCGCCGCGCCGCTGCCCGCTCGAGAGGCGACGGCCAGAAGGCACGCCGGCGCGCCCGCCGCCGGTTCGCCCTCGCCCTCCCCCACACCCGCGCGTCCGGTAGAGCCGGTGCCGTTGAGCGCCTGGCAGACCGGCTGGCGTCTCCTGGGCCTGGTCCGGCCGCAGTGGGTCCAGCTCACCATCACCCTGATCGGCGGTCTCTTCAAGGCCGGGACGACCATCGCGCTGGGCGTGGCCAGCGCCATGCTGGCCAGCCGTGTGGCCAGCGCCGCCGGCGTGTCCGGCACCTCTGGCGCCCTGATCCCCATCGTCATCGGCCTGGCCGTCGCCTCGGCCACCTTCACCTGGTTTGAGTCCTGGATCTCGCATGATATGGCCTACAAGCTGCTGGCCGAGATGCGCATCGCCATGTACCGCAAGCTCGACCCGCTGGCCCCCGCCTACCTGCTGGGCCGGCGCAGCGGCGACCTGACCAGCATCATCACCACCGACGTGGAGACGATCGAGAGCTTCTTCGCCCACGCCATCGCCCCCCTCTTCGTCGCCGTGCTCGTCCCCGGCATCGCCCTCGCCTTTCTCGCCGTCCTCTCCTGGCCGCTGGCGTTGGTCCTGCTCCCCTTCCTGGTCGCCGTCGGCCTGAGCCCCCACTACATCGGCCGTCACACCGAGCGCCTGGGCAATGACCTGCGCCGGCAGCTAGGGGAAGTCAACGCCCACATGGTCGATAGCATCCAGGGCCTGCGCGAGGTGGTGGCCTTCTCCCAGGGCCCGCTCCGCCTGGCGGAGATCGTCAAGAAGACCGGCAGCCTGACCACCCTCCAGGTCCGCTACGGGCGCCAGCTCGGCTTCCAGGCCGGTACGATCGAGGGGCTGCAAGCCCTGGGCGGGCTCACCGTGCTCACCTCCGGCGCCTACCTGGTCACCCAGGGCCACCTCACGGCGGCGCAGCTCCCCATCGCCACGATGATGGCCTTCACCTGCTTCAGTCCGGTGGCCGAGATCGCCCGCGTGGCCAAGGAGCTGGCCAACGCCTTCGGGTCCGGCCGGCGCGTCTTCGCCATCCATGACGAGCCGGTGGCGGTACGCGACGGCCACGGCGTCCCGCCCGGCACCCCCCTGGAGCCGACCATCGTCTTCGAGCGCGTCTCCTTCAGCTACGGGCCGGGCGAGCCGCCGGCGCTGGTAGACGTCTCCTTTACCGCCGGAGCGGGGCAGACCGTCGCCCTCGTCGGCCGCTCCGGCGCGGGCAAGACCACCGTGGCCCACCTGATGATGCGCTTCTGGGACCCGCAGCAGGGGCGCATCACCTTCGGCGGGCGCGACCTGCGCGAGTTCGAGCTCAACGACCTGCGCACTCGCTTCTCCTTCGTCTCACAGGACATTTACCTGTTCAACACCTCCATCCGCGAGAACCTGCGTCTGGCCAACCCGCAGGCGACCGACGAAGAGGTCGAGGCGGCCGCCCGCAAGGCGTGCGCCCACGAGTTCATCCTCAGCCTGCCTGATGGCTACGAGACGATCGCCGGCGAGCGGGGCGTGGCACTCTCCGGCGGCCAGCGTCAGCGCCTGGCCATTGCCCGCGCCCTGCTCAAGCAGGCGCCGGTTCTCATCCTGGACGAGGCCACCTCCCACCTGGACACCGAGAACGAGCGCGCCGTGCGCCAGGCCATCGCGGAGCTGATGCAGGGGTGCACCACCATCGTCATCGCCCACCGCCTCTCCACCGTGCGCGACGCCGACCTGATCGTCGTGCTCGACCGCGGGCGCGTGGCGGAGATGGGCACCCACCAGGAGCTCATCGCCCGCGACGGGACCTACGCCCACCTCATCCGCGCCCAGCTCACCCTGCCGGTCGAAGCGTCCGTCGAGACCGCCTGGATGGCCGACGGCGCTCCCTCGCTCCGCGTCGGCGCCTAACCCGCACCGTCCACATCCGACGATCCGTCCCCTCTCCCAGACGGAAAGGGTGAGGGTGAGGGCTCCGCTGGTAAGTAGGCCGGTCTAACGCAAGACGCCTCATCGCCCAATCCGCTCCCTCTCCCTCCCCCGTCCCGCCTCCGGCGGGCGCCCTCTGGCCGGAGCGAGGGTTCGTCCCTCGCCCCTCGCTCCTCGGCACTCGCTCCTCGCCACTCCCGCCGGCAGTTACAACCGGATTTCAACCCCGCGGCAACCCGGAGCGCTACCTCCCAGGACTGTACTGGCACGGTACGCGCGCCTGCTTCGGTTTGATGAATGCACGTGCCTGGCCTGGGAGGCGTCGCTCGACGCTGGCCTGGCCTGGCTCGCGTAACCACGTCAGGTGAGGAGGTGATGGGATCGGGCTATCCACCGCTTGGCAGCAGGTCGCCGGTCGGATCCGGCGCACCGCCGGTACCCTGGTCGGGCGCGGGGGCAAGACGCGCCGCGGCCGATGACGGCTCAGTGATCCCTCGTGCGGTACCGGTACGCCACGAGTGCCGCCGCGGGCGCCATGGCGTGAGCCGTCAGCCGTTGCTTGCCTGGCGCAGTCGCCGCGCGACGTAGTCGCAGCGTGACCGATAGACGCAGTCGCCGCGCGGCAGAAAGGAAATCCGATGCTCCCTCCAGGGAGGTTCGCCCGCCTGGCGCTTCTGGGCGTGATGGCCCTGGCGCTCGTTGTCCCGCCGGGGCCCCACGCCGGCGATGCGGCCAGCCACCGTGAGGCGCCGCTCATCTCGTTGGATGCCCCCGCCGACATCACCGACTTCTTCATGTTCCGCAGCTATGAGCCCGACCGGTCCAACCGCGTGACGCTCATCATGGACGTGATGAGCGAGGAGCCAAGCTCCGGGCCCAACTATTGGAACTTCGATCCGAACGTCCGCTACGCCATCAACATCGATAACAACGCCGACGGCATCGCCGACGACGTCGTCTTCGAGTTCCTGTTCAGGACCGAGATCCGCGGGGTGGTCAACGACCTGAACCTGTTCCTGTCATACCTGGGGAACGTCCCGCCCGGCGCAGGGACCGTCGTCCCCCCGATCACGGCGCTGGATGGCCCCGGCTCTGAGGGACTGGGCCTGCGCCAGCGCTACGACGTCTTCATGGTCCGTAACGGCCAGCGCATCCCGCTCGCCCGCAACCTGATCGCCGTGCCGTCGAGCGTGGGGCCGCGCACCATGCCCAACTACCCCGCGCTGGCTGCCCAGGGGATCTACACCCTCCCCCTTGGCATACGCGTCTTCGCCGGCCAGCGCCAGGATCCCTTCTTTATCGACCTGGGCGCGGTGTTCGATACCCTGAACCTGCGTCGCAGCCCGCCCCTGCTGAGCACGGCGGAGGACGCCAACGATGCGGCGAACCCCTTCGGCGTAGACATGCTGGGCGGCTTCAACGTCAGCACCATCGCCGTCGAGGTGCCGGCCGCCCTGCTCACCCTCGACGGGAAGGGCCCCACTGAGACCGCCCATCCCAAGCTGGGGGCCTACGCCAACACCAGCCGGCGCAGGCTCACCGTACGGCGCGAACCGGAGCCGGACGCCGCCTTCAATCCGTGGGTGCAGGTGCAGCGCCTGGCCAATCCGCTGATCAACGAGACGATCATCGGCACCGAGGACAAGGACCGCTGGAACGCTATGCCTCCCCACCAGGAGAGCCAGTTCCTCGACTATTACCTCAATCCGCGCCTGGCCCTCGCCCTCGAGCTGGTGTTCGGCGTGCCGGCAGGCACCTCCAACCGCCAGGACCTGGTGGACGCCCTGCTCAAGTACCAGCCCAGCGATACGACCCTCTCTGAGCTGCTGCGGCTGGACATTAGCGTGCCGCCGACGCCGCTGGCGTCGCAGAAGCGCCTTGGTCCGCTGGCCCACGACGCCGGAGGGACTCCCACCCCCGATCCGGCGGCCTGGCCCAATGGACGCCGGCCAAAGGATGACGTCACCGACGTCGCCGTCCGCCTCGTGGGCGGGGCCAACTACATCGCTGCCATGGCGGGGGACGGCGTCAACGTGGACGACGCCCCTCTCGGATCGGCGTTCCCCTTCCTGGCGACGCCGGCCGACGGCCGCAATCGGGTCCACCCGAACCCGTAGCCGGCTCGATGGCCCGCCATCGCCCCGCGTGGCCCCGGGGGAGGAGGGTGGCAGCACCTTACCTCCTCCCCCAGCCATCCCGGCCTGCGCTCAACATCCGATCAGCTCCCTCGCCCTCTCCCAGAGGGTGAGGGCTCGGCTTAGGAACAGTTCCCTCGCCTTCTGGGAGAGAGCGAGGGTGAGGGCTCCGTTTGCGACTAGTACGCCGCCACGATGCTGCTGCTGGGTGCCGCAATCTGGCTGCGTCCATCACAATCGCCGTGGCCAAGTACTAGTCTGGGCCAGTCCTGTGCTCGCTCAGCCGGAAGGACGCCCTGATCCCACCTGGCCGGCTTGAGCGAGCACGGGCAAGTAGAACGCAGCGAGACAAGAGAGGCAGGATGATACCGGCACATCGTCTGAGCGCTGCCCTGGCACTCGCCGCCCTGCTCTCGCTGGCGCTCGGCGTGGCCCGATCCCTTCCCCCATCCGAGCGCCTGCTGGCTATCCTGCCGGAGGCGCTGCGCCCGCCGGTCGCGCCGTCGGCGGCGGCGCGCCCCGCCTCGCGCACGGATCGGATGGTAGAGAGCCTTCAGCTCCGGCTGCGCGCCCGCCCGGACGACCAGAAGGCCTACGCCCAGCTCGGCGCCGCCTACCTCCAGAAGGCCCGCGAGAGCGGCGACCCCGCCTACTACCCGCTGGCCGAAGCCGCGCTCTCCCGCGCCCTGGAGCTTCAGCCGGCGGACTTCGACGCGGTGGCCGCGATGGGCGCACTGCTCCTGGCCCGCCACCAGTTCGAGGCGGCCCTGGCCTGGGGGCGCCAGGCCCAGGCGCGCTACCCGCACCGCGCCGCGCTCTACGGCGTGGTCGGCGATGCCCTGGTCGAGCTGGGCCGCTACGACGAGGCCGTGGCCGCCTTCCAGCGCATGGTCGACCTGCGCCCCGACCTCAACTCCTATGCCCGCGTCTCCTACGCGCGAGAGCTGTACGGGGACGTGGAAGGGGCCATCGAGGCCATGCGCCTGGCGGTGAGCGCGGGCGCGCCGGGCAGCGAGCCGGTCGCCTGGGCGCTCGTGCAGCTTGGACACCTGTACTGGACGACCGGAAATCTGCCGGCCGCCGACGCGGCGTACCGGCGGGCGCTCAGCATGTACCCGTCCTACTGGCCGGCTACGGCTGCGCTCGGGCGCGTGCGCGCCGCCGAGGGGCGGTACGCCGACGCCGTGGCGCTGCTGGCCCCCGTGGCCCAGGTGATGCCGCTCCCTGAGTACGCGATCCTGCTCGGCGACGTGTACCGCGCCATGGGCGACCAGGCCGCGGCAGCCGGACAGTATGACTTGGTGCGGGCCATTGCCCGCCTGCAGCGGGCCAACGGCGTGGACCTTGACCTGGAGATGGCCCTGTTTGAGGCCGACCACGCCCAGGATGCGCCGGCGCTCCAGGCGGCGGTGACCCAGGCCCAGGTGGCCTACGCGCGCCGGCCGAGCATCCACGCCGCCGATGCCCTGGCCTGGGCCCTCTACCGCGCCGGGCAGGCGGAGAACGCGCTGTTCCATGCGTGGGAGGCCCTGCGCCTGGGCACCAGGGACCCTACGCTCCTCTTCCACGCCGGAGCGATCGCGGCCGCCGCCGGACAACTCGACGAGGCGCGAGCGTACCTACAGGCGGCGCTGGCCCTGAACCCGCGGTTCTCGGTGCGCTATGCTCCGGAGGCACAGCGGATCCTGGCGGAGCTGAAGGGAGTGGCGCAATGAACGACGAGCGACACGGGCACACCCGGCGGGGACGCCGGCCGGCATGGGGCCGGGCGGAGACGCCACGCCCGCGCCCACGATGGAACCTCCCGCACAGCAGAGGGCCGGGCGGCCCGCAAGGGCCTGAAGGGCACGCCGCGGCCGCGGCGCGGCCGGCGGCGCGTGCGAGAGCCTGGACCGCGTGGCCGGCGCTGCGCGCCCTGAGCGCGGCAGCCCTGGCCCTGCTGCTAGCCGCCTGGCCTGTGGCGACGGCGCTGGCGCATCCGCTGGGCAACTTTACCGTCAACCGGTACAGCCGCCTCGAGCTTTCGCCCGAGCAGGTGCGGGTGCGCTACGTGGTGGATATGGCGGAGATCCCCACTTTTCAGGCCATGCCTGCGCTGGACGCCAACGGAGACGGCCTGGCTACGGCGGAGGAGCAGGAGACCTACGGGGCACGGCTGGCCACGCTGGCCACACCCAACCTGCACCTGACGCTGGACGGCACGCGCGTGCCTCTCCAAGTGGTCTCGCACGAGGTGGCGCTGGCGCCGGGGCAGGCCGGGCTGCAGACGCTCCGATTCAGCATGTGGCTGGACGCGCCGGGGGCAGCCGGCATCCTGGCCAGGATGGGCCGGCAGGGGATCCGGCTCGAGTTCCGCGATGAGAACGAGCCAGCGCGGATCGGGTGGCGGGAGATCGCGGTGAAGGCGGAGGGCCTGGCCATCTCCGGCGGAGCAGGCGCGCTGGCGCAGGACGTGAGCGATGAGCTGCGGTCCTATCCCGAGGATCTGCTGGCGAGCCCGCTGAACGTCCGGCAGGTGAGCCTGACCGTCCGGCCGGATGCGGGGCCGGCGGGCACGCAACCCGCGCCTCTGTCCGGTACGGGAGAGACAGGGATGGGAGCGGTTGCGCGCTCACCGTCCATGGCCCGCGCTAGCGACGGCCTGGCGGAGGTGCTGGCAGGAGCGGCGGGGGCCGGCCTCACCCCGGGCCTGGTGCTCGCCGCCTTGCTGACGGCGGTGGTGCTGGGAGGGATGCACGCCATGTCGCCCGGGCACGGCAAGACCATCGTCGGCGCCTACCTGGTCGGGGCGCGCGGGACGCCGCAGCACGCGCTCTTCCTGGGGATTACCGTGACCGCGGTCCACACGGCGGGGGTGTTCGCGCTCGGACTGGTGACGCTTTACGCCTCGCAGGGCGTGGCGCCGGAGCGGGTGTACCCGTGGCTCAGCCTGCTCTCGGGGCTGCTGGTCTTTGGCATCGGGGCTTCCCTGGTGCGGTCACGGTGGACCGCGGCGCGGTCGCCCGCGCCTGCCTCCGCCACGCTGACCCACGACCACGGGCTGGGCAGGCACACGCACGTCCTGCCTGGGGCGTCGGGCGCGCCGGTCACCTGGCGGAGCCTGGTGGCCCTGGGCGTCTCAGGCGGGCTGCTCCCCTGTCCCTCGGCCCTGGTGGTGATGCTGGGGGCGATCGCCCTGCAGCAGGTGGCGTTCGGGCTGCTCCTGATCGTGGCCTTCAGCGTGGGGCTGGCCGGGACCCTGATGGCCGTCGGCCTGCTGATGGTCTACTCTGGACGGGCGGCCGGGCGGCTGCCGCTCCTGCAGCGACTTGGCGCCGGCCGGCAGGCCTGGCTGAGCCGTCTCGGCCGCCGGCTGCCCGTGGCCAGCGCCGCCGTGGTAGCCCTGGCCGGGCTGGTGCTGACCGCAGACGCGGCGCAGCACGTGGACGTGCCCGTCGTGCCCGGTGACGCCTGGCTGCGCCTGCTGGCCCCCCTAGGACTGGCCGGCCTGGTGGCGGCCGCGGCCGTCGCGGCGGCGCGACGCCATCCCCGACCGGCGGAAGCGACCGTCGTGTCTGGCCTGGGGCGCCTGGCCGGGCACGACGGGCATGACCATGGGCACGGTCACCGGCACAGGCACAGCGGCGGGCATGCCCATGAGCACGAGCATCGCCATGGCGACCACCATGCGCACGGGCATGACCACGAGCACGACCCTGCGCACGGGCATGACCATGACCCCGACCATGATCACGACCACGGGCACCATCCTGCTCGTGGCCCCGGCCATGGCCGGGGCCACGAGCCATCACTACTGGCAAGGTAGGAGGGAACATGGAGCTGGCGCAGGCGGCTCAGGCAGCCGCCCAGGCGGCGCCTCAGGTCGGCGCGGCGGGCATCGTCGGTACCGCGCTCACCCTGGGCATCCGCCACGGTATCGACTGGGACCACATCGCGGCCATCAGCGACATCACGTCCGCCACAAGCAGCGACGCCGCGCCGTCGCCGGTGAAGACCCACCTGCGCGCGCTCGGCTTAGCGTCCCTGTACGCCGCCGGCCACGCGCTGGTGGTGGTCGTGCTCGGTCTGGCGGCCCTGTACTTCCAGGCCATCCTGCCGGACTGGATCGATCCGATCATGGAGCGGGTCGTGGGCGCGACCCTGCTGGCGCTCGGCTTCTGGGTGGTGTACTCGCTGGCGCGCTACTGGCGCGGGGGCGGCGAGTTCCGGCTGCGAAGCCGCTGGATGCTGGTGTTTGCCGGCGTGCGGGAGGTGTGGCGGCAGGTGCAGGCTCGCGTCCACGGACACAGCCACCGTGGCGAGTTCCACGTGCATCGCGTTGATCAGTACAGCCCCTGGGCAGCCCTGGGGGTCGGCGTGATCCACGGCATCGGCGCCGAGACGGGGACCCAGGTGCTGATCATCGCCGCTGTCGGGGGAGCGGCGAGCCAGGGGCTGGGCCTGTGGATGCTGCTGGCCTTCGTGGCCGGCCTGCTCGTCTCGAACACGGCCATTGCCCTGGCCACCTCGACGGGGTTCGTCGGCGCCGGCCGGGCCAGCGCCATTTACGTCGCAGCCGGCTGCCTGGCGGCCACCCTCAGCCTGCTGGTCGGCAGCTACTTCGTGCTGGGGATGGGCGACCACCTGCCGGACCTGCAGGCAGTCATCGGGTGGCTGGCGGGCGAGATGCCGGCCTAGCGCCAGCGCCGTTAAGAGACGTACGTAGGTAATGGGGGCGGCGAACGAATACCACTTTGTCACCCACTGGCGGGTGCCGGGGCGCGTCGAGGACGTGGCGGACATCCTCAACGACGCGACCGGCCTGCCGCGCTGGTGGCCGGCGGTGTACCTGGACGCCAGAGAGCTGAAGCCGGGCGATGAGCGGGGCGTGGGGCGAGAGATCAGCCTGTACACCAAGGGCTGGCTGCCCTACACCCTGCGGTGGAGCTTCCGCGTCGTGGAGTCGCGCTATCCCTACGGCTTCACCCTCGAGCCGTGGGGGGACTTCACCGGGCGCGGGGTCTGGACCCTGGAGCAGGATGGGCCCTGGGTGAACGTGACCTACGATTGGAGGATCCGCGCCGATAAGCCCCTGCTGCGCCGCTTCTCCTGGCTGCTCAAGCCCATCTTTGCCGCCAACCACCGCTGGGCTATGGCCACCGGCGAGCGGAGCCTCAAGCTGGAGCTGGCCCGCCGCCGCGCCGCCACCGACGAAGAACGGCGGCGCATCCCGCCCCCACCTCAGCCGACGACCACCTCGCCGGTCCCCTTGCTTCTGGCTTCTGCCATCCTGCTGGGGGCCGTGGCCGGCGCCGCCTACCTCCTGCTCGGACGCCGGCGGGCGCCGGCCAAACGGCGGTTTCACTTCGACCCCGAACGGGTGGCGCACTTCGAGGCCGCGGGGTGGCGCGCCTACTACGACCGCGATTGGGCCACGCTGCTGCGCCTGATGGTGCGCCTCTGCCAGGAGCAGTTTCACATCCCCTTCCCACAGTCGCTGCTGGGCGCCTACTACGTGGCGCGGGCGGCTGCGGCCTGGGCGCCAGTCAGGCACGATGTGGACAAGGTGCGCCGCTTCTACGAGCAGTTCTACCGGCTGGCGCGGCGCTACTCGGGGCTGGCGTTCGATCCGGCGATAGTGGCCCGCATCGAGGTCGCCTACAACGAGGTGCACCGGCGCTTGGCCGGCCTGCCGGATAAGACCGAGTTCGTGCGCACGATGACCGCCCTGCACAGCGCGCTGTTCGGCATTCCGCCGGCCCTGGCGCGGGAATCGGCCGAGTTGCGCGTGCTGGCCAACAACGTGGTCGACCAGATTACGAGCCGGCGCTCGCTCAACGTGGAGGCGGACTGGGCGCGCCTGGAAGACTATCTGCGAGCGTGCTATCGTTCGATCCAGCGGGCCCTGGCGGGGAGGCAAGGGACCTGAGTAGTCTGGCTGGCGCATCCGGCCGGCCCAGGCCATCCGCCCCACGCTGCCGGCAACCCGCAGAACGCTGCCGGATGCCCCCGCCGGCGACGGAGCGTCGGGAACGTCGCATGGACCTACGGGGTGGTGCGCCGGTCGCGAGACGGGGGCGGCCTCACGTGCCGGTTGCGGGATGGGGGCAAGAATGGCCTGCCGCCGGCAACGGGGCGAGCCGGAAGACATACACTCTGTTGGCATTCAATGATCGGTGACGTTTCGACCAACGGGAAGGCACCTCGGGCGGAGAACCGGTTCCGAGACGCCCTGCGCCGCGGGCAGTTCGTACGGACTGCCGAATACAATCCGCCCCGCGGCCCGCTGGCGGAGCGCGTGCGCGACGAAGGCCGCCGCCTGCGGGAGTTCGACGCCGTCAACGTGACGAGCAACTCCCGCGCCCACGTGTGCATGGCCTCCGGCTACACCTGCGCCCTGCTGGAGCAGATGGGCATCACGACGGTGATGCAGGCCACGGCCACGCACATGAACCTGGTCGCCATCCAGTCGGAGATCCTGGGGGCCGCCGCTCTGGGGGTGCGCAACCTCTTGCTGCTCACCGGCGATCCGCCCCGCATCGGCGACCATCCGAAAGACTTCGCCTATTACGAGCGCAACTCGGTGGGGCTGCTGCAGATGGTGCGCCGCATGCGCGACGCGGGGGAGTTCGCCTCCAGCACGCCGGAGTCACCCCTGCGGGTGGAAGGCGCGCTGGAGCTCTTCCTCGGCGCCGGCTATGACCCGTGCCTGGCCAATCCGGACGCTGAGCTGCGCCAGATCGAACGCAAGCTAGAGGCCGGCGCGGAGTTCTTTCAGTCGAACGTCGTGACCAGCATGGATGAGTTCGCGCGGCTGTGGGAGCGGATCGTCGCCCGCGGCCTGCACCAGCGGGCCTACTTCCTGGGCGGCGTGCTCCCCTTCCGCAATGTGGAGCACGCGCGGAAGGTGGCTTCCCTGCCGGGCGTCAAGCCGTCGGAGCCCCTGCTGGCCCGCCTGGCGGCGGCGCCCGACCCGCGCGAAGAGGGCATCGCCATCTGCGTGGAGATGATTGAGGCCATGCGCCGGATGGGGCTCCACGGCGTGCACATCATGACCGGCGGCTGGCGGGCCAGCATCGCGGCCACAGTCGCCAGACGGGCCAGGCTGCTCCCCCCGCTGAAGGCCAGGGACGAAACGTAGCCGCGCCCGACCTACACGCGGCGCGCGATGAACTTCTGGCCGGCCTCGGATCGCGCCCACCGGCGCAGGTCGTCGACGTTCCAGAGCAGGCGCCCTTCGGGGTCACGCTCCGCCTTGGGGAGCGTCCCGTCGCCTTCCCACCAGCGGATGTTGGCCTCGGTGGCGTTGAGCGCCTGCATCAGGTCTTGCAGCGTGACCGGCGGTAGCGTCTTTGCGGGTGCGGGAGATTGGGACATCGCGTGCTCCAGTTCGTGACGGCTCGTTACGGCCGGCGCACCGGCCAGCGGAAGCACCCCCACGACGAGCAGGGGCACCAGAATGGTACCGAGCACGACCAGCGCCGGCCCAGGGCACAGGTTCGGGGAGGGTGCTTCGGGGAGGGTGCACTCACGCGTGCGCAACCATTGCCCTTGGCGCTAAGTCAGCGCTGGTATGTTCGTGCGGGACAGGACGGCCGGGCATCGATGGACAGGGCGACGCGAACATACCAGCGGATACTTAG
>DAOTTI010000279.1:0-41417 GCA_034437795.1 Chloroflexota bacterium | reverse complement strand
GACATCGGCCGGACCCGTAACGCCAGCGGGCACCTCCTGCCGAGGAGGCCCGAATAGTCCGGCATCCCTGGCGGATGCACCACTAAGCTTTGCCGCCGTCGTCCTTCGTCGATGATCCAGAAGCCCAGAAACGGCATCTACGACGAACGTTCCACCAGGGGATAGCCTCGGCAATTCACGGCCAGCGTACTGCTCCCTTGGCGGACAGTCAGGGTGAGGGCTCCGCTCATGAGGCATCAGTCATGCCCCTATTATGTGCCGGCGCCGCGTGGAAAGGCCGGTCATTGTCACAGGAATTCAGACTGAGCAGGTGCCGGCCTCACGGGTATAGCGGCCGCCAGATCTTTCATTGGCCAGAGCTGTCGTGCAGGTAAATCTTGGTGCGACGGAGACGCGGCCGCCGGCGGTGAGATCGCTGTTCCCCCGCGGGGCGTGAACCCCTCTCCATGGCCGGCGCTGCCCTTGTTTACGTTGAGCCGCTACTGCGGCGCGATAGGCCGATTCCTCTTGGAGTCGCAAGGACTGTCGGAGTGCGTGGGTCGTCGTGCCTCGCACCCCATAGAACCCGAACTGCTGCCCGGGCCAGGTGCACCCGCATCGGGCAATGCCTACCTGGTGGCGGCGCGGGTTGCAAAGGAGGGCATCTGTCGTTGGTGCCAGTCATTATTGGCATCAAAGTCGCTACCACCCCGTTAGATTGTGTGGTCCGCACCACCAGCGAGCCGTGGCCGGTCCCAAACGACGAGGACGACGAGACGGGAGTCACTGCGCTGCTCGCATGGCGGCCGCCGCTGGCCCCCTACCTCGTTGTGCTGGGGGCCAGCGGCGGCGGGAAGTGGCAGATCGCCTGCCGCGTGGCCGACATCGGCCTGCGCGATCGGGACGATCAGGTGACTGGCCAAGACCGACGCCCTGGATGCCCAGGCGCTAGCGCATTCGCCGCGGTCGTGCCCTGCCCCCGGCCTCTGCCGCATGCTGCCCAGCAGGCGCTGGCGGCGCAGTTGGCCCGTCCGCTTCCTATAGCTGCTACCATCGCGCCCCATGACGCACTCAATCCTCCCGCTGACGCGCGACCGGCGGGATGACCTCGCCGCGCTCCTCCGCCATGCCCCGGCGAGCGGCTGCTGGTGCATGTACTTCGGCTGACTCGCGACGAGTTCGGCCGCAACATGCGCGACGGCGGGGGCGGCGCCGCGAGCTCCGCGGCCCTGCGCGCCCTCGTTGACGCCGGGCATGTACCCGGCCTGCTGGCCTACGACCAGGGCGTCGCTGTGGGCTGGTGCTCGGTCGCCCCCCGAAGTGAGTACGCATCCCCGCCATCGCGGCTGGGGCGTGGCCCGCCGCCCTCCTCCAGGCCGCGGTGAGCTACGCTGCCGCGCACGGCGCGCGCATCGTCGAGGGTTACCCGAGTGACCCCGCGCGCCGCAAGGGCGGCCGCCTGGCGGAGATCTCTACCTACACCGGCGTCATTCCCAGGTTCGAGGTGGCCGGGTTCCGTAAGGTCGGGCAGCACCGTAAGGGCGGCCGCACCATCATGGGCCTGGTCCTCCGAGAAGAGAGGGATCTACAAGCAATACCAATTCGCTGAAAGGCTCGCTCTTGCTGTCCTTCCAGTGAGCGCGCCACTTATGAGCGCTCAGATGCGGATTGGCATTAGGCTGTTCAAATCGCCGGCTCTCCGAGCCTGGACCCCTCCCGACCGGCGACGGGTCCCCTCTCCCCTTGGGAGAGGGCGAGGGTGAGGGCGCCGCTCACGGACCATCGGTCATGTCCCTGCGGGGCACCAGCGACGGATGAAGTGCCTGCCCATTCCCACCGGAGCCCGCGCGAGCTACTCCCTCGCCGGATGCGTCATCTCCTCAATGCTTCCCCATCAACGCTTTCCCATCGGCGGCCTGTTGTCGCCTGCCATGCGCCGGCCTGAATGTGGGACGGCAGGCTGCGCCTGACCCTGCCGGCAGTCTGGTAGGTGGGTAGAT
This sequence comes from Chloroflexota bacterium, assembly GCA_034437795.1. Lineage (GTDB taxonomy): Bacteria > Chloroflexota > UBA11872 > UBA12225 > UBA12225 > DAOTTI01. The sequence goes on along the minus strand of DAOTTI010000279.1, from coordinate 39,438 downwards.
TGGTGGCGCGGAGCGGGCGGCCTCGCTCAGAACGCCGTCGGGCGTCCCTGCCCGCCATCCACGGGGATGTTCGCTCCGTTGATCCAGCTCGCCCGCTCCGACAGCAGGAAGGCCACCACATCCGCCACCTCTTCCGGCCGGCCCAGGCGCTGCCAGGGAAACTCCCGCCGCTCGAACTCCGCAAAGCGCTCCGGATTCTGAGCGCGGAAGCGCTCCCAGCCCCCGCCTGGAAACAGGATCGAGCCGGGGCTCACGGTGTTTACGCGGATCCGCTTCGGGGCCAGCTCCCACGCCAGCGCCCCTGCCAGGAAGATCTCCCCAGCCTTGGCGGCGCCATACTGCGCCCGCGGCCCCGGTTTCCAGCCAGAGATGGAGGCGATGATGGCCACACTCCCGCCGCCCCGCCGCTCCATGTGCGGCACGGCAGCGCGGATTGCCCGCACCGCATGAAACAGGTTCAGGTCGAAGGTCCGCAGCCAATCCTGGTCTGTTGCTTCCAGCAGACCCCCGCCGGACGTGCCGCCCACATTCGCCACCAGCAGGTCGACGCCGCCCAGCGCTGCGACGCTTTCCTCGACGAACCGCTCTACCTCCCCCGGCACCGTCACGTCGGCGGCCACTCCATGGGCGCGCACGCCGGCGGCGCGGATCTCGTCTGCGGCCTGCTCCAGGGCGGTCGCCGTCCGGCCACAGATGGCCACGTCGCACCCTTCCGCCGCCAGCCGCAGGGCGATCGCCCGGCCGATACCGCGGCTCCCGCCCGTCACGAGCCCCACCTTGCCTCGAAGCCCCAGATCCACGTCTCGCCTCCTTACCTTGCGCCGCTGATCAGTCGCTGAGTTTGGCCGTTACCTCTGAGGCAGCCTGCACGTCGATGGGACCTGCTCGGGTCTGCCGCTGCCGTCCCCACACCGTTGCGCGTGCCCAAGAGGTCCGAATGGCGCCAGGCCGTGGCCCGCGTTCCCTCTCGCTGCATTCCCGCATCCCATCTTTCCGCGTCCGACCGGCGGCCAGGCCGCCGCGGGTCAGATCCTCTCCCCGTAGCCATTGTTCCGCCGCTCCGACGCGGAGCGGGGGCGGCGGGGCCAAGCCGCACCGCGGTGGTCGTCGTCCCCCCTCTCCGTGTCGGAGAGGGGGCCAGGGGGTGAGGTCCTCTCTCCCGGCGAGGCCCAGCCGCACGGCCGTGGCCGGCGTTCCCCCTCTCCGTGTCGGAGCGGGGGCGGCTTGAGGCAGGGGGCGGCACGGCCGTGACCGAAAGGAGTGAGGTCCGCCACGGCCGTGCCGGAAGCGTACTGTGTCCGCCGCACCATTCCCGCAGTTGACGCTCGCGCCCTCACATCGTAGCCTAAGCGCGCGAGGGGATGGAGGTAATCCATGGTCGCAGCGCCATTCACACGTAACGGGGCAACGTTGTCGGCTCTCCAGCGGCTCAGCCGCCGGCACATCGCGCTCGCTCTGCCAGCGGTCACAGCCGCCTGCGCCCTGGGCGGGCAAGGCTCCGAGACGCCTCCCTCATCCGAGCCGGTGCGGGTCACGTTCTTCTCTCGCACGGCCGAGGAGGAAGCCTTCACCAGGCGCGCGGCTGAATTCCAGGAGAGGTACCCGCGCATCCGGCTGGACTACCAGGCCCTGGCCGGCGATTACCTGGAGGTGATCCGCACCCACGCGGCCGCCGGCACGCTGGCCGACGTGGTGTATCTGCAAAACCTCCTCTTCGAGGGGCTCGCGGCCGGCGGTAGCCTCCAGCCGATCGACCGGCTGGTGCAGCGCGACAAGCTCAACCTGAAGCAGTGGTACGAGAGCGGCCTGAGCGCCCTCCGCCTCGATGGCAAGCTCTTTGGCCTGCCCGCTCGCGGCCAGGTCGGCTACTGCTTCCTGTTCTATAACCGTGATGCCTTCGCCCGCGCAGGCCTCCGCGAGCCGCATGACTCCTGGACCCTGGATGACCTGGTTACCGCCGCCGAGAAGCTGACTTCCCGCGACGGCAGCCGCTATGGCTACAACACGCAGTGGGGCAACTTCCAGCACACGCTGGCCGCCTTCCGCCGCTTCGGAGGCGACCTGCTCTCGCCGGATGGCAAGCGCTGCGTCGCCGATAGCCCGCAGGCCCTCCAGGCCGTCCAGTGGCACTGGGACCTGTGGCACCGCAGAGAGGTCATGCCGGCCAGGCCCTATACCGACGCCGACTTCGGGAGCGGCGCCATCGCCATGGCCGGCCAGATGCTCGCCGGCGCCCGCGGGGGTCTCCGCAACGCCGTGAAGGACAGTTTTCAGTGGTCCATGGTCGCCATGCCCAAGGGGCCTACCGGCAAGTTCGGCGCCGAATTGAGCGTTGCCCCCATTGGCCTGAACAGCGCCACGCGTGTGGTGGACCAGGGCTGGCCGGTAGTGCAGTGGTTCACCGATCGCGAGACCGGTGTCGCGCTGGGCTTGCAGACGCGGGGCTCCAACACCCCGGGCATGCGCCACGACGTCTACTGCGACGAGCGCCTCCTGAACGACCCGCTCTACCCGCGGGAGATGCTGGAGCGGGTCTGCAAGACGATGGACCAGTATGCCGCACAGGTGACCTACAGCGTGGCGGCAAACTTCCGGCAGGCAGAGGTCAACAGCGTGGTCACCCGGCACATGACCGCCTTCCGCGACCAGAAAACGGCTCCCAGCGCCGCCGCGCTGCGCGCCATGGCCGCCGAGGTGCAGGCCATCCTGGATCAGCCGCGGTAGCCGGCACCTGCCCGGCACCGCTCGGGACACAGCGGCGCGCGGGAGCAGTTGAGATCATCCCCGTCTGCCCGCACCTGCAGGTGGTGGCCCGCCGCGACGCTCAGGGCCCTGAGGTGGCTGACGTGGCCGAGCGCAGGGTTCCACGCGCACCGCCAGGGAGCCGTGGCCGCCACTGCGCGGCGGCCGCCGCCGATACCGCTCCCCGTGGGGGCCGTGAATGCACAAATCAGGTCTGGACCTCGACGCGTGCGGCACGTGCGGCACGGCGCCTGGCGAGCCGTGGGGGTCGTGAATGCACAAATCAGGTCTGGACCCGAACCATAGTCTGGCCACACCGAACCGGTCTCAGCCGAGGAGCTCGCGCAGGCTTTCCCCCTGGCGCTTGAGCACCTGGTAGAGGATGGCGATGTCTGTGCCCATGCAGAAGTGGCGCACCCCCATGTCCAGGAACCGCCTGGCGTCCTCCGGACTGCCGATCTCTGCCCGCGGGGGAATCCCCATCTTGAGGGCCGTCTCGAAGACCTTCTTCTCCGCCGCTCGGACGTCCGGATGGCCGCGCTCGCCGTAGCGCCCGATGCTCATCGAGTAGTCTGCCGGGCCCCACTGCACCATGTCGATGCCGGGCACCGACAGGATCTCTTCCAGGTTCTCGACCGCCTCCCGCTTCTCGATCATGATGGCGATGACCACGTCGCGGAGCGCCTGCACGTAGTCGCGCGTCCCGCCGTACCCCATGTACGTGATCCGGCGGGTGGCCACGCCGTGGCGGCCCCCATCTTCCGGCGTCTCCGGCCGCACCGCCTGCACGCAGCGCCGCACGTCGTCGGCGCTGCGAATGTCGACAAACAGCACGGAGTGGAAGCCGGAGCCGATGGCGTGCTGCGTCACCACCTGCTGCGCGTCCTGGTCCAGCTTGATCATCAGCGAGAGATCATGTAGCTCGGCGGCACGGGCCATGTTGTCCAGGTCGTGCAGCGTGTAGGGGGCGTACTCCGCCACGAACTCCACGTAGTCGTACACGCCGGTGTGGCCGATCGCTTCGATCACCGATGGCCAGGTGGTGTGGATGTGCGTGCCGAGCGTTGGCTTGCCGGCTCTGAGCAGCTCACGTAGCTTATTCCGTCTCATCATCTGCCTCCTTCGGGCCCGCCCGCGCGCCGGGGCACCGGCCTTGAACAGACGAGAGACGCAGGGCCAAGGACGAGTACGCCTTCGCCCTTTCTCCCTCGCCTGTCACTTTTCGTCTTTCGTCCTTCTTTTTTCGTCCTTCTTTCGTCCTTCGTCCTTTCCGGCGCTCTCGCGCGGATGCGCGGGCACAAAGATACCCTATAGCTGGCCTCGGCCAGCACCTGCAGTGGGATGGCGTCGGCGAAGGTGCGCGGGCACAGAGATTACCCTATGGCCGCGGGCGGAGCGCCATCCGCCGTACACTTTGCACAGCCATGCGCGATTACACCGCTCTCGTCGAACGCGTCAAGGCCGCCGCCCGGCCCCCCGTCTCCTGGCGCGTCTATGGCCAGCAGATCACTCCCGACGGCGCCGAGCGCTACGACCTGCTCCTGGTGCGCGTCCCCGCCGCACGTCCCTCGCCGGTAGGGAAGCGCCACGCCGCGACGCCGCAGCCACGGACCGTCCGCCGCGTCCTCCTCAACGGCGGCACGCACGGGGACGAGCCGGCCGGCGCTGAGGCGATGGTGCGCTTTCTGGAGCAGCGCCGTTACGAGCGCTGGCCAGACGTCGAGTTTACGGTGCTCCCCTGCAGCAACCCGTGGGGGTACGTCCATGACCGGCGTGAAGGCCCCGGCGGGCGCGACCTGAACCGCAGCTTCCGGCGCGCCGGCCGCCTCACCCGTGAGGTCACGCTGCTCAAGCGCGCCCTCGGCCGGCGGCGCTTCGATCTCTTCGTCGACTGCCATGAAGACGTCGATGCCCCTGGGCTGTACGTCTTCGCGCCCGCGACCCTGGGCCGCGCCATCGTGGAAGCCGTGCGGGGCCTGGGGCCGCTCCATCCGGGCCCGCTGGTCGACGGCCAGATCCCGGTCAAAGACGCCGTCGTGGAGCTCGACTCAGAGCGCGCACGGGAGAACCGGCGCGCCTTCAAGACCGGGCCCCTGCCGTTCTACGTCGCCCGCTATCGCCTGCGCCTCCCGCCGCCGGCCGCGGCGACGGCAAGCATCCTCACCGTCGACCCGGCCCAGCAGCTGGAGCGAGTGCTCCAGGCCACGGTGGAAACGCCCACCGTTCTCCCGCTCGACCAGCGCGCCGCCATGCACCTCGCCGCCATCGACGCGGCGCTCGCCACTATCCACGCCGGTCCCGCTCCAAGTGGCGCGGCTTCGCGGGCTGTCCCAAGCGCGACCGTGCCGGGCGCGGGCAGGAGATCCCCGCACGCCAGCGCCGGTCTTCTCCGACCAGCGACGCGCGGCGCCCCGGTAGGACTGCGGCCTATGGGCCCGTGGGCGGGCGCCCAATCTCCTCTGGTGATTGCCGCTGAACGCCGCGCGCAGCGCCGCTGGGCGCGGATGCGTGGCGACCGTGTGGCGGGCGTGTCGCGCTGAGCGCCCGCCGCCCCGCGCTCAGGTCCCCTTCACCACCTCGTCCAGCAGCTGCTGCATCTGCGTCTGCAGCTCATCCAGCGCCGCCTTCGCTGCCTTCTTTCCCTGGCCGACGTCGTTGAGCACGGCGCGATAGCCGCGGTCCAGATCGGACCAGATGGGGATGTTGATCGGCTGCACGACCTTGTCCGCCTGTGTCAGCGAATCGAGGTAGAACTTCAGCTTGGGCACGTGGTCGAACTTGAGCTCCTTGGCCGCGGTCTTGTTGCCGTTCTGGAAGCCGAACTCATCCAGCAGGATCTGGTTGCACTTCGCCGTCGTGAGCCACTCCATGAAGCGCCAGGCGGCGTCCGCCTGCTTGACGCCGGCGGGCATGCAGGCGGCCCAGCCCCCGATGAGCTGGACCTTCTGCGTTCCCCTGCGGGTCGGCACCCAGGTGTACTCGAGGTTGTTCCCCACGTCTGACGTCGGGTCGGCGAAGACGCGGATCTCCCCCGGGGTCCAGTAGCCGTTGATCTGCATCGCCACCGTCTGCTGGGTGATGCCCCCCGTCCTCCCTGTCCAGAACCCGTAGGTCTGGCGGAAGGCGGCGACCTTGTCCCAGCCGGTACGGATGCGGAAGCTGGTGAAGGCCTCCACGGCCTGGACCATCTCGGGGCTATTCAGGTTGAGCTTGAGCTTGCCGGCGTCGTACCACCGGGCGCCGTGCATTCCCTCGCCCCAGAACTCCAGGAAGCCCTCCTGGCTCATGGCGTCCCAGGGGTCAAACCCCAGGCGCGTGATCTGCCCGCCGTCCTCCTTGGTGATCCGCTCGTGGAGGCGCTGCAACTCGTCAAGCGTCTTCGGGGGCTGATTGGGATTGAGCCCCGCCTCCGTAAACAGCCGCTTGTTATAGACCAGCGCCCCGCGGGCCCCATTCTCCATAGCAGGAATAGCGTAGATCTTGCCCTTCCAGAGGTACTGCTCCCACTGCGCGTCGGCGTAGTCGCTCTTCTTGAAGAGCCGCGCCTTGGCGATCCGGTCGTCCAGGGCCTGGATGGCCCCCTTGATGGCCAGGGCCTGCCCGGAGCTCCGGATGATCGCCACGTCCGGCGGCGTGCCGGCCACAACGTTGGAGATGAGCTTCTCCAGGTTGTGGCCGTACGGTGTGGTATTGATCGTGATCTTGGGATGCTCCGCCGTAAAGGCCTCGCTCAGCTTAGCGTAGGCCGGCTCGCGCGCCGCCCCACCCCAGTGGGGCCAGTACTCCAGCGTGACCGGCGTGGCCGGCTCCCGTTCGGCGCCCGGCTGCCCCGTGCCCGCTGCCTGGCCGCAGGCGGCCAGCACACCGGTGGCGAGCAGGCTACCTAGCCCCCGGACCATGGTGCGTCGTGAGACCCTCTGCAGTGTCCGTTCCATCACGCTACCTCCATTTCAGGTGCCAGCGGCGTCCCTCACCGCTGAGGGAGCTGCCGGTCTGGTGATGACGTGCCAGCGCAGCACCGTATTTCACCTTACCGGCCGGCGCCTCGGGCGAGCAATGGGGCTGCCGGCACGGCGCACTGGTACTATGTGGCCACGTACGGGCAGCCTGGCCCGGTGACGATCACGCGCCGCGCCATCGGGTCTGGCCGTCCCCTTCGGTTAACGGTCAATGGCAGCCTGCGTTCACCGAACGCGAACCACGCAACGCACGTTGGCGGAGCGCCACTTCTCTGCCGGCCAGATGCTGCGGGGGAGCTCGCGGTTGGTGGAACGCTGCCGGCTGCCACGGGACACAGCGCTACTGGTCTGTCAACCGCCGTCCGCGGGGTAGCGAGGGAGGAGCATTGGAGAGCGCAGCAGATGGCAGTTGACGGAGCGCTACCAGTTAACACAGTCGGTGAAGAGGTGCAGCAATGACGGCTACCCTGGTGCCCCCGGCAGTCCACGTGACGGAGGTCAGCGGCCTCCGGCCCCTGACGCAGCGCGTGCCCTACGGCCACACCGGCCTCTCGGTCTCTCGCCTCTGCTGGGGGACCGGCCTCATGGCCGTGCTCCGGCACAACCTCGCCCCGACGGAGGCCGCCCGCATCCTGCTGCGGGGCCTTGAGCTCGGCGTGAACTTCTGGGATACGGCCGACGGCTACAAGACCCACCCCCACGTCGGGGAGGCCCTCCGCAGCGCCACGCGCGAGGACGTGGTCATCAATACCAAGACCCCCGCCAAGACCTACGCGGACGCGGCCGCCCACGTCGATCGCTACCTGCAGGAGATGGGCACCGAGTACATCGATACCATCCTGCTGCACGGCATCGAGACGGTCGAAGAGTTCCAGAACCGCGCTGGCGCCCTGGAAGCCCTGCTGCGCGCTAAAGATGCCGGCAAGGTGCGCGCCGTCGGCATGTCTACCCACCTGGGCAGCGGGGCCATCATGGACGTGTGCGCCACCGACCCGCGCATCGAGGTCGTCCTGACCACGGTGAACCGCGACGGTCTCATGCTCAAGCACGCCACTCTGGCGGAGCACCTCCCCCTCGTCCAGCGGGTGTACGACGCCGGTAAGGCCATCTGCCTGATGAAGACCCTTGCCCAAGGCGGCCTGACCAGGACGCCGGCGGAGGTCCGGGACGCCATCCGGTTCAATCTCCGCCTTCCCTACGCCCATTCCGTCTGCGTTGGCGTCAACTCCATTGCTGAGGTCGAGTTCGCCGTCGCCGTCGCCGCCGAGGAGGAAGGTCAGGTGTCCTGACGGGAGGCGGACGCATGCCAGGCTGCCGCGCATCGCCGGAACCGACGTAGCATTCCGCCACAGTGATGGTCATGAATTCCGCCTAATCACTACCTGACCACCTTCTCTCAGGCCGGGCCGGCCAGCGCAGCGAAGATGGCGCTCCAGCGGGCCTCATGGTCGTCTACGCCGTCGGGGTCCGGCAGGTAGACGGGAATGAAGCCCAGCCCCAGGTAGGTCTTGATCGCCGCCAGGCGGAAGTCGTCCGTCGAGAGCTCGACCCACTGGAAGCCGCGCTGGCGAAAGTAATGGAGCACGGCCAGGCTCACCAGGCGGCCCAGGCCGCGCCCGCGGTGCTCCGGCAGGGCGCAGACCATGTGCAGGATGCCCTGCGCCGTCTCGGCCGGATGCTGGCGCCAGGCGCAGGCGGAGGCGACCGGCCGGCCGCCCTCGGCGTCGCAGGTGGCGAAGAAGAGGCCGTCCGGCCAGAACTGCGGGCGGTCGATCAGTTGCTCGCGCACGCGCTCAGGGGTCCAGTCGTGCCCGATGCCGCCCTCCGAGCCCATAATCAGTCCCCAGGCGTGCTCGTCGCTGGGCCGGTAGGTGCGCAGCCGGTAGCCGGCCGGCACCTGGAGCTCAGGCAGGCGGTCCAGGTGGGGGCGCTTCATCCGGAGCTGGCGGCGGACCGGCCGTGCCGGCTTATCCTGCGCTGGAGCAGCGGGCTCGGGGTCAGGCATCTGGTGGCACCCTTCCAGGCGCGCCGCGGCCGCGGTCAGGTGGCCAGGAAGCAGCGGGCTCGGGGTCAGGCATCTGGTAGCACCGTACTGGCCGTCGCTCAATAGTTCCACACCCGAGGCAGGGGCTGCTCGTTCTCCAGCAGGCGCTGTAGGAGCAGGCGCCGCAGGTCGGCAAGGGCGCTCGCATAGGCCGGATCGCCGGCCACGTCGGCATACTCGCCCGGATCCCGTTCTAGGTCCCAGAGCGACTCGCGCCCGCTGCTCTCACAGAGGTAGTGGAAGCGCGGGGTGCGTAGCGACTTCCAGCCCCGATGCTCGAGGAGCGCGGATTCGCGTCCCGGGCCATCGGCGCCCTGCAGCAGGGGGAGCAGGGAGCGCCCCTGCACCTGGGGCGGGATCTGGATGCCGGCGCACTCCAGGAGCGTGGGCAGGATGTCGACCGCCTCCACGATGCCGTGGATGGTGCGTCCCGGCCGGACGATCCCCGCCGGCCAGCGCACGAGCAGCGGGACGCGGCTGACGCAGTCCGGTGCAGGATACCCCTTGCCGTGGCGCAGGTGCTCCCCCAGCCAGTCGCCGTGGTCGGACGTGAAGACGACGATGGTGTCCTGGGCCAGGCCGAGCTCGTCCAGGCAGGCCAGGATCCGGCCGGCGTGGTGGTCGACCTCCGTCACCATGGCGTAGTAGCCGTGGCGGGCGGCGCGCAGGCCCTGGTCCGAGAAGTCGGTACCCGCGCGGCGCGCATCGACGTCGGGCGGAAACGCGGGCAGCGTGAACGAGGCGGGGTCGTACCGGTCGAGGTATTCCTGCGGGACGCGCCACGGGCTGTGCGGCGAGTAGAAGCCGGCGATACACAGCCAGTGCCGCTGGCGGTGGGCGCGGATAAACTCGATCGTCTGCTCGGCGACGAAGGCGGTGTGGGTGAGGTCGCTGCTCCCCTGGAAGGGGATCGGCTCCTTGGGGAACCGTACCGGCGGGTGCTGGACGGTGTCTTTCACCCCCATGGCGCGATACCACGCTTCGGCTGCCGGCGGCAGGCCGACGCTCACGAAGGGTAGCTGCTCGGGAGCGCGCCGGCGCACCCAGGCGCGGTAGGCGTCCTCGTAGCAGCCCGGCTCGTCGGAGATCTCCAGGTGGTCGAAACCGTAGTCGGGGTGCATCGCGCGGTGGTCGCGATTGGCGTGGGGCAGGAAGTGCAGCTTGCCGATGTTGGCGCTGACGTAGCCGTAGGGGCGCAGCATCCGCGGCAGGGTGGCCGTCTCCGGCGGCACGGGCACGCCCATGTGCGTGATACGTAGCGTGGAGGGGTACTGGCCGGTCAGAAAGCTGACGCGGCTGGGCATGCAGACGGGGTTCTGCACGAAGTGGTGGTCAAAGTTGAGGCCCTGGGCCGCGAGCTGGTCCAGGTGAGGCGTGATCACGTCCGCGTTCCCGTTCACGCCCACCGCGTCCCAGCGAAGCTGGTCGGTAGAGAGGATGAGGATGTTCGGCCGGTTCACGTGCGCCTCCTCCGCCGGTGGTCAGAAGTCCTCCGATTCCGCGCTGCCTGGCCCAGGCGTCAACCGGCTCGCGTCCCCACAGATCGTCGCAGTCAGACCGGTGGTCCGCCAGGGGCCGGCGATGGCCTCCCATTCCACCACGTCGCCGGCCAGGCGGTGCAGCGAGCCGTGGCGGACGATGGCGGCCAGCAGGTCTGCCACGGCCTCGCCGATTTGCTGCAACGCCAGGCGAAAGCCGGCCTGCTCGGCCAGAGCGACCATCTGCGCATAGGGAAGCCCACCGGCCGCCGCCCGCAGGCCCTCATCGCACTCCCAGCCACCAGCCGAGGGGCGTAGCGCCAGCTCGGCGAGCCAGCGTTGCGCCAGCACCCGCAGGTAACGGCGGTTCTTGGCCAGGACCGCCCGCAGCAACGGCGCCTGGTCGGGGAGCCATCCATCAGGGAACGCGCTGGCGAGAGCGCCGCGGGGCCGGCTCACGCGCATGTAGTGCAGCTGGATCTCCTCCACCGGCGTCTCTGCCAGGGACGCCATGAGGCGCTGCCAGTCCAGGCGCAGCTCGCGCCGCCCCACCTGATGGAAGGTGACCAGGTCCTGGATCGGCCGGTTCTGGGGCGTGTACTGGCCATTCAGCAGGAAGAGGCTTAGCCCCGGCTGGAATGACTTGATCAGGCTATCGCCCACCACGTGGGTCGCCCACCCCAGGAGATACGCCAGTGCCCGCTCGCCGCGCTCCCCAGGGCCCAGCCAGGCCACGCAGTCGGTCGCCGCGGCGCCACAGTAGGCCGGAAGCTGCTCCCAGGAGATGGCGAGATGCCTCTCAGCCGGGCCAAAGCCAAAGATGAGATGGGCGCGGCCGTAAAAGAGGCGGTGTACGTCGCGGGGCGTATACTGCGCCCCGTCATGCGCCAGCGTCCACTCCTTGACCGCCCCGCCGGTAATCGGGCTCCGCTGCAGGGGCACACCGCCGTAGCCGACCTCCTGCCCGGTATCGAGGCAGATGGCCTGGGGCAACGTCTGCACGTCGCTTCCAAGATAGGCGCCGCACAGGTAGCTGGGGAGATGGCGCGCAATGACGCCGGTCACCGGCAGCCCCCGCTCGGCGGCGATCTTCGCCCCCAGGAGCGCGTACATCACATGGCCCACGATCCCGCTCATCTCGCCGACCGCGGCGCACCCCACGTTCCTTGACAGTGCGCCGGCACGGGACAAGAATGATAGCGGGCGTCGCGGCGCACGGGCGGGCGCCGGAGGCATCGTGCCCAGTCTGCATGCCGCCCAGAGAGCCATTGAGTGGCGAGCAAGCGAGGAGGATGAGGCAGGATGGCCGCATACTACATCAACGGTGGGCCTGCGCGCCGGGGAGGAATGGCCCCCCGCGGCGCACGCGAACGGACTGGACGGCGCCCCGTGCGGCGCGCGGTGCTGAGCACGCTGGCTGCCACGGCCGGCAGCGGTGGGCTCGTCCTCGCGGCGGGCAGCTGCGCCGGCCGTGACGGAACAGGCGCGGGACAAGGCAGCGGGTCGCAGGCGCCGGTCACGCTGAATACGTTCAGCGGCTGGGGAGATCCTGCCTTCTGGCCTGCCCAGGAGCGGATCAACCGCGCATTCATGCAGCGCCACCCCAACATCACCATTGTGGATAACCCGTCACGGCAGGACTACGACGCCAAGCTGAGCGCGGCCGCGGCGGCCGGTACCCTGCCGGACGTGATCAAGGTACACGGCACGCTGATCCAGGCCCAGGCCAGGCAAGGCTGGTTCGTGCCCCTGGACGAGTACGTTGCCCGTACCCGCGGCTTCGACCTGGGCGACTTCATCAAGGTGGCGCTGGAGCTGTATCGGGTCAGCGGCAAGCTGTACGCCCTTCCGTACGACCACGGCCCGATCCTGCTGTGGTACAACCGTGACCTGTTCGACCGCGCCGGAGTACGGTACCCGTCCGCCACCTGGACCCTGGACGACCTGCTCGAAGCGGCGCGCCGGCTGACGAAGCCGGGCGAGCGGCAGTGGGGGCTCTCGCCCCAGTTCGCCCCCTCCGGGGGCACGCTCCTGCAGGGCAGTATGCTCAAGCCGTTCGGCGGCGCGGTGGTAAACGATGACGAGTCCGCGTGTCTCATCGATGCGCCGGCCAGCATCCAGGGGCTGGAGTGGTGGGCGGCGCTGCGGACGCGCCACGCGGTGACGCCGCGTCCCGACGAGGTGGGCGAGGTTGCCGGCGGGATCGGCAACGTCTTCGCGGCGGGGCTGACCGCCCTGCACGTCGAGGGCTCATGGGTCATCCCCACGCTCATCCAGCGCGCCGGCTTTCGCTGGGACGTTGCCGATTGGCCCGCGGGACCCAAGGGACGCGCGACGGCGTCGATGGGCAGCGGCTACGGCATCACCCGCGACAGCAAGGCCCGGGACGCCGCCTGGACCTACCTGAGCGAGTTCCTGGGGAAAGAGAAGGACATGCTGATGCAGGAGCTGGCCACCACCGGGCGGGGGAGCCCGGCGCGCAAGTCGTTCTGGCCGGCCTTTGAAAAATCGCCCGGCGCGCCGCCACAGGTGGGCATCATCGCCCCCGCGCTGGAGAAATACAGCGTGCTCGGGCGGCCGATCAGCCCCGCGGCGCGCGACATCAACCGCATTATCAACGAGCAACTGGCGCAGGTCTGGGCAGGCAAGCAAGGCGTCGTCGACGCGGCGCGCGCGGCCAGGCGCGAGATCGATCCAGTCCTGGCCACGAACCGGTAGGGCGAGCTTCCGCGAGGAGCGGGCCTCCGCACGAACGGACGGCAACGAGGGGGCAGTCTACAACGAGGGGACGGAAATGACGTCTCAGAACAGCGATCCCGTGCGGCTGCACCGCCGGCAGCTACTCCGGCACATAGGACCGTGGGGCGGTGTCACGGCGCTGGGCGGGGCCCTGGCCGGCGCCTGCAACCGGCCGGCGCCGCGGCCAGAACACGGCGCCGGCGGGGGACGTGTGGAGTTCTGGCAGATTTACCAGAACTCACCGGCGGTACCACAGGTCAAGGACCTGATCCAGCAGAAGCACCCGCGCCTCTCCGTCGAGTTTGTAGACGTCCCCGGGGGCCAGATGGCGGAGAAGCTGACCGTTGCCACCGTCGGTGGAACCCCGCCGGACGCGGTGTTCATCAACGCCCCGTTCTTCCGCGATTGCGCCAGGATGTTTCAGCCCCTTGATGGCTGGCTCAGGCGCGACGCCGCCAGGGTGGATGAGAAGGACTTTCTCCCCACCGGCCTGCGGGCGGCGACGATCAAGGGCAAGCTCTACGGCCTGCCGCTGGAGACGGCAGTGCGTGTGTGGTGGTTCAATCGGGACGTGCTGGCCGAGCGCGGCGTCCCGTCGCCCGTTCGCGCCGATGCGCCCAGGCAGTATGACTACAAGGCGGTGGAGGAGATGGCCCAGCGCCTGACCTTCCAGCGCGGGGACCGGCAGGTGTGGGGCTTCTTCGTCCACCGCACGTGGTTCGACATCCTGATCTACGTCTATGGCTTCGGCGGCCGGTATCTCGATGACGATCACACGAGGTGCCTGCTCAACTCCCCCCAGGCCCTGGCAGGGATGCAGTACGCCTTCGACCTGGTGGAAAAACGCCAGATTGCGCCTGCCAGCGGCGGGCTGGAGGCCTACGAGTCGGAGAACACCCTGGCCATGTCCTATACCAACGCCGCGCGGGCCCAGAACCTTCGCCGTCACCAGTACGGGGCATTCTGGGATGTGGGCCCGGTGGTCAAGGGACCGGCGGCGCCGATGAGCTTTGCCTTCGTCCACCACGGAGGGATCGTCGCTGCGTCCAGGAACCCCGACGGCGCCTGGCTGGCCGTGACCGAATACACTGGCAAGGACGCCAGCCGCTTCTGGATCGAAGGCCATGGCTGGCCGACGGTGCGCCAGAGCTACCTGGCCACCTGGGTGAAGGAAGGGATCGCCCCGCCGGAGACGCGCCAGAATGTAGTGGAGTGGATCAAGGTCTCGCCGCTGGTGACCTTCCCCGCCGGTAGCAGCGGCACGATCAATCCCCTGGCCACGACGCTGATCCGCGAGGCCATCGACGGTAAGCGCTCCCTGCGCGATACGGCCGAGGCCCTGGCCCGCGAGATCACCGCCCTCCTGGAGCCAAGCTGACCCGAATTCCTGTGGAAATGGCCAGCCTTTGCGCCTGTCGCGAGTGCTCCGGATGAGCCGAAGCGATTTCTTCACTAGTGGAGCCCTCACCCAAAGGGAGAGGGCACGCCTCTCTGGCCGTGAAGCATCCAGGTTGGCGGAGCGCTCACCCTAGCCCTCCCCCTGTGGGAGAGAGTTAGGGCGTGTGCAACCGTTCCGGATGGCGCCAGGCCATGGTCGGGCCTCTCCCTCTCCGCGTCGGAGCGGGTGCGGCGGGGCCCAGCCGCACGGTGGGGTGGAGTAGGGCAGGGGTGCGGCTCGGCCCCGACCAAAGGGGTGAGGTCGTCCCTCCCCGCACCGCCAAGCCGCACGGCCGTGGCCCGCGATCCCCTTCTCCGTGTCGGAGAGGGGGCCAGGGGGTGTGGTCCCTCCTCCGTCCCGACGCGGCCCCGACCGAAGGGGGTGAGGTCCGTCACGGCCGCTGATCCGAAGGTGCGGCGTGAACCCAGAGGGAACTGTTCGGGGGGCGTGAAGGTGGAGCCCGCACCATCTCGCCCAGGGTACCCGCCCCAGGCGGGACGACCACAGGGAGAGGGAAGGCTCTCCTTTTTGGGGAAACGGGGGATTTACTTGCGTGAGCGGGCGCGGGGGGGTCGGGCGGCTGCGGCGGAGCGCCGCGTGCGCACGGCGACGGTTCGCCGCGCTGGCTTCGTGCCAGTTTGAGCCGGCCGCCCCTTGACGCGACGCGGTGGGACCGCGCCTTCGGGCCGCGCCAGCCGCGCGCTGACCCGCCGGCCGCGGATGGTCGCGTGCGCCAGCGCCTTGATCACGCGCTGCGCGTGCTCCTGCGGGAGCTCGACAAAGGAGAAGCGGTCGTAGATGTCGATGGCGCCAATGGCGCGCCCTGCGATCCCCGCCTCGCCGGCGATGGCGCCCACCAGGTCCTGGGGGCGCAGTCCATCCACGCGCCCGGCGGCGATAAAGAGGCGGGCCATGCCGGCCTCAGGCGCCTGCCCATCGGCCTCGAACTCGGCCGCGGCCTCGCGCGCCTGCAGCTCGTCGGCCCGCCGCGCGCCAACCTCGCGCGCCCGCGCCGCCTCCGCCTGCGCCGCCTTGAGCACCCCAGCCAGGCTCATGCCCTCGCTGGCAGCGCCGGCGCTCCGCGCCTCGTCCCACAGGCGCAGGGCAGCGGCGGCGACCTCAATCGGGTCATACTCATCACCCAGCTCGCCGGCCAGCGTCAGGTACTCGTCGAGCCCGCCACCGGCGATGGTGCCGGCGACGGCCGCTTTGGCTGCCTCGCGCCGGCGCGCGGCCACGTCGGCCAGGGTCGGCAGACGCTTGCGGGTGATGCGCTTCCTCAGGAGCTGCTCGATCGTGCGCAGCAGGCGGTAGTCGCGCGGGGTGACCAGCGTGATGGCGTCGCCCGCCCGCCCTGCGCGGCCGGTGCGGCCGATGCGGTGGATGTACAACTCAGGGTCCCACGGCACATCGAAGTTGATGACGTGGGTCACGGCTTCGATGTCCAGCCCGCGGGCGGCAACGTCGGTGGCGACCAGGACCTCGATCTGGCCTTCGCGAAAGCGCCGCAGCACGCGCTCCCGCTCGCTCTGGGCCATATCGCCGTGCAGGGCAGCGGCGCGGTAGCCCCGCACGGCCAGGCGGTCGGCCACGTCATCGACCGCGCGCCGCGTGGCGCAGAAGACGATGGCTGAGCCGGGCGTCTCCACGTCCAGCACGCGAGCCAGCGCGTCCAGCTTCTCTACGCCCGCGATCTCATACGCCACCTGGGTGATCTGGGGAACGGTGACCTGCTCGGGCGTAATGGCGATGCGCGCCGCGTCGCGCAGGAAGCGGCGCGCCAGGCGCTCCACCGGCGCAGGGATGGTGGCGGAGAAGAGCCCCTTCTGGACGTACCCTGAGACGGCCGGTGTGGCGATCGCGGACGCAGCGACGGCCGCTCCCGCGTCTGCGTCTGGCCGCGCCTCCTCATCCGCGCCGGGGGCAGGCAGGGCGGCGAGGATGGCTTCGACATCCTCCAGGAAGCCCATGTCCAGCATCTCGTCCGCTTCGTCGAGGACGGTGAAGTGGACCTCCCCCAGCAGGAGCGTGCCACGGCGCAGGTGGTCCAGGACCCGCCCGGGGGTGCCCACGACGACGTGGACGCCATCCCGCAAGGCGCGGAGCTGGCGCTCGTAGGGCTGGCCACCGTAGATGGGGAGCACGCGTAGACCGCGATATTTGCCGATCTGGTGCAGGGCCTCGGCCACCTGCACCGCCAGCTCGCGCGTGGGGGCCAGCACCAGCCCCTGGGGCGCGCGCCTGGCGGCATCGATCCGCTCCACCATGGGAATGCCGTAGGCGGCGGTCTTGCCCGTACCGGTCTGGGCCTGCGCGATCACGTCGCGACCCGCCATCAGCAGATGGATGGTGGCGCTTTGCACCGGTGTGGGCGCTTCATAGCCGAGCTCTTCCAGCGCCCGCAGCACCGGCTCGCTCAGCCCGAAGTCGCGGAAGGTCTCCGGAGCGTCATCCGCTCGGGCTGCACCGCCGTCGATTGGGGCCGCGCGGTCTACGGCCTCTTCAGCAACCATAGGTGGCATCCTGTCCAGAAGAGTATGCAGTATTGATGCAATCAGCCGGTGCATGGGCCATGCCAGCCCCCGCTTGCCGGAGACTGGCACAGCAATTGCAGGACCTCACACGGTGACCGCATCGCTGCCTGAACGGCAGCAGGCGCGCCGCATGGCCGCCCAGGTGGCCGCCAAGAGGGGGCCGTTGAGCTGCGTAGAGGAGGAAAGCACAAGGAGGCTAGGAATGGCAACCGTCACGGCAAGGGCACCGGCTCGCTTCGCGGTGAGCGACGTCTCCAACCCCGTTGGCCAGGCGTTCCGCATCCTGCATGTGGGCTTCACCGTCGCCCCGATCCTGGCCGGCACCGATAAGTTCTTCAATCTCCTCGCGGACTGGACCAGGTATCTAGCGCCCTGGATCCCGAACCTGCTGGGCGTCAGCCCGCAGATGTTCATGTACTTCGTCGGAGTGGTGGAGATCGTCGCCGGCCTGCTGGTGGCATTCATCCCGCGCATCGGCGCCTATGTGGTAGCGGTCTGGTTGCTCGGCATTATCGTCAATCTGCTTACCTACCCCGGCCACCTCGACATCGCGCTTCGTGATCTGGGCCTGATGCTGGGGGCGATCACGCTGGGCCGGCTGGCGCAGGCCCATTACGCCGAGACCCATGGCGTCAGCGGCGGTGGCCTCGGTGAGGAGGCCGCCAAGCAGGTGGAGGAGCGGCCGTACACCGAGCCTCGCGCCGCCTGAGCGCGCCGCCTGAGCGAGCCGCCTGAGCGCGCCGCCTGAGCGCGCCGCCTGAGCGCGCCGCCCGAGCGAGCTGCCTGAGCAATAGGCAAGTAGCGCTCACCTCCTTCGGCCGTTCGAGCATGGCCACGCCACACCCATGGCCTATCTGGCCAACCGTGCGGCGTGGCCATACTGTCCCTTTGCCGCAAGGCTGGCCGCTGAGAACTTGCTACCATGGGCAGCCGGCCGGCGGTCGCTTATCCGCGCCCTGTGGGCCCCGAGGGCAACGTCAAGGCCCACGGTCACGGCTGGCCAGCTGACCCGCCGGCAGCAGACCATCACCGATGGAGGGGGCGTGCGCGTCATTCGAGGACGAGAAGGGCAGTGGGCGTGGCTCCTGCACCGCGTGACCGGGCTGGGGGTGCTGGCCTTCCTGTGCCTGCACGTGGTGGATACCTCCCTGATGCTCCGTGGGGAGGCGGCCTACAACCACCTGATCAAGTCGGTGTACCAGGCCTGGTGGTTCCAGCCGGCCGAGATCGCGCTGGGGGGCGCGCTGCTCTTCCATGCGCTGAATGGCCTGCGGATCATCCTGATCGACTTCTGGGAAGAAGGCGTTCGCCACGAACGGCGCCTCCGCTATGGCCTGCTGGCGCTGTTCGTGCTGAGCATGGTCCCGCTGGCGATGGTGATGCTGTGGCCCTTCATCGGGCGCTCATAAGGTTGAGCATGGAGACGTCGGGCGCGGGACGTTGTGCTCTGCGTGCGTGGCCATGGGCAGGCGAGCGTCAGGCGGGACATATCACGGGCGCATGCGGGACCAACAGGGACGTACGAGCCGACAGACAAGAGAGAGACGCGGGACGACGGCGAGATGATCAACGCTGAGGGATCGATGCGGACGACGCCTATCCGCCCATCGCCGGCCGTCGTTCACCGGCGCGGAGCGAACCTGGAGTTCTATTCCTGGTACTTCTTTCGCGTCTCGGGGCTGCTGCTGATCCTGCTGGCGCTCGGGCACTTTGCGATCATGCACGTCTTTCACAGCATCCTGGAGGTAGATTACGCCTTCGTGGCGCGCCGCTGGGCCTCGCCGGCCTGGCGGATCTACGACTGGCTTCTGCTGACGCTGGCCCTGCTGCATGGGTTTAACGGCCTGCGCGTGGTCGTGGCAGAGTACGTGCGCCCCGCGCGGGTGCGGCAGGTGGCCCAGGCCATAGTGGCGCTGGCTACCCTGGGCTTCCTGGCGCTGGGGACGTACGTCGTGGTCGCGTTCCAGGCGCCGTAAGGGCAGCCTGTCGTGAATAGTCTGGGCTAGAGCTGCCACTCTTTAGGGCGCTGGGCCAGGAGGGCGTTGACCTTCTCCGCACCCTCGCGCAGGGCATCGCGAGTGGCGATCTCACCGGCCAGCGCGCGGGCGATGGGCTGGTTCATCAGCTGGAGGGCCTGATCGCCCTCGGGGATCACGACCTGGTTGTGCCCCGCCTTTTCCCAGACGGCGGTCACGTCGGCGATGCGGGTCCCCTTGAACTGGTCCATCCATTGTGGTGCATTGGCGGCCCAGATCAGGGGTGGCCACGCCAGGGCGTTCAGCTGCGGGCCGAGCAAGCCTTCCTTGGTATGCAGCCACTTGAGCACGGCCCAGGCGGCGTCGACGTTCGGGGACAGGGCGAGAATGGACCACGAGTTCCCCGCGAGGCGCGCCATCTGGATCCCGCTGGGCCCGCGAGGCGGTGGCGCGAAGTCGAGGTGCTCCGCCCCGATCTCCGGCCGGATGTTGACCGCTTCCGTGATCCCGTTGATCTCCATCGCCGCCCGCTTGGAGCGCATGGGCGTCGTCCCCGGCGCGATGTGCTCTCGGATTAGCGCAGCCGTCCAGGCAACCCGATGCCGCTGGTGCAGGTCCACGTTGAACTCCGCGCCGCGGATCGAATTCGGATCGTCGGCATAGAGGGCCTTGTCCCGCGTGTCGTTGAGCACCTTGCCGCCGAAGTTGCGCATGAAGGTGCCCATCATGTACTGGACCGTGTTCTGCTGGACGTGGATGGCGTAGAAGCCGTTGGCCGGATCGTTCAGGCGCTGGCAGGCCTGCAGCAGATCGTCGTAGGTCCAGTCCTTCGTCGGCAGCCTGACGCCCTTAGACAGGAAGCTGTCCTTGTTGTACATGACGGCCTCGCCCCCGGCCTGGAAGGTCAGCGCGTAGAGCTTGCCCTTCCAGATCCAGGACTCGAAGTCCGCCTTGTAGTACTGGCCGGCATCCAGCTTGTCCCGCTTGAAGAGGGGCATCAGGTCCACCACCATGCCCTTGAGCCCCATGGGCAGGAACTGGTTGAGGGCGTTGATGGTGACGTCGGCGTTGGCGGTGCCGGCGACGAACTCGGCCGTGCGCTTCTCATAGAACCCCGCGCTCGGCTCGACGACCAGCTCAGGGATGACGTGGATCGCCTTCTCCGCCAGCTTGAACGTCTCGCGCCAGGCGTTGTCCTTGAGCTCGGTGGCCTGGGTCTTCACGAAGACAACCCGCTTCGGCGGGCCGGCCTGCGGGCCGGCCTCCGGCGCCGGCTGGCGCGGGCCGCAGGCGGCGACGAGCAGGGCGCCTCCGGCGCCGGCCGTGCGAGCGCACAGGGCGCGGCGGCTAATCGATCGGGGCGTCAAGCGCATGGGTCCTCCTCCACGGCGTACCGGCGAGCTGCTGATGCTTCCTGTAGGGGATGGCGGGATCTTCGCCGCTGATGATAGCGCTTCCGCGCTTAGACGCCGAGCTCGCGATAGACGAACTCCTGCAGGGCGAAGGCGAGGGCGATCGAGAGGGCCAGGGGCCCGGCAAGACGAGCGAACCGGCGCAGCAGGGAGCGCAGAGACCCGCGACTGGCGATAAGCCCTTCCCGTAGATAGACCTCGCCGGCGATGGCCACGGCAAAGAGGATCAGGCCGGCCAGGAGCGTCACCACCAGGTAGGTGGCGCCGAAGGCGGGGCTGCGGCGCAGGAAGAACCCGAGCACGACCTCGATGGTGCCCCGCCAGATCCAGAAGGCCTCGTAGCACAGGACAAGCAGGACGGCGTACAGGCCGTAGCAAAGGGCGTAGCTGCGGAGGCTCGGATAGGGAAACGGATGCTCTTTGGCCACGGCCCGATCACCCGTGCGCATCTCTCAGGCGCTCGTGATCTGCGACTGGAGGGACGCGCGGATCCCCGCCAGGTCGCGATCAGTGGCGAACCACAGCGCCTCAGGGATCTCAAAGGTGAGAAAAGAGTAGTTCGCCATGGCAAACCAGTACTGGTATTCCTCGGGGCTGGAGCCCTGCCAGGTCAGACACATCAGCCAGGTGTCGACGTAGAGCAGCCACTGCTTTCGTTTCCGAATGGCGCCAGCATCGCCTGGCTGCAGGTGCTCGCGGAAGGTGTAGATCCGCTCGAACTTGATTAGGTTGCCCAGGACGGCCTCCGACGCCGACTCGATCACGCATTCGTCGAGGGCCTGCAGCCCCTCATCCACCGCCTGCTTGAGCTCCGCCAGGTCTTCCGCCACCACGCTGTGCTCGAGAGGCGCCACCCACATGGTCAGCGCGGTGTGCGGGTCACGGGGATTCGGCGCAAAGCCGATCCCCTCCCGCGCCAGCACCGGCCCGTCCGCCCCGCCGCCAAGGGGCGCCTCCTCGCGAATGTCAAAGGTGTGCCAGCCGGTTGGATAGCGGACGCTGAAGCGCCCGAGGGGATCGCGATGGATGATAATGCCGGTGAACTTGGGCGACTCTCGTGTGGTCATGGGTTTACTTTCTTTCGATGTTCGATGTTGGTCCACGTACGGCTCGATGATCCTCATCCTCCCCCGCCGGCCCGCTGCCGTATCAGTCGGCGCGGTGCAGGCGGGCAGCCACGCCGGCCAGGGTCACCGGCACAATCTCGTACTCCTGCCCCAGCTCCTCAAGATGGTCGAGCAGGGCCTCGAGCGTCTGCCGGAAGCGACTGCTACGGTCATGGTACGCCACCCGGCTGCTGGTGACAAAGCAGAGGGCGCGGAACCGGACGCCCTGGCTGGCCTGGCGCGCCAGCTGCCCCGCAATGAGGGGCCGGTGCCATCGCTCAAGGGTCCCGTTTTCGATGGCCAGGTCGGGAGCGACGCCCCCACGGCGCTGCGTGGCATCGGTCGTCACCGGCACCTCCACCAGGGGCAAGGACCCCGCGACCAGCCGGTTGGTGGCGCTGACAAAGTGGACGTCCGGCGCTGCATCCGTCCACACCGCGGCGTGGCGGCGGACCTGGCGTCCCGGGCTGGAGAGCGACGACTGGCGAAAGCCCAGCTCCCACAGCACGGCAAAGGTAGCGTCGCTAGCTGAGAACATCGCGGAGCGCACCGACTGAGGGCGCCGGCCAAGGGCGTCCTCGAAGCGCCGGCGCGCTTCGGCCACGATCTCCTGCTGCTGCTCGCGCGGGTAAGCGCCCAGGTAGCGCTTGTAGCCGGCCCCACGCAGCGCCGGCGGGTGGACGAGCAAGGCCAGCTCGACGCCGGCGCCGGCCAGCTCGTCGCACATCGGGTCGTGCTCGCCGGCTGCTTCGGGGGTCAGGAAGAGCGTGGGGGCGTAGCCGGCGTCGAGCAGGCAGGTGCAGAAGGCGTCCATCGCCCGCGCGCCAAGCTCCCAGGATTGGGGACCGCGTGGCTCGGCCCGCGCGCCGGCCGGCGGGCAGTCCATCGTGAAGAGCACGTGCAGGCTGGGGTTACCCACGGACGCCTCAAAGTTCAAGGTTCAAGGTTCAAAGTTCAAGGTGATCATCTCATCACGGATGGATTTTGCCTTGCTCCCCTGGTATTCC
This sequence comes from Chloroflexota bacterium, assembly GCA_034437795.1. Lineage (GTDB taxonomy): Bacteria > Chloroflexota > UBA11872 > UBA12225 > UBA12225 > DAOTTI01. The sequence goes on along the minus strand of DAOTTI010000279.1, from coordinate 17,003 downwards.
GTTTCCGCCAGATAGCGCATCAGGCCGGCCACGAGGCGGGACGCATCGCCGGCAAGGGCTTTCAGCGCGTCGAACTGGGCACGCTCAATGAGCCCTGCGTCCAGTGCAACGTAGAACTGCGCCCACACCTCACCGGCCGAGCCCCTGGCTTGTGCCAGAAACGGCCGGAACTCTCGGTTGCCGCCACGCTCGAACCCCTCCGCCATGTTCGACACGATCGACACGGCGGCGCGCCTGATCTGGTTGCGCAAGCCGTAGTCTTGCTGGGACGTAGCCGTTCCCGTCGCGCGATAGATTGCGGCGCTGAGCTCTCTTGCTTGCTTCCAGGCCTCAAGATCTTCAAACCGCTCAACCCTCGCCACCACCATCCCCCATCATAACGTTACTTTGAACTTTGAACTCCCTATCCACTCGCCGCGGGAGTCGCGCTGGGCGCCGGCGCGGGGGCCGTGCTGGGCGCCGGCGCAGGGACGGCGCTGATAGCCGGCTCAATGCCCCGCAGGTGCAAGGTCTCGGCAAAGTGGCAGGCGGCCCAGTGGCCGGGGCTCACCTCCCGCAGGGGCGGACGCTCCACACGGCAGATGGCCTGGGCGTACTGGCAGCGGGGATGAAAGTAACAGCCCGACGGCGGGTTCGCCGGGCTCGGCACTTCCCCGGGAAGCTTGACCGGACGGTGGCGCAGGCGCGGGTTGGGCGGCGGGATGGCGCCGAGCAGCGCCTCCGTGTACGGCATCTTCGGGTTACGGAACAGCTCGTCCGTCGGCGCTACCTCCACGACGTAGCCGACGTACATGACGGCCACGCGGTCGCTGATGTGCTCGACCACGCTCAGGTCGTGAGCGATAAAGAGGTAGGTCAGGCGGAACTCCGCCTGCAGGTCCTCCAGCAGGTTGAGCACCTGAGCCTGCACGGACACGTCCAGGGCGGACACCGGCTCGTCGCAGATGATGAGCTTAGGATTGAGCGCCAGGGCTCGGGCAATGCCGATGCGCTGGCGCTGCCCGCCGCTGAAGGCGTGGGGATAGCGGCTCATGTGCTCCGGCCGCAGGCCGACCTTGACCAGGAGCGAGGCCACGCGGTCGCGCAGCTCGGAGCCCTTCGCTACCCGATGCACAATCAGGGGCTCCCCGACGATCCGGCCCACGGACATGCGCGGATCCAGCGACGAGAAGGGGTCCTGGAAGATCATCTGCATGTGCTTCCACACGCGGCGCAGCTCGTTCGTCCCCAGGCGCTCCAGATGGATCGGCCCCTGCTCGGGGTCGTCGAAGATGATCTCGCCGTCGGTCGGCTCATAGAGCCGGATGATCGTCCGGCCGGCGGTGCTCTTGCCGCAGCCGCTCTCGCCCACCAGGCCGAGCGTCTCTCCTTCGCGGATCCACAGGTCGATCCCATCCACGGCGCGGACGTAGCCGGTGACCCGCCTCAGCAGGCCCCCGTGAATGGGGAAGTACTTCTTGAGCCCGCGCACGGTGAGCAGGATGTGCCCACCCGTGTCGGCAGGGTCATCCAAACGGGCTGCAGCGCCGTGGCGCTCGGTGCCTGATGCACCGGTATCGTTCATCGTCGTGGCCATGAGACCCTCGTTTGCTCCCGTAGTGCTGCCTCACACGGCCGGCACGCCGGCCGCTGCCTCGCCCTGGCCGGCAGGCGCCGGCGGCGCCGGTGGCGCACTCTGGCCGGCGGCTGCCGGAACCGCCCCCTCCCGCGTCGCCGGGGAGCCATCGGGGTTGTGGTAGAGGAAGCAGCTCACAGCCGCCGTCTGGCCGACGGGGCGCAGCGCCGGCTCGTGCACGTCGCAGACGCCGGGCATGGCCGACGGGCAGCGCGGGTGAAAGGGGCACCCCGCCGGCTGGGCATAGGGGCTGGGAAGGCTGCCGACGATCACGCTCAGCCGGCCATGGCGGGGCGTGCCCAGGCGTGGGATCGAGCGCATTAGCGCCCGCGTGTACGGGTGCTTCGGATCGTCGAAGAGCTCGTCCACCGGCGCCCGCTCCACGATGCGCCCCAGGTACATCACCGCCACCTCGTCCGCCATCTGGGCGATGACGCCGAGGTTGTGCGTCACGAACACGATGGACATGCCGATCTCGGCTTGGAGCTCGCGCATGATGTCCAGGATCTGCGCCTGGGTGGTCACATCCAGGGCCGTGGTCGGCTCATCGGCCAGCAGGAGGTCCGGCTCGCAGGACAGGGCCAGGGCGATCATGGCGCGCTGGCGCATCCCCCCGCTCAGCTGGTGCGGGTAGGTCCGCAGCAAGCGCTCGGGATTGGGCAACCCCACGCGGCGCAGGATATCGACGGCCCGCGCCGTGGCCTCCTTTCGATTGCGGGTCTGGTGGAGCAGAATGGCCTCGACGATCTGGTCCCCGACCGTGTAGCAGGGGTTGAGTGCCGTCATCGGCTCCTGGAAGATCATGCTGATGTGGCGGCCGCGGATGGCGCGCATCTCATCGCTATTTCGCTCATACTGGAGCAGATTGACCGGCGCCTGCCCCGGGGGGCGGAAGATGATCCGCCCCGCGACGATCTCGCCCGGCGGGGGCACGAGCTGCATGACGGCATAGGCGGTGATGCTCTTGCCGCAGCCGCTCTCACCGACCACCCCCACCACCTTGCCCCGCGGGACGTTCAAGGAGACGCCGTTGACGGCCCGCACCGTCCCAAGCTTGGTATGAAAATGGACGTGGAGGTCCTCGATCTCGAGGACGTTATCCACCTCGCCGGTGCGTATGCCCGGCGTCGTCGGTTCCGCCGCTGTCACGCTCACTTCACGTGTACCTCCCACGGCACGCTGTCGTTTGCCGTCTCACCCCGCGGCTGCGCGCAGCCGCCCGCCGGCCATTCCGGTCATCTCAGGGTGCCGTGCCTAGCTATACGGATCGGCCGCGTCGCGCAGGCCATCCCCCAGGAGCTGGTAGCAGGTCACGGTGATGATGACGGGAATGGCGGGGATCAACAGCCAGGGCCGGAGCAGCACCGTATCGATCTGCTGGGCGTCCTTGAGCAGCACCCCCCAGCTCACCGCCGGCGGCAGCATGCCCAGGCCCAGGAAGCTCAGCGCCGTCTCGCCCAGGATGGCGCCGGGGACGGCGAAGGTGGCCACGACGATGATGTGGCTGGCCGCGTTGGGCAGCATGTGCGTCAGGATGATGCGCAGGTGGCTGCAGCCGGCCAGGCGCGCCGCCGCGACGTAGTCCAGCGTGCGGTAGGCCAGCACCTTGCCGCGGAGCTGGCGGGCGAGGCCGGTCCAGCTCACCAGCGAGAGGATGATGCTGATGAGGAAGTAGCGCTGCACCACCGGTGTGTTCCGCGGCAGGGCGGCGGCGAAGGCCGCCCACAGGGGCAGGGTGGGCATAGCCTGGATGATCTCGATCACGCGCTGGATGACGTTGTCCACGGCGCCGCCCATGTAGCCGGACGCCGTCCCCATGAAGGAGCCGATGATGATCCCCAGCGCCACCCCGACCAGGCCGACGGTCAGAGAGATGCGGGACCCCTCTAGCAAGCGAGAGAACAGGTCGCGGCCCTGCGAGTCGGCGCCGAGGAGATAGATCTTGGGCGCCTTGTCGGTGGCCCGCTGCGCCGTGGCCGCGGCCGCAGTGGCCGCGCCAGGCAGGCCGGCCGCGGCGGCCTCCCGCTGCTCGCGCCGGTACGCCGCCAGCGGATCGTCCACGCGCGCGGCCCCAGGTGGGTGCTCCGGCCGTGCCAGTGGCTGCTTGGCCGCCGCGCCGGCTAAGGGCGGACCGGCGGTCACGCCGAACAGGTGCCGGTCGCTCTTGATCAGGCCAAAGAGGCGGTACTCGTGCCCGCGCACGAACAGCTCGATCGGGCGCGCCAGACTGCAGTCCGGCGTGTAGACCCACTTGAAGTTCGCCTCGTCGAGCGTCTGCGTCAGCGGGCAGACCGCCGGCCGGAGGCCGACGAAGATGATGCGCGTCGGCGCGGCGAAGGAGTGCTCGGTGTCCAGCTCGTGGGCGGAGTAGGGGGCGAGGAAATCGGCGAACAGGGCGATCAGGTACATGCCGATCAGGGCGATGCCCCCGGCGACGGACAGGCGGTTCTGCAGGAACCGCCACCACATCAGGCGCCACTGCGAGACCTGCTCCGCCGCCGAGACTTGCTCGATGGCCCCCGCACCGGCCGGATGCGCGACTGCGATTTCAGCGGTTGCCATTGTCGATCTCTCAACCTTGAACGCTATTCAAGCCGGATACGGGGATCAGCCCAGGCCAGTAAGAGATCGGCAATCAGGTTGCCGATCACCACGGCGATGGAGAGCATGAGCAAGATGGTCACGGCGAGATACATGTCCTTGGTGATCAACGCCCGCGCGTAGATCGGGCCGGTCGTGGGCATGTTGGTCACGATGGAGACGATCACCTCACCTGAGACCAGGGCTGGAAAGGCGCCGCCCAGGGCCATGATCAGCGGGTGGAGGGCGTTTCGCACGGCGTGCTTCCAGATGACGATGTACTCCTGGAGCCCTTTCGACCGCGCCGTCTGGACGTACTGCTGGCCCAGGACGTCGAGCAGGTTGGCCCGCATGACCCGCGTCAGCCAGGCCGTGCCGCTGATAGCCAGCACCGCGCACGGGATCCAGATGTGCTTCAGGAAGTCCACGAACTTGGCGAAGCTCCACGGCGCGTCGCGGTACTGGCGCGAGAAGAGCACGCCCACCTCGATGTCCAGCACCTGGCTGGCGAACACGAGCAGGAGGAGGGCGGCCAGGAACTCCGGAATGGCGAACCCGACGAACTGGAAGAACGAGATGACGTAGTCTGGCCAGGAATAGCGGTGGGTGGCGGCGTAGACGCCAAGCGGGATGGCCACCGACCAGGAGAAGATGATGGCAAACAGCGCCAGGCCGACAGAGAAACCAAGGCGTTGCCAGATGAGCGGCCCCACTGGCTGGTCTTGCATCACGAACGACTGGCCGAAGTCGCCCCTGATCGCCCGCGAGACCCACTTGAGGTACTTCACGTGCAACGGATCACGCAGCCCGTAGCGCTCCTCCAGCCCACGAATGTACTCAATCGAGATGTCGCCGCCTTGCTGGCGGAGCTGGTTGATGCGCACCTCCAGCGCCGACCCCGGCGGCAGGTTGATGATGGTGAAGCCGACCATGGAGATGGCGGCCACAGTTATGACCATAAAGATCAGCCGCCGCAGGAGAAAGGTCATCATGGCAGTGCCGGCCCTCTCATGTTATTGACGCCAGACGTCGCGCGCTGCGGGTGGGTGAGGGGCGCCAGGCGGCTCCGGCCAGGGCCGGGCCACGCTGACGTCACCCTCACCCGCACTCACCCGCTCACCGCCTCCGCGAGAGAGCGGGGCGCTCTGCTGGTTAGCCCGCGTGCGCTGCCGGGTTATCCCAGTAGAAGGCCTCGGGGTCGTAGACGGCCGGCGTGGGATGGATCCACGGATTGACGAAGCCGCCGAGGGCGAGGTCTTCCCGCCGCGGCACGTTGAGCAGGCCCTTCTTCACCAGGATGGGGCGAGGCGTGTTGGCCACCGTGCCGGAGAAGAAGGGGCCATCCTGGACGTGGATCTTGATCATCTCCCACACCAGGTGGTGGCGGGCCATCGCATCCGGCTGCACCCGCGCCTGGTCGTACAACTCCCACAGGCGTGCGACGGGGCTCCCCGGCTCCGGCGCCTCCCGCGGGGGCGTCCGGTCGTAGGGGTCCTTCTCCAGCTCAGTGAACTCCACCGGCGTGCCGCGTACCGTGGCGTAGTTGCCATAAAGGGGCGCCCACCGCGCCGGCTCGAGCGGCACCACCCACTGCGGGTACACCAGGTGGTTGGGGCCGTCACCTACCTCCCAGGTGGTGTGGGTCATGCGGATCCCCGCCTCCCACAGCTGCTGCCAGGCCGGAGGCTCGATCGGGCGCAGCTCGGTGTTAATGCCGATCCTGCGCCAGTTGTCGGCCAGGATCTCGTTCTTGCGCAGGTGCTCGCCGGTCGGCGACTGGTCGGCCTGGTAGTCGAGCAGGATCTGCAGCGGGCTGCCATCAGGGAACTCCCGCCAGCCGTCGTTGTTCACGTCGCGGATGCCGATCTCGTCCAGCAGCCGCTTGGCCAGCTCGGGGTCGTACTTGACGGCGGCGTCCCGCCACATCTCATAGATCGCCTTGCCGCCGGGGATCTGGTACTCGATCGCCTTGGGGCTCATCGTGCCGGTGGTGAGCTCACCGGTGTTGAAGTAGACCGTGCGCTGCACCTGGGGCCGGTCGTAGGCGTGGGATAGGGCCTTGAGGAAGGTGGGGTTGCGGAAGAGCGCGCGGTACTTCGGATCGCGGTAGTTGTGGTTGAAGAAGTACATCGACGACGTCCCCGAGCCCCCATCCCACAGGCGGACCTCGAGGCCACTGCGGGCCTCATTCTGCCGGTAGACCTGGATGTCCGACAGGGGGATGTTCGACCAGTTGCCCATCACGAAGTCGGCCTGGCCGCTGAGGTAGCGCAGCTTGAGCACCTCGGCGTCCTGCATGATCGTATTGACCACGCGGTCGATGTAGGGCAGCTGGTTGCCGGCCTTGTCCACGCACCAGTAGTAGGGGTTGCGCACCCACACGCTGCGCACCCCCAGTTCGAACTCCGCCATGTACCAGCCGGTCATGGTCGGGCAGCCTGGCGTGACGGCGGGGTCCCGCTTCTGGAGGAAGTCGACCGTCCAGGTGGCCGGATCGAGGCTGGGGTTGTAGCGGATGTGGTACTGCATCAGGAAGTGCTTGGGATCCATCCAGCGGTTGCTCCCGCCGATGCCCCGCTTGGTCCACATAGCGATCCGGTCGGCGGTCAGCGGGGCCGGCGCGTCGAACTGGATCTGCAGGGTGTAGTCGTCGATCTTCTGCAGGCGCGCCACCGTCCCGATGCCGGACTTGGTCTCATCGGGCGGGAACTCCTTGAGATCCGGATGGCCGATCTCATCCTCCCACCAGAACAGGATGTCGTCCACCGTCCACGGATGGCCGTCCGACCACTTGAGCCCCTTGCGGAAGTAGAAGGTCCAGACGCTGGCGTCCTCGTTGGACTCCCAGCGCTCCGCCAGGCCGGGACCGATCTCCAGGCCATCACGGAGCCAGCGGATGGGGGAGTGGCCGTACTGGAGGTTCAAAATATGGTGGCCGGTGCTCCATTCCCCGACGTGGGACATGTGGAGCGTGCCCCCATACTTGCCGATGCTGAGCCACTTGTGCTGGATGACCAGCGGATTCTCCGGCAGGCGATCCTGCACCTGAGGGAGCTCGCCCTTCGCGACCGCTTCCGCCAGGCTCGGCGCTTCGCCGTAGATCCTGGCCGCCTCGGCCGCGGGGGCGTCTTCCGCGGTTTCCTTCACCACCGCTGCCACCGCCGTGCCGACGGCCGCCATGGCCGTCAGTCGAAGGAAGGTACCTCGCGTGACCCGCTGCTGTGACATGGTTCCACCCCTTTCTGCCACGTGTCCCGGCACAGACTCCCAAGCGATAGGCAAGGAAGTTCGTACCTGGTCCCAGCGGGCATTCTAGGACATGGCTTGCCGCAATGCAACCCCATGTGCTAGCAGGCTTGCGGGCACCGAATGCCATGGCGCTCCTCTCCTCTTCCACAGGTTCCACAGGGCGCGTCGCCGGCCTGGCGCTGCTGGCCGCCCTGGCGCTCGCCCTCCGGCTCTACCGGCTGGACGACCTCCCTGCCGAGCCGTGGGACGACGTGATCACCCACGCGACCCTGGCCCGCGACGTGGCCGGCGGCCGGTTCTTTATCGGCTTCCGCTTTGGGGGCGACGGCCCCGTGTTCTCCTACCTGCTGGCCCTGCCGGCCAAGCTCGGCGGCCTGTCCTTCTACACGATGAAGCTAGCCACGGCCATCGCCGGCGCCTGCCTTACCCTGGCCACGTACGCCTACACCCACGCGCTGTTCGAGCGGCGCCACGTCGCCCTGCTGGCGGCCTTCCTCAGCGCCGTCTCATTTTGGAGCCTGACCTGGTCGCGCCAGGCCAAGCCCCACATCCTGGTCCCGTTGCTGGTGGCCGTCACCTTCACCTTCGCCTTGCGGGGCCGGGGCGCGGCGGCCGGCATCGCTCTCGGCCTCGGCTGCTACACGCAGGCTGGCTTCTGGGGCATGCTGGCCGTGCCCTTCGCCTTGCGGGCCACCTATCTGGCGGCGCTGCTGGTGCTGGCCCCGCTGGCGGTGCACGTGCTGGCCCAGCCGCAGACCTACCTCACGGGCGCCTCGTTCTTTGGCGAGAAGCTGGGCCTGGCGGCCGGCTTCGGGCCCGCCGACTACGCCACCCGTCTCGCCACGAACGTGGCCGCCAATGTCCTCGCCTTCCACGTCCACGGCGACCGCGTCTTCCGCCACAACGTCCCCGGCCAGCCCCACCTGGACCCCGTCAGCGGCCTGTTCTTCGCCCTTGGCGTCGCCGCCGTCCTGTGGCGGGTGGCCCGTAACCGGGACTGGCGGCTGCTCCGCTACGGCGTCGTCCCCCTGGTCGTGCTTCAGGTCCCATCGGTGCTGGACGTGCGCAACCCCCAGTCGCTGCCCAACATGGGCCGCATGATCGCCATCCTGCCCTGCGTCCTGGCCGTCACCGCCTACGGCATCGTGGAGACGGACCGGCTCTTCCGGCAGGTGGCGCTCCCTCGGCTGCGCCACCGGCGAGTGGTCTCGCCCCTGGATGCGGGAAGGGAGTGCCGTGCTGGACGGAGCGGGCCCGAACCTGGCATCTCGCCGCGGCGTGCGGGAAGGGAAGGATGGCTGCGGCCGGTGGCGCGGTGGGGTATGCGCGCCGGGCCCGTGATCCTGCTGGCCGTGCTGATCGCCGCAATCAACGCGCGCAGCTACTTCGTCGTCTACCCAAGAACCCTGCCGGACGGCAACACGCCGTTTGGCCGGACGATTGCGGGGGCGCTGGACGCCTACCCGCTGGAGTTCGTGGCCTACGTCGCAGGGTGCTGCTGGGGCGAATGGCGCCAGCCGGAGCCGGGGAGCGTGGCCCTGAGCCTGCGCCGGCCGCGGGCTATCCACTTCCTGCAGCCGGACCGGCCGGCCGCGGCCGTCTCCTGCCGCGACCTGGCGCCGGCAGCTCCCGGCCAGAGGGTGGTCATCGTCACCTCGCCCCGGCCACCGGCCGCCGACGGATCGCTGGACGCCTGCCTGCTGAACCGGCGCACCTGGTCCCTCACCCGCAACGGGATCGAGGTGGCCCGCATGGTGGAGGGGGAGTGGCGCCAGTGATGGCGCTCCCGGCCTGGCTCCCCGCCCGCCTGCCCCGCGCCAGGCTACAATCGCGCCATGGCGATCCCGATGGCGCTACTGGAAGAGGTAGCGTACGAGCTGAACCGGCGGGCGGCGATTGCCGTGCCGCTGGATGCGAGACAGGCGTTCGCCGCCGCGGCCGAGCGCGAGACGAACGCGCCGGCGCGACGGGCCCTCGAGGCGATTGTGGCCAACGCCGACGTCGCGCTCAGCCAGCAGAGCGCGATGTGCGGCGACACCGGCCTGCCTCGCTTCTACGTCAAGGCCGGCAACGACGTCCAGGTGGAGGGAGGCTTCGCCGCGCTGGAGCGCGCCCTGCGCCGCGCCACGGCCCGCGCCACCCAGGACGTGCCGCTGCGCTCCAACCGCGTGCACCCGCTGACGCGCCGCAATCCCGGGAACAACGTCGGGGTGTTCGCGCCCAACATCGACTACCGTTTCGAGCCGCAAGGCGACTGGATCGACATCACCGCCGTGCACAAGGGCGGGCTCTTCGGCAGCGACTACCGGATGCTGTTTCCGGGCGACGGCATTCCAGGGATCAAGCGCTTCTTCGTAGACACCCTGGTCATGTTCGGCCACCGCGGGCTCTCCTGCCCGCCGGTCATCGTGGGAGTCGGGATTGGGGGGACGAAGGACCAGTGCTTCACCCTAAGTAAGGAGGCGGCCTGCCTGCGCCTAGTCGGCGACCGGCACCCGGATCCGGTGGTGGCCGCGCTGGAAGAGGCGCTGCTGGAGCTTGGGAATCGCACCCTGATCGGGGTGATGGGCCTGCGTAGCGACACCCCCGTGCTGGACGTGCACTGCGAGATCGCCTACACGCACACCGGCGGGCTGCCCGTGGCGATCAGTGAGCTCTGCCACGCCGTCCGGCGCGCGACGGTACGGATCTATAACGACGGGCGGGTGGAGTTCCGCGAGGACCCGCAGTGGTTTACTGAGTACCAGCGCCGCGAAGGGGTGGAGTACGTGCCGGGGGAGCCACCGCCATCGACGAAGGGCGGCGAGGGGATCAAGGGGCTGCTCCTGCCTGGGGCCCCCGCCGTTGGCCAGCGCATTCCGCTGATCGAGGTGCCGGCCAGGCGCGGCGGAGAGGACGACGGAGGAAAGACGAAGGGCGCAGCACATGCTGGGGCCTCGGAGTCGTCCACCGTCCGTCGCCCTTCGCCCGGCGGGGAGGGGTCGAGAGTGTGGCGCCTCTCCACGCCGCTCAGCGAGGACGACGTGCGCCGGCTGCGGGTAGGGGACATCGTGTACCTGAGCGGGTGCATCTTTACCGCGCGTGACGGGGTGTACCAGTACATGCTGGACGAGGGGCATGCGCCCCCGATCGACCTGCGAAACGAATACAACGTGACTGCCCAGTCCTCGCCGGCGGGGGCGGAGGTGGCGCCCGGGCGGTACGTGGTGAACTCGTTGCAGGCGACGGCGGGGTTCCGGTACGCGCAGTGGATGGAGCGCCTGCTGTCGCGCTACGGCGTGCGGGCGGTGATCAACAAGGGGGGCATGGCGCCGGAGCTCTACCGGACCGTCTTCCGGCGCTACGGCGCCGTCTGCCTCTCCACGTTCCCCTACGGGATCGGCGCCATCTACGGGAAGGCCGTCACCGGCGTGCGGGAGGTCATCTGGAAGGACCAGCTGGGCATGTCGGAGGCAATGTGGCTGCTGGAGGTCAAGGACCTCGGGCCCCTGCTGGTGGAAGGGGACACGGAGGGCAACAGCTACGCTGAGATGCACGCCGACGAGGTCAACCAGCCCCTGCGGGCGATCTACCGCGAGCTGCCGGAGTTGATCCTGAAGCGGTTTGGCGAGGTCACCGATCCGGCGCAAGAGGTGATCAAGTGAGCGCGACGGCGCCCACTGCGCCGCCCCGTCTGCCGCAGGAGGAGCGAGCGAGGGGGCGGACCATTACGGTGCAGGTGCTGCGCAGCGCGGCGGAGCCGCGAGGCAAGCCGGCGTACCAGGCGTACCGTGTGGAGACGTTTCCGCGGATGAGCGTGCTGGACGCGCTCTTCACCATCCAGCGGGAGCAGGACCGCACGCTCGCGTTCCGGTACTCCTGCCGGCTGGGGATGTGCGGCACGTGCGCGGTGATCGTCAACGGGCGGGAGGCGCTGGCCTGCCAGACCCAGGTCGAGCGCCTCGGGACGGACCAGATCACCATACGGCCCCTGAACTACCTGCCGGTGGTGAAGGACCTGGTGGTGGACCTGGAGCCATTCTTCGAGCGTTACCGCGCGGTGAAGCCGTTCTTCGTGCCCCGCGAGGAGGTGGCGCGGAGCGACCGGCCCCAGGTGATCAAGCAGGGCGAGGGGGAGCGGAAGTGGGTCGATCCGGCGCTGGGCTGCATCAGCTGCGGCATCTGTTTCTCGGCCTGCGCGGTGGTCGGTCTGAACCCGAAGTTTCCCGGGCCGGCGGCGCTGAACCGCGCCTACACCCTGGTGGGAGACGTCCGCGACGGCGCGCGTGACGAGCGCCTGGCGGCCGCCGCCGCGCCCGACGGCGTGTGGCGCTGCCATCAGCTCTTCGCCTGCGCCAGCGCCTGCCCCCGCCACCTAGTGCCGACACAGGCCATCCGTGAGCTGCGGATGGAGGTGGCGGAAGCGATGGAGGGCCCGCTAGTGGCGCCGCTGCGGTGGCTGATGCGCCGCAAGGCGAAGGACGACGGACCAACGCTGAAAGACGAAGGACGAAAGGCGGATGCCGTTCAAGCCCGAGACGCTTGAGGGTCTGCATGAGCTGGTGACGGACCTCCTGATCATCGGCGGTGGGGGCGCCGGGGTGATGGCGGCGCTGCACGCCTGTGACGCCGACCCTGCGCTGGACGTGACCATCGTGGTGAAGGGGCTGGTGGCCCAGAGCGGCTGCACGCGGATGGTGCAGGGGGGCTACAACGCCGTGCTGGACCCCCGCGACTCGTTCGAGCAGCACTTTGCGGACACGATCAAGGGTGGGGCCTTTCTGAACAACCAGGAGCTGGCCTGGATCCTGGTGACCGAGGCGCCTGTACGGCTGATCGAGCTGGAGAATCGGTACGGCTGCTTCTTCGACCGGCGGGCGAGCGGCGAGATCCACCAGAAGCCCTTTGCGGGGCAGTCCTTCGATCGCACGGTGCACCGCGGCGACCTGACCGGCATCGAGATCATGAGCCGGCTCAAGGACCAGCTCTTCGCACGCCACGTGCGCCGGCTGGAGGAGCACCGCGCGCTGGAGCTGCTGCCGACGCCGGCCGGCGATGGCGTGGCGGGAGCCCTGCTGCTGGACATGCGCAGCGGGGACTTCGTGCTGGCGCGGGCAAGGGCGGTGCTCGTGGCCACCGGTGGTGGCGCCACGATGTATAAGATCGCGGCGCCATCGTTGGAAAAGGCGGGCGACGGCGTGGCCATGGCATGGCGAGCCGGCGCGCGCCTGATGGATATGGAGATGATGCAGTTCCACCCCACGGGGCTCCTGGCCGGCCGGTCGCGCCTGACGGGGAGCGTGCTGGAGGAAGGCCTGCGCGGGGCGGGAGCCCATCTCAAGAATGGGCTGGGAGAGCGTTTCATGGCCCGTTATGACCCCGAGCGCATGGAGCGGTCGACGCGGGATGTGGTGGCGCGGGCCAGCTACATGGAGATCATGGCGGGGCGGGGCACGCCCAACGGCGGGGTATGGATCGACGTCTCCCACCTGGGTGCGGAGAACGTGCTGCGGCAGTTCCCCGGCATGGTGGAGCGCTGCCGGTCGGTGGGGTTCGATCTGGCGCGCGCGCCGGTGGAGGTGTCACCGACGGCGCACTTCCACATGGGCGGGATCGCCATCACCGCCGACTGCCGCACGAGCCTGCAGGGGCTGTTCGCCGCGGGGGAAGATGCGGCCGGCGTGCACGGCGCCAACCGCCTGGGCGGCAACGGCGTGGCCGAGTCCATCGTCTTCGGCGCCCGCTCGGGGGACGCCATGGCCGCCTACCTGCGCCACCGCGAGTGGCCGGACGTGGATACGGCGTTCGTCCAAGCAGCGATGGCGGCGGCGCTGGCGCCCCTGCAGCGAGTGCGCGGGGAGGACGCCTTCGCGTTACGGGAGCGCCTGGGGCAGCTCACCTGGGAGAAGGTGGGCCTGGTCCGCGACGGGACGGGGCTGCGCCAGGCGCTGGCGGAGCTTGACGACCTCTACGAGCGCTGCGGCCACATTGCGGTCCATGCGGGGCGGCGCCTGAACGCGGAGTGGCAGCAGGCGCTGGACGTACGCAACCTGACGGAGGTCGCGCGCCTGATCGCCCGCTCCGCGCTGCTACGCGACGAGAGCCGCGGCTCGCACTACCGGTCCGACTTCCCGCAGCCGGATGACGAGCGGTGGCTGAAGAACATCTTCCTCACGCGGGACACCCGTGGGAATGGGCGGACTGACGGGGCAGTCAGGGTGGACGTCCGGCCGGTGGAGCTGACGAGATTACGCCCCGCGGCCGTAGCGGCGCCGTCACCTTCATCCTAACCCTGTACCCAAGGGAGAGGGAACTCCTTGCTGGTCGTGAACACGCCAGGCTAGCCGCGCCTATTCACGGCTGGCGAAGCGTCCCCTCTCCCAGACGGAGAGGGCTAGCCTGGATGATCCATGGCCGGCGATATGTCCCGTCTCCCAGAGGGAGAGGGGTAGGGTGAGGGCGCCACTCGTGAATAATCCAGGCTAAGTGGGCGCTGGTACGTTCGTGCGGGACAGGACTGCCGCGCATCGATGGCCAGGGCGGCGCGAACATACCAGCGGATACTTAGCTGGCTAGGGACGCCGTCACTACGCGGTTCTTGCCGCTCTTCTTGGCTACCATGTTCGAGGCAATGGCCCGTTCCATGAGCGCGTCCGGCGTCGCTCCATCCGCGGGGTACAGGGCCAGTCCCACCGAGATGGTGACTGGAATGGGCTCGGCGGCGAATTCCGCTTCCACCGCTGCCCGCAGCCGCTCCGCCACCATCCCCGCCACCGCTTCGTCCGCTCCTGGCAGGATGGCAACAAACTCGTCTCCCGAGAGCCAGCGGGCCACGTAGTCGGTCGGGCGCAGGCGCGCGGCCAGCGTGGCGGCCAGGCGGGCGATCATCCGGTTGCCTGCCTCGTAGCCCCGCTCGTTGTACGCCTTGAGATTATCGCCGTCGACAAAGAGCACGGCGAACGGACGCCGGCTGCGTTCGTGCCGCGCAATGGTACGCGCCAGCACGGCCACCGCTGCGCGGTGGTTGGGCAGGCCGGAGATGTCGTCGTGTCTGGCCAGCAGCTCGGCCGCGGCCAGCCTGGCCCGCAGCTCCTGGTTGGCCCGCTCCAGGGCCCGGATGCGCCCGGCCGCCCATGCCGGCAATTGCGCCAGCATGCTGTCCTCGGTTTCGGTCTGCACCGGCTGGTGCGCGTCGCCGGCCGCTTCGCCCTTGGCCCCTTGATCGTCCTGCGCCCCTAATCCCATGTGCTCCAAGCTCATCTCCACCACCGCCGTTTCTTGTACTGCGCCGGCGACGGAGTGCGCCACCTGGCTGGCGGGGATGCCCGCTGCAGCTAGCAGGCGCGCTCCGCTCCCATCACCTACTTCACGTCGTACTTGCGCAGCAGGTCGTCCAGCGCCTCCCTTAAGAGAACGGATTCCTTCTGGTTTTTTGCTTCGGCGAGCCGCTTCAGCCGACTGAGCTGCGCCACGGTGTAATAGCTGGACTTCAGCACCATCTCGTCGGGAGACGGGAGCGCCACCTGGTCCCGCCCTGCCTCCTTGGCCTGCCAGAGAGCCTGGCCGGCACGCCGCACCAGGTCGGCCGCCGTCCGCGCGTCGCGTGGATAGCTGGCCACGCCGATGCTCACCGTCAGCCCGCGGCCATCGACCTTCGGCAGCGATGCCGCCCACTCGGCCCCCATCTCGCGGCGCAGCCGGTCGAACTCCAGGAAGCCACGCTCCAGCGCCACCCGCGGTAGCGCCACGGCGAACTCATCGCCACCGGTGCGGGCGGCGATCCCGCCGGCCTGGTCGGCGAACACCTTCAGGCGCTGGCCCAGGGAGGCCAGCGCCCGATCGCCGGTGTCATGCCCGTACACGTCGTTCAGCTCCTTGAAGCTGTCCACGTCCAGCACCCCCACCGTCACGGTCACGTCCTGCGCCACCAGCTCCTCCAGCGCCTGCATGAACGCGCTCCGATCCAGCAGCCCCGTCAGTCTATCCACCGGTTTCCTCCTGCGATGGCGTTGTCGCCGGCAGCGCTCTACCGCGGTATCGCTATACGGGACCCATATAGCGGTTTATATAGAGCGAGCGATATGGCGTGCCATAAGCATACTTCGGCCCGTTCCGCCGTCAAGCCGGCCCCCCATCTGTGCTATCGGGCCAGCTGCCGGCAACCTGGCAGCCTGGCGCAGCCGCCGGGTCCCCCTTCGGGATGCTATCCTGCGCCTATGGTCATGGCAGCATTGAGCACCACCGCTCGCGAGGTGGACGTCCCCGAGACGTTCGCCGGATACCGCCGGCCGGACGGCACCATCGGCGTGCGCAATCACCTGGTGATCGTCCCCGCCACGGCGGCGGCGAACACCGTCGCGCGGCGCGTCGCCGCGCTCATTCCAGGGGCCATCGCCATCCCCCTCCTGGACGACGGCACCGAAAGCCCCGCCGCCCGCGCGCTCACGGAGCAGGTGCTGGCCGGCGCGGCCGCCAGCCCCAACGTCGGCGCGGCGGTCGTCGTGGGGCTGAGCGTCGAAACGGGCGAGGCGGCGCGTGTCGCCGGCCTGGCCCAAAAGCTTGCCCCTGGGAAGCTGGTGGAGGCCTTCTCCATCGACGAAGCCGGCGGCTCGGTGAAGGCCATCTCCCGCGGCGTGCAGCTGGGCCAGAAGCTGATGGCCACGCTGGCCACCCAGCCCCGCGTCCAGGCCCACGTCTCGGAGCTGATCCTGGCCGTCGAGTGCGGCGGGTCCGATGCCACCTCCGGCATCGCCTCCAACCCGACGGTCGGCGTCGTCTCCGACATGCTGGTCGACCGCGGCGGGACCGTGATCCTCTCGGAGACCACCGAGCTGATGGGGGCCGAGCACATCCTGGCCCGCCGCGCCCGTGACGAGCGTGTGGCGCGCCGCATCTTCGAGATCGTGGCCAACGTGGAGAAGGCGGCCAACGCCGTGGGCGCCACCGTCGCCGGCGGAAACCCGACGCCCGGCAACATGGCCGGTGGCCTCACCACCATCGAGGAGAAGAGCCTGGGCTGCATCTACAAGGGCGGCTCACGGACGATCCAGGACGTGCTCGACTTCGCCGAGCGCCCGCGAGGCAAGGGCCTCTTCATCATGGATACGCCCGGCCACGATGCCGTCTCCGTCTCGGCCAAGGCGGCCGCCGGCGCTCACCTGTGCATCTTTACCACCGGGCGCGGCTCACCCCTGGGCAACGCCATCTATCCGGTGATCAAGGTCTGCGCCAACCCGAGCACGGTGGCGCGCATGCAGGACAACATCGACTTCTCAGCGGCCGCCATCATCGAAGGCACGGCGACCAAGGAGGAGCTTGGCCCGCAGCTCTACCGGCTCATGATCGAGGTGTGCAACGGCCAGCTCACCACCGCCGAGATCATCGGCCATCAGGAGTTCGCCATTCACCGCATCGGCGAGGCCTTCGCGGCCTGAGCGCCGCGGTGGCTCCCGGCCGGAGCGCCTGCCGAAGCTGGCCGCGCGCGCCCGCGGCAGGGCTGGCATCCACGCACTACTCCCCCGACCGGCCGCCACGACAGCCCTCACCCCCTTGGTCGCGTCCGCGCCGCCCCCCCTGCCCC
>DAOTTI010000278.1:0-2708 GCA_034437795.1 Chloroflexota bacterium | reverse complement strand
GCGGGAGAACGACGACCCGGCGCGCATCCGACCGGCCTTCGTGGCCTATCAGCTGGCCGCCACCTACCTGGGCAATGCCGACTGGTGTCGGCTGCTGATCCGGCGTCGGCCCGATCCCCGAAATTACCGGCGGTACGCCTCACGCTACGAGTGGGCGGCGCACCTGGCCGTCTTCCAGAAGGGCGACCGGCGGGCGCACGTGCTGTGGAACGGCACGGGCTCGCCGATGCCGGTGAGCGTGAAGGCGTGGGGGGAGCAGGCCCGCGTGGTGGACAAGTATGGCGGGGAGGCGCCGCTGCCCCGTGATCGCGCTGGGCGCCTGACGGTGACGCTCGACCGCGCCACGCGGCACTTCGACCTCTTTGGCGGGGACCCGCCTGGCTACTTCTACGTCGGCGGGAGCCCGCTGCTGATCGTGGAAGAGGGCGTGCCGCCGGACGCGCCGGTGGTGGCGCCGGGCTTCCACCCCGCGCCGGGGGCGTAAGCGCGTCCCTACCCGCGCAGTGGGTTAGCCCCTGCGCCGCCAGTCACGGCGCGTCGCGCCCGATCCGCTCCACGTACACGTAGTAGGCGCCGACGGTCAGGCCATCGCCGGTGGACAGCCACGTCTCGAGGTGCGCCGGGCCGGCCGGCAGGTCAAGCTCGAAGATGGCCGTGGCATCGTCGGCGCCGACAGTCGCTGCCGCCTCCATGCCAGCGATGCGAAGGCCGGCACGCTCCACGGGAATGGCCCGCCCGCCGCCGTAGCCATCCGCGATCCGGTCGTCGTATCCCCTGATCTCTCCGGGGATGCCGGCACGGAGCGGCAGGCCGGCCTCTCTCGGCCAGCGCCGTAGCTCAAAGCGGTAGGCGCCGGGGCGGGCCACCTCGACCTCCCAGTAACCGTTGTACGCCAGACCCTGGCGGACCTGCGCCTGGTTCCAGACGCAGCGGGTGTCGTCACCGCCTTCGATCGAGGTCACGCGCTCCTCGGCCGGATCGCGTCGCCAGTCGTGCGACGTGAGGAGCACCGGTTCGTCCGTCTCGCCGAGCCGGATGGGGATCTCCTCGCCGAACCGGGCGGAGACCAGGCGCCACCACGCCTCGTAGTCGTCCCGCAGGCGCGCCACGACCTCGGGGTACACTGACGCCAGGTCGGTGCGCTGCTCGGGGTCGGCGCGGAGGTCGTACAGGGCCCTCCCGTTGATCAGGCGCCACTCACGCCCGGCCTCCTGGCGCATCACGCAGCTCTGGCGCCACTTCACCGGCTGGAGCAGGCGCTGGGAATCGGTGACGATGGCGCGCTCCGGCCACGGCGCGGCCTCGCCGTGCAGTAAGGGCACCAGGCTCCGGCCGTGGAAGGCGGCCGGCTCGTACGGCACCCCGCACAGCTCCAGCAGCGTGGGCAAGACGTCGATATTGGCAGTCAGCGTGGCGATGTCTCGCCCTTGGGCCAGCCCACCGGCCGGCCAGTGCAGGAAGAAGGGCACGCGGTGGCCGCCTTCGTAGGGACTGCCCTTGCCGCCGCGCATGCCGGCGTTGTAGCCGTGGAGGACGAACTGCTGGCGGTCCCGCGCCAGGCCGCCGGCGCTGCCGTTGTCGGTCATAAAGATCAGGATGGTGTGCTCCGCCAGCCCCATTGCTTCCAACCTGGCGCGCAGGACGCCCACGTTGTGGTCGATGCAGGTGACCATGCCGTAGAACTTGAGCATCTGGTCCGAGGCGGGATGGTTGAAGAACCTGGCCGCCGCCGGATCGGAACCGACCAGGTCGCGGTAGGGCCGGATAAAGGCTTCCGGCACGATGTGTGGCGCGTGGGGGGCATTGGTGGCAAGGTAGCAGAAGAAGGGGCGCTCGCGGTGGCGGGCGATGAAGTCGAGCGCCAGCCGAAACCAGACGTCGGTGCAGTAGCCGTCGAACCGCTCCCACCTCCCATTGCGGCAGTAGTGGTCGTCGGTGTAGTTGTTGCCCCAGTAATCCGGCGTATTGCCGACCCCGCCGCCGCCGTGGGTCACCACCTCCTGGAAGCCACGGTCCTGCGGGCGATACGGGTAGGCGTCGCCCAGATGCCACTTGCCGAAGAGCCCCGTGACGTAGCCGGCATCCGAGAGGTAGCTCGCCAGCGTCCGCTCGTCGCGGCGCAGGAGCGATCGGCCGCCGATGGTGTGCCACACGCCGGTGCTGTTGTGATAGTGGCCGGTCAGCAGCCCCGCCCGCGTGGGCGAGCAGGTCGGCCCGACGTGGAAGTTGGTCAGGCGGATGCTCTCGGCGTGCAGCCGATCCAGGTGAGGCGTAGCGATGTACGGGTTCCCGTGGCAGGCCAGGTCGCCGTAGCCCTGGTCGTCGGTAATGATGAGCACGATGTTCGGCGGGCGGGTCATGGGCATTACCGTACCACGTGACCGCGTCGCGGCGGCCGCCGGTGCAGCCGGCGCCGGGCTCCGCCGTCGCGGGCCCGACGACTTGCCCGCCAGCGCACAGCAGCTTGCAGTGAAACCACCCCCACCCATCACCCCATTACGCATTCCGTATTGCGCATTACGCGTTCCGCTGGCCAGTTGCGGACCGACTGACGGGGCGCAGGCGCGCTCCAGTACCAGGCGACCAATTCTCCGGATCGACGGCCAGAGCGTGTACCCTCTCCATGAGCAGACCACGGAATGTATCCGACACAGCACGCGGCGGCGGCCATTGGCACCGCCACCCACCTGGCTCAGCATGGCATGAGC
>DAOTTI010000277.1:0-25505 GCA_034437795.1 Chloroflexota bacterium | reverse complement strand
GCCCGCGATGCTCGTGGCGGTCCGCTGCTCGTGCACTGAGCGTGCCAGGCGCACGCCGCGCCCGCCGCCCTCCGCCCGCCTTCGAGCGAGTGGTGGACCTGCCGGCGTTCCCCCGCCGCCCACGTGCAGCGGAGCCAGTACCATCTCCCAGACGGAGATGGAGACGATCCTGCCCCCGTGCGTGGGGCTGTTCCTCGCTCGCCCTCTCCCAGAGGGAGAGGGAGCCAGTCGCCGGCCGTGAATGGCGCGGGCTAACGGGCGGTCAGTCCCCCGTCGATCACCAGCCCCGTCCCTGTGACGAAGGCCGCATCGTCGGAGCAGAGGTAGAGCGCGGCGGCAGCGATCTCTTCCGGCCGGCCCATGCGCCCGATCGGCTGGCGCGCCTCCATGAGCTTCCGCTGCGTCTCCGGGTCCGGCTGCTGGGCCACGATCTTGGCGATCCACGGTGAGTCCACGGTGCCGGGGAGCAGCGCGTTACAGCGAATGCCCTTATCGGCGTAGTCGACGGCGATGGACTTGGTCAGCCCGACCACCCCCGCCTTGGCGGCGCAGTAGGCGGCGCGGTTCAGCACGCCCACCTGCCCGGCCACCGACGACGTATTGCAGATCACCCCGCCTCCCTGGCGCAGCATATGGGGGATGGCGTACTTGCAGCCGAGAAAGACCCCTTTGAGGTCGACGGCCATGGTGCGGTCCCAATCGGCCTCGCTCGTTTCATGGCACACGGCCGCCACTCCAATGCCGGCGTTATTGCACAGGACGTCGAGGCGCCCGTACTGCCCGATGCAGGCATTGATCGCGGCCTCCACCTCGCTGGCCCGCGAGACGTCTACCTGCTGGAAGAAGGCCTGGCCGCCGGCCGCCCTGATCTCTTCCACCACCCGCCGGCCGCCGGCGGCATCGACGTCCGCCACGACGACGCTGGCGCCCTCGCGGGCGAACAGCCTGGCCATCGCCTCGCCAATGCCCGACGCCGCCCCCGTGATCAGTGCTACCTTGCCCTGGAGCTTTCCTGCCGCCATCGTTCCTCCTTCGCTGGTTTCTCTATCCACTATGCTCGGCCGCTCTGCTCGGCGCGGTCCCCTGCCGGTTTGCCAGGCGTACCATCCGTGCTGCATTATGCGGTACTGCACGGGTCACCGCGCGGAGAAGGAGGGAGGCACTACCATGGCCATCACACACCTGGGGCACGTCGCCATTCGCTGCCGCAACCTTGATCAGTCGCTCGCGTTCTACGCCAAGCTGGGCTTGAAGGAGGCCTTCCGCCTGGACCGTCCGGACGGGACGGGGGTGGCCCTGGTGTACCTCCAGATCAATGAGCACTCCTTCCTGGAACTCTTTCCCGGCGGCACGGAGCCGGCCGACCAGGGCCGGACGAAGACGGGTTACGTCCACTGCTGCCTGCTGGTGGACGACATTCAGGAGAGCTACCGCGAGTTCACGGCCCAAGGCGTGGAGACGGCCGGAGAGCCGAAGCTGGGCCGTGACGGCAACTGGCAGTTCTGGATCACCGATCCCGACGGCACGCGCATCGAGGTGATGCAGATCATGCCCGGCTCTCTCCAGGCCCGTGCCGGGGCGGCGCTGGCGTCTCCGCTGCGCCAGGCGGGAACGCGGCGCGGCAGCTGAGCCGCCACCCCTATGCCCCACCTCGCCATCGCCGCCTTCGCCACGCTCAGCGAGGCGGAGCGCGCGGCGCGAGCGCTGCTCGACGCGGGGTTCGCTGCCCCGACGCTGACCGCCGTGAGCCAGACCGGCGGCGGGCGGGTGCGCTTAGCAGGGGAGGTGCCGGTTCAGGCTGCCGCGTCCCCCGCCAGGCTGGCCAACCGCACGGAGCGCGCGGGGGCCGGCGCCATCGCCGGTATGGTGTTCGGCGCCGCCGGCACCGCGGCAGCGGCCCTGCTGTTTCGCCAGCTCGGGCTGGACCCGCTGGCCATGGCGCGAGCCTTCCTCTCTCCCGTGGTGCTGACCGGCGCATCCATTGTGGCCGGATCGCTACTCCTTGGGGCCGCCGGCGCCCTGGCGCGGCGCGGGAGCGGCCTGCCCCACGAGCTGGCCCTGCGCTACGCGCGCCGCCTGGACGTGGGGGATACGATCATCGCCGTGGCCACGGGCGATCCGCGCCACGCCCAGGCCGCGCGGGAGACGATGGCCGTGGCCGGCGCCGTCCTCGTCGACGTGACACGAGGCTCCCTGGAGGTGGAGAGCTAACGCGGAGTATTCCCGAGCGGAGCCCTCGCCCTCCCCATTTGGGAGAGGGAAGTCCTCCCCGGCCGTGAACTAGTCGAGGCTAAGCTCCGCCGGCGTCCTTCGTCGACGCCGCTGCTACGGCGTCGACGAAGGGGGTTCCGGCAGGTGCAGGGTCTCCGGCGCCCCGGGCGCGCCAGGCGGCACCCAGGGCCACAGCTGCTGCTCGACCCAGCCGGCAAGGGCCAGCTTCTCGTCCGCCGAGAGCTGGCGCAGCTTGCGCACCAGGCTCTCCCGCCCCACGCTCTCCAGGGCCGGCGGCCGCGGGGTGGCCGTCCAGGCCGGGCTGCGGCGTACGAACTCCGCGATCCAGCGCTCATCAAAGTCGTCGGCGCACGTCTCGCCGCGCAGGGCCGCCACTACCGCCGCGCGTTCTGCGGCCGTGAGGGGCAGGGACTGCGCGACCTGCTGTAGACGCTGAGCATGCTCGAGGTGCGAGGGGTGCCCATGCTCGTGCCCCGCATCGTTACGGAGCCGACCCGGCGCTGGATCAGCCGACTGGCCCGCCATCCAAGCGCCTGCGCCGCCGTGGACGGCCGGCAGCTCCATCCGCGCCGCGTCGTTGCCGGTGCGGCGCCGCCACGAACGCGTGAGGGCGTCAAAGCTGCGAGCGTGCCGTGCCCGGCAGGCGGCGTCTCCTTCTGCCCACTTCACGCCTGCTGCAAACGGACGAGCAGGCCCCCGCGTGACGCGCCCAGCCGGTAGACGTCAGCTCCCCCTCCCCCTGGTCGGCCCAGCCTGCAGCTAGCACCGTGGGCCACGGTGTGCCTCACGTGATCACGGCGCGGCTTCGTTGACGCGGATCAGCGTAGTTCCCCCACGGTAGCGCCCCATGGCGGCCAGCTGCTCCAGGCGCCGCTGATACAGGGCCAGCAGGAAGGCAGCGTCGGCCTCGTCATCCTTCACCGTCACCCAATACTCCAGCCGCAATCGCCGGTGCTCCGGCGGCCCGCCCGCCGCGGCCGCGGCCGCCGCCTGCAGCACCCGCTCGCGGGCGCGAAGCGCGGCCACCAGGGCCCGTTGCGCGTTCGCCGCCGGCGTCTGCTCCCCCTGTTCAGGACGTTGCCGCATGCTTCCATGCTAGCGTATCAGGAAGCAGCCAGGCCGTCCCCCTCGGCCGTACCCAGTTATGACAGACGGCGTGCCGCTCACTCGTCCTGGCCGGCCGCGCTCCTCGACACGGTGCCCGGCCTAAGGGACATGGAAGCGCCGCTTGGGGTATCCGCCCAAGTGCAGGGACACAGAAAGGCCCCTCAGGTGCGCCCTGAGGGGCCATCTCTACCTGGGGGACCTGGAGCCGATGGTCGGATTCGAACCGACGGCCTGCTGTTTACGAAACAGCTGCTCTACCGCTGAGCTACATCGGCCAGCGACACTGAAGCAGCAGCCATGGAAGGCCGCTGCACAATCATACCACGAACCGGGCCTGGCCCGAGGACCGACAATCGCCAGGGGTGCCACTAATGTTCCCCGCTGGTTGAGCCCTCACCCTCTCCCTTTTGGAGAGGGAACGTAACGGCGCACTCCAGCAGGTGGTGACACCCATGGCCGGCACCTGTGTAACGGTTGCGGATCACGCCATCGCCCCAAAGCCCTCGTTCCCCTTCTCTGCGTCGGCGAGGGGGCAGCGGGGCCAAGTCGCACGGTGGGCGGGGGAGGGTCAGGAATGCGGCGCGACCCCGGCCGAAAGGGGTAAGGTCCTCCCGCCGGTGCAGTGCAGCCCCGGCCGAAGGGGGTTGACATCCGTAGTCCTTCCCCAATGCGGTGCGGGGGCGATGCCCGTAAGAGAGCCCCTACCTGCCCTGCTCACCCCTCCACGTCCGTGGCGGCGCTAGCGCCGCGCCGGCTGAGGTAGTAGCCCAGGCCGCGGCGGGCGCGCAGGTAGACCGGGTTGCGCGGGTCTTCCTCGATCTTGCTCCTCAGCAGGCCCACGTACGTCTTGACGTAGCCGTGCTCCCCCGCGTAGGCCGGCCCCCACACCACCTCCAGGATCTGGTCGTGGGAGAGCACCTGGTCCGGGTGGCGCGCAAAGAGCTCTAGCAGCTTGTACTCCGTCGCGCTGAGCGGGACCTCCTGGCCGCGCACCACCGCAAGGCGCCGCGCCGTGTCAACCACCAGGCGCCCTTCGTCGAAGCTGAACGCCCGCGGCTCATCGTCGGCGGGCCGGCTCTTGCGGCGCAGCACGGCCCGAATGCGCGCCTGAAGCTCCACCGGGCTGAAGGGCTTCGTTACGTAGTCGTCTGCCCCCGCGTCTAGCCCACGGGCCACGTCGTGGTCGGCGTCGCGGGCAGTGAGCATGATGATCGGCGTATCGGTCAGTTCCCGGATCCGCCGGCACGTCTCCCAGCCGTCCATCTGGGGCATCGAGACGTCCAGGATCACCAGGTCCGGACGGTGCTGGTAGAGCAGGCGCAGCGCTTGCGCCCCATTCTCGGCCTCGATCACCCGATAAGACGCGCTCAAGGTGTGGCGACACAACCGACGAAGCACCGCGTCGTCATCCACAATCAGCACGGTCGGTTGCCCGCCGTCAGCGCTCATCCTCGTCATCCCTGGTCACGTGTGCCGCGGTCCCGCGCCGGCCCAACCGGGTATGCCCTGGCGGGGCCAGGTCGCGCAGCGCCGCTGCGCCTGCACTGAGCATACCCCGCTGGCTCACCCGGCCGGTACGATGCTATACCTCAGTGGCTATGTCCGTCGCCAGCCTCAGCCCCGCCGCGCCGTCCGCCGCGCGATCCTGGCGCGTGGAGCTGCTGCGGCTCATGATCCTGAGCCGCATCCTGGAGCGCGCTTGCTGTGACCTCAACCCGCGCTGGTTCCCCGCGGAAGGGGAGGAGGCCACCATCGTCGGGACCTTCTTCGGCCTGCGGGCGGACGACGTGATCGCACCGCATTATCGCGGCCCCTTCATCACCTATTACATGCGGGGCGCGTCGCTGGCCCGCCTCATCGGCCAGGCCCTGGGCAAGGCCAGCGGCTACGCCCGCGGCCGCGCGCCGGCCTTCACCGGCCCTGTAGACAAGCACATCGTGCCCTGGGTCGCCGGCGACCTGGGGACGACGATCGGCGTCGCCACCGGCGCCGCCCTCGGCCTGCAGTACGAGGGCAGCGACCGCGTGGTCGTGGTCTCGTTCGGTGATGGCACGGCCAACCGTGGCGACTTCCACGAGGCGCTCAACCTGGCTGCGGTGTGGAAGCTGCCGATCGTCTACGTCTGCCAGAACAACCAGTACTCGATCTCGCTGCACGTCTCTCAGGTACTCGCCTGCCAGCGTATCGCCGCCCGCGCCGCGGGGTACGGCATGCCTGGAGAGACGGTAGACGGCAACGACGTCGTCGCGGTGCACCAGGCAGTGCAGGCGGCCGTGGCGCGAGCCCGCGCAGCGGAAGGCCCGACCCTGATCGAGGCCGTAACGTACCGCCTGGGCGGGCACTGGGCGGCCGATCCCCAGACCTATCGCTCCGCGGACGAGGTGGCGCAATGGCGGGCGCACGACCCGATCCCGCGCTACGAGCGCGCCCTGATCGAGGCCGGCGAGTTGACGGCCGCCGACGCCGCCCGCCTGTGGGACGACGCGCGCGCCGAGGTAGCCGCGGCCGTGGCCGAAGCCCAGCAGGCCCCCCTGCCTGAGCCGGCTGATCTCGGGCTGGACGAGGTCTTCGCCCCATGACAGGTCCCTTCCCAGGGCGCGTGGTCTGCCATATCCTGATCCCTGATCCCGCCGGCCAGACGGCGTCGGCGGCCCGGCACTAAGGGCGGAGCGGAGCACGGACCATGGCCCGGCTGACGTTCGTCGAAGCGCTGGTGCAAGGGATACGCCTTGAGATGCGGCGCGATCCCGACGTCTTTCTGATCGGCCAGGACGTGGGGCCGATGGGGGGCGCCATGGGCGGCGCTCAGGGCCTGTTCGACGAGTTCGGGCCGCGGCGCGTCAGGGACGCGCCCATCTCCGAGTCGGCGATGGTCGGGGCGGCGGTCGGCGCGGCCCTGGTCGGCAGGCGCCCCATCGTGGAGATCTCCTTCGGCGAGTTCCTGCCCACGTGCATGAACCAGATCGTGCTGCAGGCTGCGAACCTGCACTACATGACCGCCGGCCAGGCGAGTGTCCCCATGGTGCTCCGGACGCGGATTGGCGACGGGCCGTACCGCGGCCACCCGCAATGCTACGAAGCCTGGTTCGTCCACGTGCCCGGCTTGAAGGTGGTCATGCCGTCTACCCCGGCCGATGCCAAGGGTCTGATGATCGCCGCCATCCGCGACCCCAACCCCGTGCTCTTCTTCGAGCACATGTACCTCTACCACAGCCTGCGCGAAGAGGTGCCGGATGGCGACTACACCGTCCCCATCGGCCGGGCCTTCGTCCGGCGCCAGGGGACCGATGTGACCGTCGCCGCCACGGCGTGGATGGTCCATAAGGCCCTGGCGGCGGCGGAGACCCTGGCCGGGGAGGGCGTCAGCGTGGAGGTAGTGGATCTGGCCACGCTAGCCCCCCTGGATACGGAGACGCTCTTCGCCTCGGTGCGAAAGACCAGCCGCCTCGTCGTCGCCCACGAGGCCTGGAAGGTGGGCGGGTTCGGTGCGGAGGTGGCCGCCGCCGTGGCGGAGGCCTGCCTCTTCGACCTGGACGCGCCGGTGGTGCGGGTGGGCGCGCCCCACGCCCCGCTGCCGCTCAGCCAGACCCTCCGCGACGCCTTCCTGCCGGACGCCGACGACGTCTACGACGCGGTGCGGCGCGTGCTGGCCGCCTGACGGGCGCCATGGGGCCGCGAACGGAGCCGGCGGGCAGCGCAGCGGCGGGGACGAAGCCGGCAGGGACGAAACCATTCGGGGAGTGCGAGATGGCCTTGCGAACCGTGCAGCAGTATCTGGACAGCCTGCGCGACGGGCGCCGCGTCTACTATCGCGGGCGCCTGGTCGACGACGTGACGGCCCATCCCGTCATTGGCCTGGCCGCCCGTCACGCCGCCATCGACTACCAGATGGCCGAGGACCCCCGCTACCGCGACCTGGCGGTGGTCGACGGCCGGAGCCGGTACTACGTCCCACCCCGCTCGGCAGACGACCTCCTGGCGCGCAGCCGGCTGATCGAGGCCGCCACCCGCCTCGGCGGGACGCTGGTGGTGTTGATCAAGGAGATTGGCACGGACGCCCTCTTTGCCCTGTCCATCGTCGCCCATGAGCTGGACCGGCGCCTGGGCACCGCCTACGGGCCGCGCGTGGCGGCCTACCTGGAACGGTGCGCCGCCGACGACCTGGCCATCGCCGTGGCGCAGACGGACGTCAAAGGCGACCGGTCCCTCGGGCCGGCCGAGCAAGCCGCTCGCGGCTACCCAGACGCCTATCTGCGCATCGTGGAGCGTCGCGCCGACGGCATCGTCGTGCGGGGGGCGAAGGCCCATACCTCCGTCTCCACCAACGCCAACGAGCTCATCGTCCTGCCGACCCGCGCCATGGGCGAGGCCGATGCCCCCTACGCCGTGGCCTTCGCCGTGCCCGTGGCCACGCCCGGCCTGACGCTTATCGCCAGCCCACACGGCGCCGCCCCCAGGAACGCCTTCGAGCACCCTATCTCCGCCCGCCACAAGATGATGGAGACGCTCACCATCTTCGACGACGTCTTCGTCCCCAACGAGCGCGTCTTCCTGGCGGGCGAGTGGCAGTTCGCGGGGCCGCTGGCCCTGACGTTCGTCGAGTTCCACCGCTTCACCGCCATCTCCTACAAGCTGCCCCTGGTGGACGCGCTGGTAGGCACCGCCTTGCTCCTGGCCGAGTACAATGGGATCGAGCGCGCAGGGCACGTGCGCGACAAGCTGGCCTGGCTGATTGCCTACGCCGAAGGGCTGCGCGCCCTATGCCACATGGCCGCCCACCGGTGCCGCCGACGCGAGCCGGGCATCGCCGTCCCCGACCCTCTCACCGTCAACGTGGCCAAGCTGCACTTCGCCACCGGCTATCACCAGGCCGTGGCCCGCGTGCAGGACATCGCCGGCGGCCTGCTGGTCACCGCGCCGGCCGAGGAAGACCTCGCCGCCCCCGACCTCGGCGCCCTGGTGCGCCGCTACCTCGGTGGCAAGCTCGGGGTGGACGCGGAGCAGCGCCTGCGGGCCCTGAACCTGGCCGCCGACCTGACGGCCTCCGACTTCGGCGGCTACCAGGAGGTGCTGGCCATCCACGCCGAAGGCTCGATCGAAGCGGAGAAGCTCACCATCCTGCGCAACTACGACACCGAGGCGGCCAAGACCTACGCCAGGGAGCTGGCAGGCATTGAGCCGGCCGGCGCCTGACCGCCGGCCCTCGGAAGCGCAGCTCAATAGGCGCTGGAACTTCGCGCGCGGTGCTTCGGTTCTCGGATATCCGGGCGCGAGCAAACGGTCCGGCCGGCGCCAGCCCTTGCCGGCGGCCCCGCTCCGTGTCGGAGCGGGGGCGGCTGGGCCAAGTGGGGCAGGGAGTGCGGCGCGGCCCCGACCGAAGGGGTGAGGTCTCGCCTCCTCTGGACGAGGGCCAGGGTGAGGGCGCCGCCGGCCTGGCACACTGATGTCACCCGGCATGGGGACGCGCGTGACGTCGCTCCCCGATGCCGTGCTACCATCGTCGCGTGACGACTGGCTCGGCGACGCCCATCGTCCGGCAGTACCTGGCGGAGCTGAGCGCCGCCATGGGGGCGGTCCTGACCCCCCAGCTCGACCGCGCGGTGGCGCTCCTGCGGGACGCCAGGGCGCGGGGCGCGACCATCTACTTCTGTGGCAACGGCGGCAGCGCCTCCACCGCGTCCCACTTCGCGGCCGACCTGGCCAAGAATACCCGCCACGAGCGGTTCGGGCGCTTCCGCACCGCCGCCCTCACCGACAACGTGGCTCTGTTCTCCGCCTGGGCGAACGACGAGGGATACGACCAGGTCTTCCTGGAGCAGGCGCGTAACCTCCTCCGGCGCGGCGACGTTCTGATTGCTGTCTCAGGGAGCGGAAACTCGCGGAACGTGTTACTCGCGGCACAGTACGCGCGATCGGTCGGCGCCACGGTCATCGCCCTCATCGGGTTCGATGGCGGGGCCCTGAAGGACCTGGCGGACGTGGCCCTGATCGTGCCGGGACGAACGATTGAGCAGGCCGAAGACGGCCACCTGATCCTCAATCACGCCATCTGCACCGCCATCCGCGCCCTGGATCGCGCCGCCTCCGATGGCAATCCATGAGTGAGCCGACTGCCAAGACCATCGTCGCCCCCGCGGTCGCCGATTACGGCGCGTGGTGCGCTCAGGCGCGGGCCCTGCTGGACCAGAACCAGCCGGACGAGGCCGCCGCCGCGGCGCGGCGGGCCCTGGCCCTGCTGCCCCGCGGCCTGGAGGCGCAGCGCCTGCTGGGCCTGGCCCTCCTGGCCAAGGGGGAGGCCCGCGCCGCCATGGGCGCGCTCCAGGCGGCCATCGATGCCGATCCCAGAGATGTCGTGGCGCAGGTGGCCCTGGCCGAGGCCAGGGAAGCCATCGGCGGCGCGGCGGATGCGGAGCCGGCCTGGCTGCGGGCGTGGGAGCTGGACCCGGGGAACCCGGCCATCGAGGAGCGCCTGCAGGCCGCTCGGCGCGCCGCCGGCACCCTGGCAGGGGAGCCGGCGGCGCTGCCCCTGACCCGCGCCGCCCTGGCGCGCATCTATCTGCGAGGCGGTCTCTTCGAGCATGCGGCCGCCGAGGCCCGCGCCCTCCTTCGCCAGGATCCAGCCCGTGCGGACCTGCACCTGCTCCTGGCGGAAGCGCTCTGGCGCATGGGTGACGCCGAAGGCGCGCAGGAAGTGGCCTCGTCCATGCTGGAGCGCTGGCCGGACTGCGTCGCGGCCAACCTGCTCGTCGCCGCCCACTGGCAGGCCCTCGGCCAGGACCCAACCCACCTCCTGGCGCGGGCGCGGGCCGTCGACCCCGAAGGCAGGATCGCCGCCCGCCTCTTCGACGACCGGCCGGCCCCGCTGCCCGTCGATAGCGTCCCCGCGGCCCAGGCGCCCGCCCCCGAGCTCGGCCTGGCCGTCCCGCCTCCAGCGGCCCCGGCCGCCGCCGAGCCGGAAGCTGGCGTGGCGGCGGAGCCGGCGCATCCCGCTGGCCCTGTAGAAGCACCTCACGCCGCGGAGCCGGCAGGCGCTATCGAGCCGGCAGAGGCCCCCAGCGACGCCGGGGCCGCGCCGGTGGAGGTCCAGCCGGAGCAGCCGGCGCCCGTGCCCGCTGAGATCGAAGGCGAGCCGGCGGTTCAGCCCGCCGGCAGCGCCGCCCCGCTCGCGGAAGCGCCGGAGGCGATAGCGCCGGCCGTGCCGGCCGCCGCCGAGACTGTGACGGCTCCTGCGCCTCGCGGTGAGGAAGCACCGACGGTGGCCCAGGCGATGCAGGCCGGCGATGAGGCCATGCGCGCGCGTCGATACCTTGACGCGATGCGGG
The DNA here is from genome assembly GCA_034437795.1 of Chloroflexota bacterium. Taxonomy (GTDB): domain Bacteria; phylum Chloroflexota; class UBA11872; order UBA12225; family UBA12225; genus DAOTTI01. Next base: position 14,844 of record DAOTTI010000277.1, on the reverse strand, counting down.
CCTATGGCCAGGCGCTGCGTCTCCTGCGCACCAGCGTCGCGGGGACGCAGGCCGGTCAGGCGCGCTCCGGCGCCCCCTGACCGGCCTCACCCGCCTGGACCATCGGAGCGCATCCAGAAGAGGGCCGCCGGACTACCCTGAGCATCGCGTCACAGACAAGGATGGCGAGCGTGGAACGCGTGGAAGACCAGATCATCGGCACGTTGCGACGCCTGCCCGGCGTCGCCGCAGCCTACGTCGTGACGCCGGACGGCGTCGCCGCCGCCAGCGGGGCGGGCGAGGTCGCCGGCGCCGAGGGCGCCTTACTGGCCGCTCTGGCCGGCGCCCTCCAGCAGGCCACCGACGACCTCTCGCTCGGCGGCCTCAGTGATGCCATCATCGAGGCGCAGGGTGGCGCCATCCTGGCCGCGCCGCTGGCGGACGGGCGCACAGCGGTGGTGCGCGCCCAGGCCGGCGCCAACCTGGGCATGATCCGGCTGGAGCTACGCCGTCTGCGGCGCCAGCGCTAAGGGCCGGCGCCCCAACAGCGCTGGCGCCACGGTCTGGCGCCGACCGCGGACCAGGGCAGGCCGGCAGCACACACGAGCACAGAGTACAGAGGTGGCAACCGATCTATGGCCATGGACGTGGAACGAACGTTGGTCATCGTCAAGCCGGACGGCGTCCAGCGCGGATTGATCTGGGAGATCCTGGGGCGCTTCGAGCGCCGCGGGATGAAGCTGGTCGGCCTCAAGCTGATCCACATCGACCGGCCGCTGGCGGAGCGCCATTACGCCGTACACCAGGGCAAGTTCTTCTACGAGGACCTGGTGAGCTACATCACCAGCAGCCCCGTCGTCGTCGCCGTGCTGGAGGCGCCCCACGCCATCGAGGTCGTCCGCGCCATGGTCGGTAAGACCCGCCCGCACGAGGCGGCGTCCGGCACCATCCGCGGCGACCTCGCCCTGGCCGGCCTGCGCAACCTCGTCCATGCCTCGGACGGCCCCGAGACGGCCGCCTACGAGATCGGCCTTTTCTTCCGCGATGGTGAGCTGCTCGACTACCAGCGGGACCTCGATCGCTGGGTGCTCGAATAGAGCGCGTCCGTAGGCAACGCAAAAGCGGACGCTCGTGGGAGCGTCCGCTCTCGTGGCTGAGCCAGAAGCTATAGCTCGGCCGGGGTCAAGGCCCGGCCGGAGCGGTGAGTCGTAGTCGGCCCGCTAGGCCCGCTGCGACGTTTCGGGAGCCCGCGCGGGAGCGGCCGCGCCGGCGCCATTGGCGGAAGGTGCGGTGCTCGCCGCTGGAGGCGCGGCCACGGTCGGTGACGTGGTCATCGCCGCCTCTTCCTCCGACTGCGCCTTCTTGAATTCCTTCACGCCTCGCCCCAGATCGCGCATCACGCTGGGGAGCTTGCCCGCGCCGAAGACGATCAGCACGATGACGAGGATGATGATCAGCTCTGGCCCGCCAAGATTAAAGGGCATCGTCGTGTTCCTCCTGGTCCGTCCTAGCAATCATACCGCACCGGCGCCGGCTCAGCGCGCCCGTTCCCACCGCCCAGTACCTTTGCCCCGCTGGCACGCTCCCCCGGCCGGCGCCCACACCCCATCGACACCCCGCTACTATCCAGCCGACCAGGCCGGCCAGCCACGCATGCCCCCCGGCCGGCGCCCGCGCCCCATTGACACGCGACCGGTCCAGACCTTAAGATACGCATAGTCTGGATTGATATTGTTGAGCGATAGCTCAATTTTCCTCAGCAGGAGTTATGCCCGATGCCGGAAGTGATCGGCCGCTGCCCGATGTGTGAGGCGGAGCTGGTGGTGACGCACCTACGCTGCCCGCAGTGCGGCACCGGCCTGGAAGGGACCTTTCAGCTCTCCAAGTTCGACCGGCTGAGCCGCGAGCAGCTCCGCTTTGTGGACGTGTTCCTGAAGAACCGCGGCGTGATCCGCGACGTCGAGCGAGAGCTGGGCATCTCCTACCCCACCGTTCGCAGCCGCCTGGACGAGGTCATCCGCGCCCTGGGCTACGAGGCGCCCGCAGAGGGCCCGCCGGAGGGGGAGCGCGCCGAGGAGGAGGCCGGCGCCCGCGCGGAGCGCCTGGCGATCCTGGACCAGCTGCACGCCGGCCAGCTCACCGTGGACGAGGCCATCAGCCGCCTACGCGGGCTGGGCGGCGGCAGCGTCTAGTACGGTGTGACGCCTGATCCGAGGGGATTGCGTAGCCGGCGCTATCTCGCAGCAGTCAACGAGCGTGCTCGCAGCGGCCGCCAGCAGGCGAACGGGCCAGGCACCTGATTTGAAAGGTCATAGACGACCGGGAGTGGATACGCGATGGACGAAACGAACGAGACGACGCAGGGCACCGCCACGGGGGCGGCTGAGCTGACCTTCAGCGCCGGCCAGCGCGCTGTCCTAGATTTGCGCGATAGCTCCGGCACGGTGGCGCTCAAGGACTGGGATGAGCCGGTGATCAAGATCGCCTCGGAGGCGAGCCCGCCTCCCTTTGTATTGCAGGACGGCGAGACGTTCCGCATCCGCATGGCCGGCGGGACGATCACGCTGCCGTCGGGCCTGCCGGCCGAGGTGCTCCTGCCTCCGGCGGTGCAGCTTCGCTCCATGCGCGTCACGCGCGCGGGGGGTGAGACGGTGGTCCGGCCGGTGGCGACAGGCCAGCCCGGCGGGGCGGAAGCCGGCGCCGCGCCCCAGACGCCCCCCGGCCCGCCCGACCTGGCGGAGTTCGCCCGCCTGATGTCCGAGCACGGCCGGCGCATCTTCGCCGAGATGACGCGCGCCATCCGCGCCAGCGAGGCGGGCATCTCGGAGGAGGTCGCTCGCCGGCTGGACGAGGCGGCGGAGCGGATCGACGAGCAGGCGCGGCGGGTGGCGGAACGGGTGCAGCGGGAGGTCGAACGCAGCTACCACGCCGTCGAGCGGGCGCAGGAGCACGCGCGGCGGGCAGCGGAGCGTCTGGAGCGTCACGCGGGGCGCTGGGAGGAAGGCGGGCGCAAGGCCGACCGCGCCGCCCGGCCCGGGCGCGGGCGCTGGTGGTTCACCGAGCGCCTGGAGCAATGGGGCGCCCCCGGCGCGCCGGCGGCTGGGGCCCGCGTGCGCCGGCCGCCGGCGGAGCAGGAGCGCCGTCTTATCTTACAGATGCTCCAGGAGGGCAAGATCACCTCTGAGCAGGCTGCCCGGCTGCTCGACGCGCTCGGCTAATGCGCCGCCGTACCCTCATCCTCCGCGCCGCTCCCGCCGCGCTCGGCGCCGCCTGTGCCGGCGGCGCTCCGCCGTCGCGCCGGCCCCGCTCCATCCGCCTGCTGGCCCCCCATTCGGCGGCGCTGGAAGGCAAGCTCGAGGCCTGGCGCATGGGCGCCGCCGAGGCATCAGGCGCGCCCGTCGTGGTGAGCCCCGTTCCAGGGACCCCGGAAGCGGTGCCGGCGCCGCCGCACCCCGACCAGGTGGAGGCGGCGCTCGCTGCCGACCCCGATGCCGGCGACCTGCTGTGGCTGGACCAGATCGACGTGCCCCTGCTCGCCCTACGCCGGCGCCTGCGCCCGTTGCACGGCCTGCTGCAGCGCGATCGTTACGACCTGAAGCGGTTCATGCCCCACGCCCTGCAGCCGGGCTACGGGTTCGACGGGCAGCTCTATACGCTGCCTGAGGAAACCGACGCGCGCCAGGTCTACTTTCACCGCCGGCACTTCCTCGACGCCGGCATCGACTTCCGGCGGGCGGGGTTCGACTTCGAGCGCCCCGCCATCACCTGGGAAGCGCTCCGCCGCGCGGCGCTTGATCTCGCCGCCGCGCCCCAGGCGCGGTCGCGCCTGCCGTTTGATCCGCGACACCACGGCGCCCCGCTGGAGCAGTGGGGCTGGCAGAACGGCGGCGAGTGGCTGACCCCCGACGGGCGCCGCGCCACGTTCCGCCGGCCGGAGAACGTGGAGGCGCTGGCCTGGCTGGTGGCGCAGGCGCAGGAGCTGGGAGGCGCGCGGCGCCTGCGGGCCACCGGGCCCTTCCCGCCCCCAGCCCGCGCCGGCACGGCCGCTGACCTTGGCGAGGGGCATCCTTTTGCCGGTGGACGCGTGAGCATCTGCATCGAGTCCACCCGCTTCGTCTCGAGCCTGCTCCACCGCCAGCCCGAGTTCCCGCTGGGCTACGTGCAGGTCCCCCGCCGGCGTGACGGGTGGCCCCTGGTGTCCGCCAGCCGGACGTGGGCCTACGGCCTCCTCCGCGGTGCACCGGACGAGGCCTGGGACGTGCTGCGCTTTCTGCTCAGCCCCGAAGCCGCCCTGGCGGGCGCCCAAGCCACCGCCCGGCGCGAGGTGGCGGCGGGGCATGTGGCCGCCGGCCAGGAGGCTGGTGGCCTGATTGAAGGGCGTGTCCTGTGGTATCCCCCGTTTAGCGGGCAGCTGGTGATCGACCGGCGCCTGGCCGCCCTGTACCGGACGGGCAGCAAGCTCTTTGACGAGGCCCGCGACCATGGCCTGGAGCAGCTCCGCCACACGCGCTACCCTCCCCGCTGCCCCGCCCCCCATGACGTCTGGCCCCTCCTCGCGCAGGCGCGCCAAGATGCTATCCTGGGATCACAATCCCCTGCCGAAGTACTGGCGGCGGCCGAGCGCGCGGCACAGGCGCGGCTCGACGCAGCGTGGGCGGCGGTGGGGAAATCCAGGTAAATGTCCCGTCCGCCAGCAAAAGACATCGCTCCGTGGCCGGCCACCGGCGGGCGGCCGCCTCGGGCCCGCGCGCCCCAATGGTCCCCCGCCCGCCGCGACGGGGAGGCTCGCCATACGGCCGGCCCCAGAGCGACGAGAGCGTGAGGAAGGCGCCCGTGAAGCACCCAGCCAGCGATGCTCGGTCAGGCCGGGACACTATGTTGGATCGTCTATGGAGCAGCCGGCGGCCGCGACACGTCCTCGGATGCCCAAGGTACCCCGTATCCCGCCGATGACGGTACGCCGTCTTTCGACGTACTACCGCCTTCTCCGGCAGCTCGAGGCCAAGGGCGAAACCGAACCGCTCTCTTCTGAACGGATCTCTCAGCTTACCGGCTTTACCGCCGCGCAGGTGCGCCGCGACCTGGCCTACTTCGGCTCCTTCGGCAAGCGCGGCGTCGGCTACGACATCGCCGAGCTCCAGCAGAGCCTGCGCAGCATCCTGGGGCTCGATCACCCCTGGCACATCGCCCTCATCGGCGTGGGCAACCTCGGCACCGCCCTGATGGCCTATCCCGGCTTCGCGCGCCAGGGCTTCCACATCGTGGCCGCCTTCGACGTCGATGCCACCAAGCACGGCCGGCGCATCGGCACCATCGTCGTCCGCCCGATGGAGGACCTGCCGGAGGTCGTGCGGGAGCAGGGCATCCTGATGGCCATCATGACCGTGCCGGCCTCAGCCGCGCAGCAAGTGGCCGATGCGGCCGTCAAGGCCGGCATCAAGGGCATCCTCAACTTCGCGCCGGTGCAGCTACAGGTCCCGAAGGACGTCTACGTTTCCAGCGTCGACCTCTCCATCGAGATCGAATATCTCTCCTACCTGCTGACCAACGCCTGATCACCGGCCAGCGGGCGCACCGTGCACGGGAACCGCCCACTCGCTCGTCGTTACTCGCCACTTACCCTACCCCGCCCAGCGCACGCACTCGATCAGCGCCGAGCGGCCCAGGAGATCCACGCCGGGCCGCGGGCGCTCCATCCGGATCAGCCGGAAGACGGGACGAAAGCCCTGCCGGCGCAGCAGGCGAGCCGCTCTCGTGTACCGCAGGTTCACGTCGCAGGTCATGGCCGGCATACCGAGCGCCGCCGCGCGCTGCTGGCAGGCCTGAAGCACGGCGTCCAGCGCGGCCTCGTCGTGGGGCGCGGGCCTGACCAGCAGCAGGCGCAGGTCCAGGGCGCCGGCCCGCGCCCCGCTCGGCCGCCGCACGTTCGCCAGGGCAACGGCGGCCGCCCGGCCGCCAGGTTCGCGCAGCACGGCCACCTCCGCCCACCCGGCGCACACCGTCGCGCGCACCTCGGTGCGGTAGTCGATCCGCGCCTGGCCCGGATCCGCCGCGTGCAGCGCCTGCGCCACGTCCTGGACGTCGTCTACCGCCCGCTCCACGTCCCCACCGGAGCGCGCCGTGAGCCACTGCATACTCCAGGGCGGCCGCGGGGCATCTGCCCCCGGGCGCGCCGCGTCCGGCGCATGCTCGCCGGCCGCCGATGGGCGCTCTGGGTGGAGTGCCTGCCGCGGGGAGGCAACGCCCATATCCTCATCGTCGCCCGCACTCACTGCGCGCGATAGCTTGACCGTCAGGCGTGCCGGCTGAAAGCCGAGCTTGCGGTACAGGTGCCCCACCAGCGGATCGTCGGGCCACGTCTCCAGGCCCAGGCGGGTGCAGCCGCGGGACGACAGATACTCGATGGCGCTGGCGGCGAGCAGCTGGCCCACGCCCCGCCCCTGCCATTCGGGGGCCACGGCCAGCGAGCCGAACCAGCCGGCCTCCCCCCAGGCGAAGCAGAAGACTACCCCGACGAGCGTCCCGTCCGGCGCCTCGGCGGCGAGGCAGCCGGCCGGATCGCGGGCCAGGTACAGCTCCATGAACTCGGGCGAGCGCACCTCGTAGTGCTCCATCGCCCCTGGCCCGTACAGGCGGAGTAGCGCCTCCGCGTAGGCGCGGTAGATGAGCCAGCGCCCCGCCTCGACGTCGGCGCGGCTGAACTGACGCACGGTCACGCCGGCGGGTGCTGGGGACCGGCCGGCCAAGGCGCCACCACCTGGCATACAATCTGCTGCCAGTTTACGACCCGATGGATGACCTCCTCTCCGGCGCCGCCCTGCCCGACTTGGCCCGCGCAATCAACGATCTCCTCTCCGGGGCCGCCCTACCGGAGTGGGCGGGCGCGATGAACGCCGTCGATGCCGTGCTGCTGGTCGTGCTAGGCCTCTTTGCCCTGGACGGGATACGGCGCGGGTTCGTCGCCGGCACGCTGGGCATCCTCGGCGCCGCCGCGACCCTGGTGGCGGCCCTGCGGGGCTACCCCTGGGTGGCGGGATGGCTCAATGACCGCTATGCCTGGCCCCCGCTCCTGGCCAACGCGGCCGGCTTTCTGGCCGTTCTGGTGGTGGCCCACCTGGCGGTGACCCAGCTCGTCCGCGTCCTGCTGGCCCTGTTCCGTCCGGTGCGCCGGCTTCTGGGCCCGCTGGCCCTGCTGGACCACCTGCTGGGCCTGGCGCCGGGCCTAGTGCAGGGCCTGATCGTCGCCGCGCTGGTGCTGACGCCCCTCTACCTGTTCCCCATTAGCGCCCCCCTGGCCGAGGCCATCAACCAGTCGGCCCTGGCCAGCCGGCTGGCCAGACAGGCCGGCACCATGCTCCCGCCCCTGGAGCAGTTGGCGGGGCAGCTGGCCGGCACAGGCCTCGTCTTCCGCACGCGCGTCATCCAGCCCGAGGAAGGGGTCCGCCTGCCGGCGCAGGCCAGCCCCGTGGCGAACCCGGCGGCGGAGACGAGCATGCTCGACCTGGTGAACCAGGAGCGCGCCAGGGCCGGGCTCCGGCCCCTGGTGATGGACGAAGGGCTGCGCGCTGTCGCCCGCCGGCACAGCGAAGAGATGTTCCGCCTCGGCTACTTTGCGCATACCTCGCCGGTATCTGGTACGCTCCCCGATCGGCTCCGCCGAGCAGGCATCGCGTTCGACGTCGCCGGGGAGAATATCGCCTACGCGCCGACCGTGGAGGTCGCCCACAGCGGCCTGATGGCGTCGCCGGGCCATCGGGCCAACATCCTGGCGCCTCATTTCAGCCGTGTCGGCATCGGCGTGATGAGCGCGGGTCTTCACGGCCGGATGTTCACCCAGGATTTTGCGGGGTAGGCCGGAGCGCCGCCCCGACAGCATTCCACAAGAGGAGCGTGCCGGAGCATGCGGGGCACGCCGTGGCGCCCGCAGCCCGGCACACCGGAGGAGCTGGCATGCCGAAGATCGCCGCGCGCATGGACCGCCTGGGCACCGAGGGCGCCTTCGAGGTCCTGGCCAGGGCCCGTGCCCTGGAAGCCCAGGGCCGCCGCATTGTGCACCTGGAGATCGGCGAGCCGGACTTCGAGACGGCGCCGCATGTCAAGGAGGCCGGCAAACGCGCCATCGATGAGGGCTACACCCACTATGGCCCGTCCGCCGGGCTGATGCCGGCGCGCCAGGCCATTGCCCGCTACGTTTCCGCCACACGGGGGATCCCGGTCTCGCCGGAGCAGGTGGTCGTCACGCCGGGCGCCAAGCCCATCCTCTTCTTCTCCATCCTGGCCGTCGTGGATGAAGGCGATGAGGTGCTGGTGCCCGATCCGGGCTTTCCCATCTACGAGTCTGTGGTGCGCTACATCGGCGCCACCCCGGTGCCGGTGCCGCTGCGCCAGGAGCGCGCCTTTCGCTTCGATCCGGATGAGCTGCGCCAGCGCGTCACTGCCCGCACCAGCCTCATCATCCTCAACTCGCCCCAGAACCCCACCGGCGGGGTGCTGGACCGGTCCGACCTGGAGGCCGTCGCCGAGATCGCTCGCGCACGTGACCTGTGGGTGCTCGCCGACGAGATCTACTCCCGCCTCATCTACGAGGGCGCGCACCACTCTATCGCCACCCTGCGCGGCATGGCGGAGCGGACGATCCTGCTGGATGGGTTCTCCAAGACCTACGCCATGACCGGCTGGCGCCTGGGCTATGGCGTGGCGCCGGAGCGTTTGGTGCCCCACCTGACGCGGCTGCAGACCAACGTCACCTCCTGCACCGCCAGCTTCGTGCAGATGGCGGGGATCGCGGCCTTAGAAGGATCCCAGGAGCCGGTCGCCGCCATGCTGGAGGAGTTCCGGCGCCGGCGGGAGCTGGTGGTCAGAGGCCTCAACCAGATTGAGGGCGTCCACTGTCTGGCGCCCGGCGGCGCCTTCTACGCCTTCCCCAGGGTGGACGTACCGGGCCGGAGCAGCAAGGAGATTGCCGACTTCCTGCTGGACGAGGAGGGCGTCGCCGTCCTGGCCGGCACCGCCTTCGGCCGGCACGGCGAAGGCTTCCTGCGCCTCTCCTTCGCCACGTCGATGGACGAGCTTCAGGAAGGGCTAGCGCGGATCCAGCGGGGCGTGGAGCGGCTCCGCCGCGCCGCGGCCGCCTGACCCGGCTTATTCACGGCGAGAGGAACGCGGGCCCACCGCCCGCTCGCGCCGCCACACGGCCCCTCCCAGTGCGCCCAGTCCCAGTCGTCGGCTCAGCCCTGCCCACGCCCGGCGCGCACACCGGCGACGAAGGCGCGCGCTCGACGCTCTAGCTCCCCGAAGTCGCGCCGCTCCACGACACTTCTGTCCACCAGATCGCCGCCCGCGCCCACGGCCACCGCGCCGGCGCGGATGAAGTCGGCCACATTCTCCGCGGTCACCCCGCCAGTCGGCACCAGCGGGATGTCTGGAAGGGGACCTCGCAGGTCACGGATGTAACGCGGCCCGACTGACGAGACGGGGAACACTTTGACCAGGTCGGCGCCTAGCTCCCAGGCCCCCACCACCTCCGTAGGGGTAAACGCCCCCGGGATGACCGGCACCTGGAGCTGCGTGCACAGCGTGACCACCTTAGGATCGGTATTGGGCGCGACGATGAACCGCGCCCCCGCATCGATGGCCTGCTGCACGCCGGCCGGCGAGAGCACGGTCCCCGCGCCGATGAGCATGCGATCGCCGAAGTGGTCCGCCAGCCGGCGGATCATGCCCGGCGCGCCCGCCGTATTCAACGTCACCTCCACCACGTCCACGCCACCGCGCAGCAGCGCCTCAGCCGCTTCAATCGCCAGGGCGGCGTCCGTGTGGCGCATGATGGCTACCACGCCCGTGCCGGTCAGGCGCTCGATGATCGCTGCCTTCTGGCCGCCAGGGCCGGCCGCGTGCGGTGTGCCGGCCAATCCGCGTTCCACCGTGGCCATGGTCTACTTGCCTCCTCTGTCACGCGAGGATACCCTGGCCGACCATGGCCTTCGTCCCCCTCTCCCGCGTGCGGGAGAGGGGGCTAGGGGGTGAGGGCTGCTTCCCGCCGGTCAGTCGCCCGCGCCCGCGTCTTTCCGTATGTAGACCAGCACCAGGGTGTCCGACCGTCCGCCGGTCCACGGGTCGCGTTCGGGGCCGTCAAGCAGCTCCTGGGCCAAGACCTGGATCTCAGGGCCGGTCACCTTGCCGGAACGGAGCGGCCCGTAGGATTGGTGGGGGAAGACGTCGTAATAGACGACCCGCCCACCGATCACGATGCCCGCGACGTTGCTCCGCTTGGCGAAGACCCCCGGCCTCACCTGGATCAGCGCGTCATCAGGGCGCATAGAGGTGGCATAGGACAGGACCAGGCTGAGCTCCTCCGCGGAGAGCGCCGGCCCAAGCAGGATGCCGTGCTGCCACGCCGCCGGCCAGGCGCTCTGCCACGAGCCATCACGGTCACGCTGGAGCAGGAGCCGGCCGGCGGCAGTGCCCAGGCCGGCGAGCACCACCAGGTAGGCCAGGCCGGCCACCAGCCACAACGCCACTGCCGGCATCACCCGCCGCCCGGGAAGGGTCGGCTGCGTGGGGGCCATCGCTGCCATTACTCACCACCACTCCAACCATTGAACGCTGCGGTGCGGGCCATTCGCGTCCTGGTGGGTCGTTTGTCATGCCCATTGCCATTCCACCAGGGGAGCCAATGGCCATAGCCAAGGCAAGTGACCCACTGGCACCGTGCCGACCAGCGACGAACGGCTGATGGCAAACGCGCCGCTGCGCCCGCCCGCGGGACCCCGAGCCGGCGCGCCATCCGGGCCCGCGGCGGCCCGCCGTCAGGCCACGGCGCTCTGGCGGACCAGGTCCGCCCGCCGGCTCGTGCGTGCCAGGAGCTGCCGCGCCCGCGCCAGCACCTCCTCCGGCGCCGCCGGCTTGGCGATAAAGTCGTCCGCCCCGGCGCGGATGGCGTCCAGCGCTTCCTGAAAGCTCAGCGACGTGAGCACGATGGCCGGAATATTGGCGGTCTCGGGGTTACGCCGAAGCAGGAAGAGCAGCCGGAAACCGGAGACCACCGGCAGGTCCAGATCCAGCACCACCAGGTCGGGCGTCTCCCGATCCAGGGCGTAGAGCGCCTCCAGCCCGTCCAGCGCCACAGACGCCGGCCATCCGGCGGCCGAAAAGTGCGCCGCCAGCGCGCCGGCCACGTCCAGATCGGGATCCACCAGCAGGACACGCACCGGCCGCGGCCGCTCAACCGGCCCCCGGCCGGTCGGCGCTCTCTCCGTCCGCGCCGGTAACGCTACAGCCTCGCTCATCGGGTCCGTCCCCCTCCTAGGCCGGAGTGCGGCGTTCCGGCGCCTTTGCCAGACCGCCGCCCTGCAGCAGGCACCGCCGTGGCCACGTCGCCGTCGTGACACCTGCGTACGGGCGTGCGTCCCCCCGGACCTTACGGCTCCGCCCTGCGCCCCGCGATGTCACGTGCGGTGCTGCCGCCCAGTCTAGCCGGCACACCTGAAGCATGGATGAACGAAGGGCGCGCCCCCCTGAACAGTGCCTGAAAAAACGCCGCGCGCCGCGCCCGGCCGTCAGCCAGAGAGAGGCCGCCTCCGGCACACGGGGTGCCGGCTACGGGGGGAGAGGGTGACCCACCTGGCCGTCAGTCGGACGGAGGCAGGCGGTAGCCCACCCCGGGCTCGGTCAGGATGAAGCGGGGGCGCTCGGCGTCGTCGCCCAGCTTGCGCCGCAGGCGGCGGATGTAGGCCCACAGGTACTCGTGCTCGTTTCCGTACTCGGCGCCCCACACCCGCTGCAGAAGCTCGCGGTGCATCAGCACTCGCCCCGCGTGGCGAGCCAGCGTCGCCAGCAGCTCGTACTCCGTGCGGGTCAGGCGCAGCTCGCGGCCATCGACGGTGACCCGACGCGCTCCGAAGTCGACCTCCAGCCCGGCGTGCCGGTAGGGGGCCGGCGCCGCCGGCCGCCCCGCCTCGCCCGCCCGCCGCAGCGCCGCGCGCACGCGGGCCAGCAGCTCCTCCACGCCGAACGGCTTGGTCAGGTAATCGTCGGCCCCCAGATCGAGCGCGCGCACCTTGTCTCGTTCCTGGCCTCGCGCCGAGAGCATGATCACCGGCACGTTTGAGGCGCGCCGGATGGCCTCGCAGACCTGAAAGCCATCCGGGCCGGGCATGGCGATGTCCAGGATCACCAGGTCCGGCTGGATCTCGGCAAAGAGCCTCAGCGCCTCCGCGCCGTCCGCAGCCGTCACTACCTCATAGCCGCGCGCTCTGAGGCTGGCGCCCACGTAGCGACGCAGCTGCGGCTCGTCGTCGACGAGCAGCACCGAGGGAGACCCTCGCGTGGCCATTGGGCTCACCGGTGAGTCAGGACGAGGCGTCTTCGCGCTCGCCTTCTGCTACTGGCAGGGCAAAAGCAAAAACAGCTCCCTCACCCAGTGTACTACGCACCCAGATGCGTCCGCCGTGGGCCTCCACGATGTTCTTGCAGATGGCCAGGCCCAGCCCTGAGCCGGATACCACGCGTCCTGCCCCGTCCGGTGCCCGATAGAACCGCTCGAAGATCCGAGTGAGGTGCTCGGGCGCAATGCCCGGGCCGTGGTCGCGCACGGCAAACTCCACCTCCGGCTGGCCCCTGTCCGTGCCCAGGCGCGCGCTTACGACAATCTCGCTCTGCGGGGGCGAGTACTTCGCCGCGTTGTCGATCAGGTTGACCAGCACGCGCACCATCTGCTCCCGGTCCACCGGCACGGGCGGGAGCCCCTCCGCCACGTCGGTGACGAGCCGGTGGGACGAGACGACGTGACGCAGGCGCCCCACGGCCTCGTCGATCAGGGCCCGCGGCTCGGCCGGCGCCCGTAGCGGGCGCTCCTGCACGCCGGCCTCGATGCGGGACATGTCCAGCAGATTGGTAATCAAGGTGGCCAGCCGATCCGTCTCCTGGTCGATCCCTTCCAGGAATTCGCGCTGGGTCGCCGGATCCCAGGAGATATCGTTCTGCAGCAGGCTGGTCGCATAGCCCTTGATGTGGGTCAGGGGCGTGCGCAGCTCGTGCGACATGTTGGCCAGGAACTCGCTCTTCAGGCGGTCGAGGTCGCGCCAGGCCGCCGCCTCCGCCTCGCGCCTGGCCAGCGCCTCCTGCTGGAGCGCCAGCGAGCGCAACGTGGCCTGGCGCGCCTCCACCGCCTCGCGCCGTTCCGCCTCCAGGCGCGCCCGCTCGACGGCGGCCCCGGCCTGCGTGGCCAGGGCCTCGGCCAGGCTCAGATCGGCGGGCCGAAAGTAGCCCGGCAGGTGATGGTTCACGTGCAGGCTGCCGATCCGCCGGCCACCGGCGACGATCGGCACGTTGACGGACGAGCGCATCCCCCGTTCGCGGAGCTGCTGATACGGCGGATAGGTGCGGGGATCCAGCGCCCAGAAGTCAGACACCAGAATAGGCGGGCTCCCCTGCCGCAGGGCCGCGGCGTGCGTCCCCGGCGGCACGTCCGTCGCCGTCGACCGTACCACGGCTTGACCGGAGCGATCCATCCGCAGCAGCAGCCGGCGCTCGCCAGAGTCAGGATCAAAGAGCTGCACCACGCCCTCATCCCCGCCCAGGAGCGCAATCGCGCCCCGTAGGAGCGCGGTGAGGGCCTGCTCCCAATCTGGCGCAGCCGCCACCTCGGCCAGCGTCGCCGCCAGGTGCTCCGCCTGGCGTGTGCGCCGCGCGGCCGCCGCCAGGAGCTGTTGCAGCCCGCCCACGGTGGACGCGTGCTCGGCCAGGACGGCCGCCTGCTGCGCCAGCGCTTCGGCCAGGCGCTGCTCCAGCTCCTCCACCTGGCGCTCGCGCTCCGCCAGCCGTTGCCGGAGGCGTTCGAGCTCAGCGTCACGGTCGAGCGAGCCGGGCTCACCTGCCGTGCGATCTACTGTCGCCATCGACTGCCATCATTACATAGTATTCCGGCAGGTGCCCGCATGAGCCTGGCCCTCGCCATCAGGGGACCGACGGGCCGTCTTTCACCGGGTTGCCCTTACAGGGCCGTCTATTCCCAGGGGCTCTCTCCTTTGGCTTCACGGTCGCATCACGGCGAAGTGGAAGCGGCTCAGCTTCGTCACGAGCGGCGTCCTCTCCCTCGCCCGGCGTTCCCGCCGCAGACGGGGCGGCCCCAGCGAGACGGAAGGAACCACCGGCGCTGACGGATCCGGATGAGCTCGCGGAGCCGGCGCGGATGGTACGGTCCGCCGGCCACGCTTGTCGAAGCCGCGGCCGCTGCCGGGTATGCGCAACACATCCGGATCAGCAGCGGTGGCGGACCTCGCCCCCTTTCGGCCGTGGCTGCCCCGCACCGGGACAGGAGGGCAGCCCTCACCCCCTTCGGCCGGGGCCGCGCCGCACCCCTGTTCCACTCGACGTCACCGTGCGGCTGGGCCCTGACGCCCCCGCTCCGTGTCGGAGCGGGGGAACGCCGGCCACGGTGGTGCGGCTGGCCCCCGCCGCTCCCGCGAGGGGAAGAGAAGAGGGACGACGGCTCTAGCCTGGGCGCGCCAGCGGGAGCTGCTCGAACCTACCGGTTAACAGCCGGCTGCTGCTCGCTACGGCATAGCGCCAGCAGGGTCTGGTAGATAGACCCAGGGGCCGGCTGCGCGCGGACGGCGCGGCACAGGTTGTGCGGGGGAAGGACTTGGCGCCGGACGGGCGCCAAGAGGAGGGACAATGGTCACGACACCGCCGAATACTGGGCGATCGATTGCCGCGGGAGCCTTCACCGATCGCGCGGCGGCGGAGCGAGCCGTCGATGAGCTGCATCGCGCCGGCTTCCAGCAGGACCAGATTGGCTTTGCCGTGCGGGGTGGAGATGAGACCACGCTGGAGATTGGGGAGACGGCAACCGGCCCGGGGGCC
>DAOTTI010000276.1:0-20188 GCA_034437795.1 Chloroflexota bacterium | reverse complement strand
GGGTCGAGCTCGTCGATGCGCGCGGCCAGCTGCTCCAGCCACGGCGCCTGCAGCAGGGGCAGGACGGGGCGCGCGACCATGAGCACGGCCAGCGCCGGCGCCGTCGCCAGGAGCAGGGCCACGGCCAGAATGGCCAGCGCGCGCCGTCGCCGGCCGACGGCCCAGTGCCCCCACCCCGGCAGGATGGCGGAGCGCAGGGCAGCCCCGCCGGGGGTTGCCAGGCGGCGGGCGGAGCTAGCCATGGGGCGACGTCCTTCCCCGCATGCCGGCGACGAGCGCGCCCGCCGGCCGGCGGAGCCCCAACGACAAGCGGGGCGACCAGCGACGCATGAGCCGCCGTTCCTGCCGCAGCACGGGCGCAGGCGCCGGCGGGTGACCACACGATAACCAGAGGCTAGGCATGGGCCGCCATCCTTGCTGCGCTCATGGGGCCCAGGCCAGGCCGGACGCGGCATCGATCAGGCCACCGCGGGTAATCTGGCGAAAGGCGGAAGGGGACGGCGGCGCCGGCGTGGCGGCGGGCGCGCCGGCCACCAGATCGGCCGGCACGCGGACCGCCCACACCTCGAAGGTACCGGTCTGGGCCGAGACGTAGGCGAGCCAGGTCCCGTCGGGCGACCAGGCGGGCGCGCGGCAGGCGCCGGCAAACGTCACCTGGTAGGCCACGGAGCCGTCGACCCGCATCACCCAGACGTCGTGGCGCACGCCCTGGCGCACGGCGCAGGCGATCCATGCCCCGTCCGGCGACCAGTCGGGGTCGTAGGCGCCATCGGGGGCGCTGGTGAGCTGGCGGGGCTGTCCCGACGGCAGCGGGTAGAGCCAGATCTGCGGGCGCCCGGGCGGGCTGCGGCCAGGCTGGAAGCTGGCCACGGCCAGGGTACGGCCATCCGGCGAGAGCTTGGGACAGTCGAGCCCGCCCAGGCGGTCGCCGGCCGGTGGGAGGAACGGCTGGCGCCGGCGGGTGGCGATGGTCAGCTGCCAAAGCTGAGTATCGTAGCTGCGCTCATCGGAGAGATACAGCAGGCGCATCCCGTCCGGCCACCAGATGGGGCGCAGGGCATAGCGCTGCCTGGGGTCATCCAGCATGTCGTTCTCGGTCAGTTGCTCGGAGTGGCTGCCGTCCGGGTCCATCAGCCAGAGGTCGGACCCGCTCGTCCACAGCTTGACGTGGGCGATCTTGCGCCCGTCGCGCGACCAGGACGGCTGGCGACTGATGCGGTCCGGCGTCAGGCGCCGGAGCTGGCCACGTTCCGCCAGCCAGATATTGGCGTCCGAGACGAACAGCAGGCGCCCGGGCAGCCGTGGCGCGCGCGGGTCAAGCGAGACGGCGGTGGACGATCTGGCGGCCGCGTCAGGGCGGGCGGCAGGGGTGGACGTAGGCGCTGCAGGTGAGGGTGACAGCGACGGCAGGCCCTCGCCGGTGCGGGCGCAGGCGCCAGCGACGAAGGCGATGGCGCTGGTGGAGAGCAGGCGCCGGCGCGGCAGGGCCGCATGCAGCGCCGGCCCGACGGCGGGACAGGCGGAAACGGTTGGGCGGTCCTGGCCGGAGCGGTCGGGGCGCTCCCCGAGGCGGAGATGCCCGAGCGCCGTCCCCGCAGCGGTAGCGGACCCGTTGTCGCTTGTGGAAGGTACTGCGTGATGCTGGCGCATACCGATGCCTCGCGAGAAAGCCCCCGTGCCGCCAGCGCAGCCAGCACGATGCATGGTACCAGGAACCGTGCCGAGGGTGTGGCGCCGGCCTCGCCAGAGCTGTGGTGCCAGATTGCAAATGCTGGCAACGGTGATATACTGGCTGCATGCGACGGGGACGGCGCGAGACGGCCCGGCCGCGGACGCAGGAGACTAAGGAATAGGAAGTTGCTAGACATCTGCGAAACGAGACAGGTGGCTTTTAGACAGGAGGCTTTGCGCTGAGTTACCAGGACCGCACCATCACATGTGTTGCCTGTGGCAAGACGTTCGTCTTTACGGCGGGCGAGCAGGCGTTCTTCGCCGAGAAGGGGTTCGGAGGCCCCAAGCGCTGTCCCCAGTGCCGGGCAGCGCGACGCGCCGAACGTGATGGTGGTACTGCCGCGACGCGACCCAACGTCGCCGGCAGCCCGCCGGCCGGTCCGCGGCCGGGTGGCCCAGTGGGCACGAGTGGTCCTGGTTTCGGACCGCGGCCCGCGCTGGCGCCCAACACCGCACCCCGACCGAGCACCGGACCGCGACCGGCTGTCCCAGCCCCGCCGCCGTTCATGCGCGCCCGCGGTGGCCCGCGGCCGGTGGTGCCGGTCGAGGAGCCGTACCGCATCAACCAGCGGATCCGCGCGCCCGAGGTACGCGTCATCGTCGAGAACGAGGACGGCAAGGATCAGAACCTGGGGATCATGCCGACGGCGCAGGCGCTGCGCCTGGCCCAGGAGCGCGACCTGGACCTCGTGGAGGTGGCGCCGCAGGCGCAGCCGCCGGTGTGCAAGATCATGGACTACGGCCGCTTCAAGTACCTGATGGAGCGGAAGGCGCGGGAGGCGCACCGCGCCGGGCGCGCCGGCCGCGCCGCGTCTGAGACGAAGGACGTGCAGCTCTCGCCGCGCATCGACGAGCACGACATGGCCATCAAGCTGGACCGGGCGCAGGAGTTTCTCACCGAGGGGCACCCCGTGCGGATCGTGGTGCGCTTCCTCGGGCGCGACATGCGCCATCCGGAGGTCGGCATGCGCACGCTGCAGGAGGCGCTGGAGCAGCTGCAGCAGAAGGTGCCGATCACGATCGACGAGCAGCCCCGCATGGAAGGGCGGCAGCTGTTCGCGCGGGTGCGCCTGGCCAAGGGCACCAAGGCTAAGGCCGAGCGGCCTGAGCAGGCGGCGCCAGCCGCCGGTCCAAGCGCAGCCGCGGCGGTGTCTCCAGATGGGGCGCCGGAAACGGCCCGGCCGGCGGAGCTGGCCACGGAGGAGCGGCCGGCGGAGCCCGTCTCGGCCTAGCTGCGGCTCGGCTTCGCTACGCCTCGGCCTGACGGTGCGGCCGGAAGACCTTTGACCACTGTCCCAGGGGGAACGGTGTCAGCAGGCGTCCGGCCGCTCGCGGAGCACGCAGCCCACCGCGGGTGGGGCCGCCCGCCGGGAAGCGGGGCGTGGCGTTACGGTCAAAGCGCAGCCCACCGCGGGCGGGGCCGCCGGTGAGGTGATGAGCGGACGTGGCCAGCGACGCCGGCCTCAGCGGGCGTGGCTGGCCGTACCCTTAGTCGCGCTAGTCGCGCTGGGCCTCGCCACCCTGCCGGCGGCGCGCGAGGCAGGGGCGGAAGGCTGGTGGTGGCTGACGAACAGCCAGCCTCCGGTGATCGAGGCCGCCATGCCCGCGCAGCCCCAGCGCGGGACCGTCGTCGTGCCGGTGCTGGTCCGCCCGGAGGCTAGGGCCGAGGTGGTGGCGGTGCGCGTGGACGGGCAGCTAGCCCCGAACGCGGTCTCCTGGCGCCCATCGTCCCAAGAACCAGAGCGGGCGCCCGGAGCGCTCACGCTCCGCGTCGATACCACCCGCCTGGCGGACGGCCGGCACGCCATCACGCTGGAGGCGCAGGACCGGTCCAGGCGCCGGAACCGGAACGTCCTGACGCTGGAGCTGGCCACAGACAACACGCCCCCGCAACTGCTGGTGCGAGTGGACCCGGCGCGCCTGCGGGCCGGCGCGCCGGCGGTGGTGCGGATCGACGCCAGCGAGCCGGCCATGGTAGAGGCGATGTGGGAGTGCGCCTCCGCCCAGGCGCCCTGCGGGCTGGAGCAACCGGAGAGCCTGCCCCTGCTCCCGGCCGGTTCTCCGGCCCGCCCCGACGAGACGTCGCGAGGCGGGGGGCAGTCGGCCGCCCTGGCGCGGGCCTATGTGGCGCTGGGCGCCCTCCCGGTCGGGAGCGCCGCGCTGCAGGCCGGGTTGGCAGGCTCAGATCCGGCGCCGGGCGGGGGCCTGGTGGCCTTACGGATCAAGGGGCAGGACGCGGCCGGGAACGTGGGCGAGACCTCTTTGACGTTGCCGGTGGACGCGACCGTCGCTGCGCGGCAGGCCCTGGCGGTGCCCCCGGCGCTGGCGGCCCTGGCCACCGGACCGGTGGCGGCGGCCGAGGCGGCGCAGGTGGCGGCGCTGACCAGGGCGGTCCGCGGGGCACCGCTCTGGGACGGGGCCTTTCGCTCTCCCCTGGCGGGGGGCGCGCCCCGCACCACCGGCTTCGGGGAGCAGCGAACGTACACGGACGGGACCGTGACCTACCATGCCGGCTACGACCTGGCCGCACCGCTGGGGACGCCGGTGGTGGCCGCGGCGGCCGGCGAGGTTGCCTTCGCCGGCCAACTGGCGCAGCGAGGAAACGCCGTGATCGTGGATCACGGGTGGGGGATCTACACGCTCTACGCCCACTTGCAGCGCCTGGACGTGGCGGCCGGCCAGGTCGTGGCCCAAGGCCAGACGATCGGCCTGGTTGGCACCACGGGGCTCTCCACCGGGCCGCACCTGCACTGGGAGGTGCGGCTGCGGGGGACCGCCATCGACCCGGCAGCGTGGCTGGAGGCCAGCGCCAGGCTCCCCGCCTTCTTCACCGGCGAGGCCCTGGCCTTCTCCTCTAGGGAGCAGGCATCGGTCGCCGGCCGGGACTAACGCGGGCCAGGCGCCGAGCGACGTTAGTCGCCGATGAGCCTGGCCCAGTCCGGGTAGTCCAGGGTGCAGCCCCCGATGCCGGCGGCGACGGCTCGGCGCAGGGTGTCCAGGTCCTTGACGCCCCAGGCCCAGACGCGCAGGCCAGCGGCGCGGGCCCGCGCAACCAAGGGGGCTTGCGCCAGCTCAGCGCGGGGAGCGACCTCGTTGACGCCAAGCTCCAGGGCGGTCTGAATGACGCCCTCGTCGAAGACCCTGGCGCTGGAGAGGTAAGCGAGCTGGGCCTCGGGGGCGGCCTGGCGCAGCGCGCGGAGTATGTCCGGCTGGAAAGACGTGAAGACCGACGCCTCCATCAGGTCGCGCGCACGAACGAGGCGGAGCACCTCCGCCTCGACGCCGGGCTGCTTGAGTTCCAGCCGGAAGGTGGTGCGGCCGCTGTACCGGTCGAGGAATTCGTCCAGGCGGGGGATTGGCTGCGGGCGGACATCGTGGAGCGGCGGCCGCGGCGGGACGCCCGGGCGGGCGCCGGTGGCCGGGACGGCGGGCGTGAACCTGGCGGCGGCATCGAGCCGGCGCACCTGGTCCCAGGTGAGCTCGGTGATGGCCCCCGTGCCATCGGTGGTACGGTCAACGGTGGCGTCATGGAGCAGGACTAGGACGCCATCGCGCGTGGCGCGGATGTCCGTCTCCAGGCCATCCACCGCCAGGGCCAGGGCGTAATCGAAGGAGGCGAACGTGTTCTCCGGCGCGTAGCCGGCGGCCCCGCGGTGCCCGATCACCTTGATCATGGGCCATCTCCGGCGGCCTTGCCCTCGGCGCATGCACCGCGCGCCGGCTCACCGCGCCGGGCGAGGGCCAGTTCGTCCAGGTGCATCGACCAGGCGCGGGCGCGGGCACGGTCGTAGCTGGTAAAGCCCCAGGCGACGCGCCGGCCGTGGTGGAGCACGGCGTAGCGTTCGGGCGAGAGGCGGGCGCGCCCCTTGCCCGGCGGCGCGGCAGGGGACGACGGGGCTCGTGTCCGGCCGGCAGGCGAGCCGGCGGCGGCCGCCGAGCGGACCTCGTACCGTTCCACGGCCCAGCCGGCCGGGAGGGGGCCATACAGCGCGCTGAGGAGACGGAGCTGCGCTGCTGGCTCCAGCCGCAGGAAGCGGACCCCATGGTGGTGGGGACGGTGGGCGTCCGCGGGCGCCTGGGCGGGCGCCGGCTCGGGAAGTTGGCGGGCATGGACGACCTGCCCGAGCCCCGTCCACCGCTGGACCTGGGTCGTCTCTGCCTCGCCGGCGCGCGGCTCGCGCGCTACGCGCTCGGGCAGCAGGAGCGTGATGCGGACCAGCGCGCCCGGCGCCAGTGGCTCAGAGACCAGTACGCCCGTCCCGCCCGCGCTCAGGTCAACCAGCGTGCACTCCAGGCGCCGCCATTGCGCGCCGGGCTCCTGCACCTCCAGCGTCACCGGCGCGATGTCGTGGTGCAGCCAGGCAAGGCGCCGGTATAGGCGTCGATCAAGGGGCTCGCCGGCCATGGCTGGTGTTAGCTCCCAGGTCTTGGGTCTCGGCTGCAGGGTCTCAGGTCTTCACTTCAGGGTGACGGGGTTCAGCTCCGAGGTGTCGCGTCTCAGGGCCCCGCGTGTCAGGGGTCACATCTCGCGTCCCGGGTCACGGCTACTGGGTTGGGGGGCCGTCGGGTGGGGACGAGCCTTCGCCCGGCTCGCCGGGCGGGGGCTGGCGCCCCTGGCTCCGGCGGCGCAGAAAGTCCTCCAGCTCGCGCACGACGTCCTGCGGATCGACGTTGAGCGGGCCGGCGGCGTCGGCCTGGGCGCGCCGTTCCAGCTCGCGGCGCACCTCGCCGGGGGCGAGGGGAGCGGCCTGCTCATCGTACTGGGCCTCGAGCTGGCGGACATGCTCGCGAAACTCCGGCTTATCGTCCATAGCCGCGCTGGCCTGGCGGATAAGCGCCTCGCCGGCTTCCTGCAGGGGACGCAGGTCCAGCCGGAGGTCGAGCAGGCCGGCCAGCCGGCGCAGCAGGGCCAGCGAGAGGTTGGCGTTGGGGAGCGGTAGGTAGTGCGGGCCGTTGCTGAACAGGCTGGCGCTGGGGATCTGCAGGGCGCGGAAGGCCTCGATCGCCGCCGACGCCATGCTGGACGGCCCCTGATAGGCCGAGAAGGGGACGCCGAGCGCCTCCAGCTTGGTGCGCAGGCGCGGTTCGGTGGCCCAGCCAGTGACGATGGGCGGGCGCGTGTGAGGCACGTCGGCGAAGGCCGAGCCGAGGAAGACGGCCTGCCGGACGCCGCAGCGCTGGGCGAAGGAGGCAAGCTCGCGCGCGTAGGTGCGCCAGCGCAGGCGTGGCTCGGCTGCGAGGAAGAGGATCAGGCTGCGGGAGTCGTCGGAAGGCGCGCTCTCGTCCGCCGGTCCTTGCTCCGGCTCCGCCGGCGGCAGGGGCCCGGCCGTGCCTTCCCGCCGCTCAACGGGCACGGCGCGCGCCACCCAGAATTCGCCCTGGGGCCAGATCAGGATGCGGTCACGCGGGGGGATGACACGCGAGACGGGCCGTAGCTCGCCGAAGTCATAGTACTCGTCACCGTCCCAGGTGGCGAGGGGCGACGCGTGCAGCGATTCCACCAGAAAGCGGAGCGCGCCCGAGGCGCCCATGGACGCATCGGGCCAGCCCATGAACGCGCCGACGAAGGCGGGATCACGGAGCCCCAGCTCTTCAGGGACGAGCTCCAGTTCGATGGTCATGCCAGTAGCCAGGCGGTCGGGTGTGAGGCGCAGCGGTGAGACTGGTCGCTGGGGCGCCGCGCGCAGACCGGCTCACGTGCCATTCCTCGTGCGGTGATGGTACCAGGGCAGGGACCGGTAGAATGCGCGGAAGTCCGTCGCGCCGCGCTCCATCAGCCTGGGCCAGGGAGCAGGAGCGCGCCAGCGCAACTCGCACGCACGGAACCAGACCGAAGAGAGGGCGTAGCGATGAGCAGCAAGACCTATCGGATCGGGATCGCGGGGGTGACCCACGGGCACGTCTCGGCGCACCTGCGGGAGTGGAAGGAGCTTCCCAACGCGCAGATCGTGGCCATAGCCGACGCCAATGAAGGGGAGCGCCAGCGCTACGTGGCGCGCTATGAGCTGGCGGGCATCCGCCAGTACGGGTCCATCACCGAGATGCTGGACCAGGAGGAGCTCGACGTCGTCTCGGTCTGCAACGAGACGGCCAACCATGCCCAGGTAATCGAGCAGGCGGCGCAGCGCCGCGTACATTGCCTGGTGGAGAAGCCCCTGGCGTTCTCGCTGGCGCACGCCGAGCGAATGCTGGCCGCGGCCGGCAAGTACGGGGTGCACGTGCTCACCAACTATCCTTCCCGCTGGGGCGGGCGCGTCACGCCGCGGGCGCTGGAGTTCGTCCGGCGGGGCGGGATCGGCCGGCCGTACGAGGTGCGGCACCGTGGGGGCGGGACCAAGCCGCGGGCGATCGACGCCAACACCTTTTTCCAGTGGCTCTACCAGCCGGCGATGAACGGGGCGGGGGCCTTCGCCGACTACTGCTGCTACGGCGCCGACATGGCGGTGGGCATCCTGGGCATGCCCAGCAGCGTGTACGCCATCGCCGGGCGGTGGCAGCGGACGGACCTGATCACCGACGACAATGCGCGGATGCTGCTGCAGTACCAGCGCGGGGCCGCGCTGATCGAGGCCACGTGGAGCCAGTTTGGCCACCTGCCGTTCAGCACCTTCTTCCTGGGTGAGGAGGCGACGCTGGCGCTCTCCGAGCGCGGGGCGGTGCTCTATAACGCGGAGAACGAGCGGGCGGGCGGGCGCGAGCTAGCGCTGGAGGACCTGCCCGCGCCAGCGAAGGAGACCAGCCTGCCGGCGCACCTGCTTGCCTGCCTGGAGCGGGGCGAGCCGCCGCTCGGCTACACCCAGGTGGCCTTCCATCGGGACGTGACGGAGGTCCTTGACGCCGGGCTGCGGTCGGTGAAGACGGGGCAGGTGGTGCACCTGCCTCTGCCGCTCCCGCTGATGCAGGCGAGCGATTACGAATAACCCGCCTCAGGGTTGGCCGGCATGCCTTCGCTCTCTCCGCCTCGCGTCAGGACGTGGAGGTCACGGCCGGCGCCATCGCAGGTCAGCCAGGCGGGGAGGGTGGCGACAGGGTGGAAGCCGCACTCGCGCAGGGCAGCGGCGCGATAGTCGTGGAGATCCGTCACATAGGCAGCGACGCGGCCGGTTTCCGGCCAGACAATCGCCTCCAGGAGCCTGGGGGCGGCCGCGCGGAAGCGGGGGTGGACGTAGAGGTCCAGCAGCCAGCCATCGCCAAAGGCCAGGTCGTCGGGCTGGAGCACGGCCCAGCCGACCGTGGCGCCCTGCTCGCTCTCCAGCACGGCGGCGGTTATGGGCACGTGGCGGTTGATGGCGCGGCGCAGGGCCTGAAAGGAGCCTTCCAGGCTGCCCTGGCCCTTGACGCGGAAGGTCCACGAGCGCGGCGGCGCCTCATCCGGCTGGACAGGCTGGTAGGTCAGGAGGTTGAGCGGGGCCCAGTCGTCCCAGCGCATGGGGCGCACGGTGGTGGCGCCCGGCGCGAACCAGGCCTCCTCGAAGTCGGGGCCCGCCAGCCACTTCATCCGCCCCGAGACGCCGTCGATGCTGCGAAAGCCGAAGCGATGGTAGATCCAGTAGGGATGCGTCTCGAAGCCGGTACCGAGCGTCAGGGCGCGATAGCCGTCGCGCTGAACGTCAAGCATCTGGGCCGCCATCAGCTGCGAGCAGGCGCCCTTCTGGCGGTGCTCCGGCCTGGTGTAAACGTGGCCGAGGATGCCTACGGCCCCGCCGGCGCGGTGCACCCCGACGATCATGATGTTGGCGACGGCGATCCCGCCGATCGTGCCGAGGTAGAAGCGCGTATCCAGGTGGTCGAGCGGGCCGGCAAAGGCGGCCTGAAAGTGCTCGCGGGACTCGCGGCTCTTGTGCCCCAGGAGCGGGATCACCTGGGCGCCCCAGGAAGGGTCCGGGCACTGGACGACCCCGAGCTCCATCTGCTCGCCGGTCTTGAGCGTCACGATGCCGAGGTGGCGGTACATGGGCGCGCAGGCGGATGGTATCAGGAGATGAGCGCGCGGACGGACCAATCAGGAGTAAAGGTAAAGGCCAGCGCCCGACGGCTCCGCTGGCGTGCGGCCGCGTCGCTCCCCTGCCGCTCGGCGCGGGCCCTGCTGCGCGGTCGTGGCGTCGAACTGTTTGCGGAGCGGCGTGCGCCCGCGTCGCTCCCCTGCCGCCTGGCACGGGCGCTCCGTGGGCCGCTGTGCGCCGCGCTGCTCGCGCTCCTTGGAGCCGCGTGCCTGCCGGGGATGGGGCAGGGTGAGGGTGGCGCGCCACGCGCCGCCGGCCCTGTTGGAGCGGACGGCGAGCGCGCGCCGGAGGCGGTCGCCAGGTCGGGACCGGAGCCGGCGCCCGCGACCGTGCCGGTGGTGCTGTCGCCGACGCCGGAGCCGCTGCCAACCGCGACGGTGGCGCTGACCCCGACGCCGATCAACCTGCCGGTACCGGCGGGCGGCGGGGAGGATCCGGCGGACGTACGGACGATCGCCGGGCTCCGGGCGCGCGCCTATGAGGGAGGCCCGATCGAGATCATCCGCACCCTGGCCGACACGCCGTCGTACACCAGCTATCTGATCACCTATCCGTCTGACGGCCTGCGGGTCACCGCCTTCCTGAACGTCCCCAAGGGGGAGGGGCCGTTTCCGATCCTGCTGATCAACCACGGGTACGTCAATCCGGCGACCTACGTCGCGGGCGGCAACTACGCCAAGCGGGAAGGCGACTACTTCGCCGCCCGCGGCTATCTCACCGCCGGCTCAGACTATCGCGGGCACGGCAACTCACCCGGCGCCGCCACCGGCGGCCATCTGGAGCCGGCCTACGTGATCGACGTGCTGAACCTGCTGGCGTCGGTGAAGCAGTGGCCCCAGGCGGACGCGACGCGCGTCGGGGTCTGGGGACACTCAATGGGCGGCAGCATCGCCGAACGGGTGATGGTGGTGAGCAAGGACGTGCGGGCGACGGTGATCTGGGCGGGGGTGAGCGCGGACGCGGTGGACGCCTGGCTGTACCTGCGCGATTGGATCCGGCGGCCGGAGGCGGAGCTCCGCGCGCGGTACGGGCACCCCGACGAGCAGCCGGACCTGTACCGGCGCATGTCATCGCGGGAGTACCTGGCGGACGTGCCGGGGCCGGTGCAGATCCACCACGGGACGGCGGACGGGAGCGTGCCGTACGAGCACAGCGTGAAGCTGGATCGGCTGCTGACGGCGCTCGGCAAGGCGCACGAGTTCTACACCTACCCCGGCGCACCGCATAACTGGTCCGGAGCGACGTGGGAACTGGCCATCCGGCGGACTGAGGCCTTTCTGAACCGCCACGTGCGGGAGCGAACCCAAACGTAAGTTCAACGTTCAAGGTTCAAGGCTGAAAGTGAGGACGGTGGCCGGTTCGGTACGCTGAGGGCCACTTGAGGAGGAGCAGTGGCTGGAGCAAGGCAGTTTACGGACCGCGCGGCGGTCTACGGCGCGGCCGACAAGTGCGAGGAGGAGCACCAGTGGCCGGAGTACGGCAGAGCGTGATCAGGATCGGGATCGTTGGGGCCGGGCGGGTGGCTGGCAGCCACGCGGACGCGGCGCGCGCCGTAGACGGGGTGGCCCTGCGTGCGGTGGCCGAGGTGGACGAGGCACGGCGGGAGGCGTTTCTGGCCCGGTACGGGAGCGCGGGCGAGATGCGCGCCTACGCCGACTACCGCGACCTGCTGTCCCAGGACGACATCGACCTGGTGATCGTAACGCTGCCGCACTGGCTGCACGCCGAGGCCGCGGAGGCGGCGGCTGAGGCAGGGAAGCACGTGCTGCTGGAAAAGCCGATGGCCCTCTCGCTGGCCGAGTGCGACCGGATCATCGACGCGGCGCGCCGGTCCGGCGTGGTGCTGGCGGTGGGGCAGACTCACCACTTTCACACCGTGCCGGTGGAGGCGAAGCGGCTCCTGGATACGGGGCGCTTCGGGCGCATCATCTGGGGGACGGAGCTGGCGTACAGCCCGCGGCGCTACGGCTCGAACCCTGAGTGGTTCTTCGACCGAGCCAAAGGAGGCGGGCAACTCCTGGCCAATGGCGTGCACTACGTCGACCGGCTGCTGTGGACGATCGGCGGGCCAACAGATGCGGCGGCCACGGCGGCGCCGGTACGGGCGCGGCCGGTGGCGGTGAGCGCGATCGTGGGGACCTACTTCAACCGGCACGAGCCGCGCTACCAGGCCGACGACGGGGCGGTGCTCTTCATCCGCTTCGACACCGGGCAGGCGGCAACGTTGCACCTGACCGGGCATTACCAGGGCATGAGCCGCAGCGGCGCCGAGTACGTGTGCGAGCGGGGGATGGTGCGCTATGACGGGCGCGAGGTGCAGGCCACCAATCCCGACGACCCAGACGACCGCGAGTACCACACGGTGACCATCGACCCAGCGCGGCGGACGAGCGGTTTTGCCGCGCAGCTGGCCGACGTGGCCGAGGCCATCCGCCAAGGGCGGCGGCCGGCCGTGCCCGGCGAGTGGGGGCGGCTGGTGATGCAGGTGCTGTTCGCGGCCGAGGAGTCGTCGCGTACCGGCCGCGAGGTGGGGCTGGAATAGCCTGGATTCCTGTGGAAGCTGGATACGGCCAGCGCGAAGTTCCCTCCTCCAAAGGGAAAGGGCGAGGGTGAGGGCGCCGCTCGGTCCACAGCTCCGGCGTGCGCCGGTGATGCGCGACTACAGGCCAAGAGCCGCGGCGGGGTTGGTGCGGGCCATGGCGTCGAGGTCGGCGGGGGTGAAGCCGCGCTCCAGCAGGGCACGGTGGTATGCCCGCAGGCCATCGGTCGGGAACGGGTTCTCCGGCTGGCCCAGGTCTGAGCTCAGGATGGTGGTGGCCACGCCAACGGCGCGGATGGCGCGCGCGATCTCGTCCAGCCGCGGGGCCGATGGCGCCCCGTTACGGAGGGCACTGTTGTAGCAGCGCTCGAAGTAGACGCCGTCGATCCCGGCCAGCTGCTGTTGGAGGTCCAGGGGAACGTCGATGAAGGACGCCTCAGGGTGGGTGACGATCACGGCGCGGACCCCGCGCCGGCGGGCCTCGGGGACGAGCAAGGCGCTCTCAGTGGGGGACAGGTGGCCGGTGGCCAGGGTGAGGCCACGGGCGGCGACCACGTCCAGCACGTCGTAGGCGGCTGCGGACAAGCGCCCGCGCTCATCAAGCACCGTGACGCCCCGCTCGGCCGGCTTCCCGTCGACGCGGAGGTGGTGGGCGGCGGTGAAGGTCGGCATCCACACGATGCGCCCGCCAAGGGCAGCGGTGGTCTCGACCGCCTCCGGGTTCAGCCCGCCCACTGCGCGATTGAGCGTCACGCCACCGATGACGGTGATGCCGGAGATAAGCCCGCTCAGCACGGCGGCGTGGCCGGCGGTGTGCTCGTGGTGGCTCTTCAAGACGATGGCGCGCATGCCGGCCGAGGCCGCGGCGCGGGCCACCTCCAGCATCGTCGCCTTGCGCGGGCGCACGTCCGGTGCGGCGTGGACGTGCAGGTCGAGCGCGCCGGCTAGGTCGTTGGACATCGCGGTCTTGCTTCCGTCGTGGGTGGCGCCGGTACGGCGGGCAGTGCCATTGTACGCTTTGTACCCTTGCAGGCGTACGCTGGACGTTTCCAGTTGAACGAGGAGCGGGGGCAGCGCTCTCCCTCAACTGGACGGACCTGGGATCGAGGCGCGGGGGAGGCGGGGAACCGAAGGAAGAAGGAAAAGGGAAGAAGGGAAAAGGAGGGAGGAGCATGAGCAATGGAGACCGCCAGACGCGGCGGTTGGTGGCGGGGCGGCTGGGCAAGACGCTGGCCGTCGCGCCCTGGGCGGCCGGCCTGCTGGCGCCGGCCGGCTGCCAGCTACCGGGGCGCGCGGGCACCGGCGCGCCGGCCGGCCGGTACCGGACCGGGATTACCCTGCACATGATGCAGTACGGCACGCAGCCGGAGGGGGAGGCCAAGCTGCAGGTCCTCAAGCTGTTTGAGGACAAGTATCCAGGCATCAAGACCAGCCTGGATAACGCGCCGCCCAACTACAATGACAAGCTGCAGTCGATGGTGGCCGGCGGGACGCCGCCGGACGTGTTCTGGTTCAACCCTGCCCTATTCCTGCAGTACACGCGGCGGGGCTTCTTCCTGGACCTGACGCCCCTGATCCGGCGCGACCGCTACGACCTCTCCGACTTCCCGGAGAAGGCGATCGAGCAGTACTCCTGGGAAGGGAAGCACTGGGGGATGCCCAAAGACTTCCCCACGCGGGGCATGTTCTTCAACGTGGCTCTGTTCGACCAGGCAGGGATCGCCCACCCGCCGGGCAACTACACCGACCAGTCCTGGACCTGGGATCGCTTCCTGGACGCGGCGCTCCGGCTCAGCCGCGAGCGGGGCGGCGTCTCCTACTTCGGCTTCGCCAGCGGTACGGGGTTCCGCCAGTGGACGCCGTGGGTGCACGGCAACGGCGGGGAGTTCGTGAGCAAAGACTGCTCCCAGTGCCTGCTGCACGAGCCTCCGGCGCTGGAAGCGCTCCAGTTCTTGCAGGACCTGCGCCTCAAGCACCGCGTGTGGGTGCTGCCGGCCGACGCGCAACAGGGCGCGACCTTCGAGCAGGGGCGGGTCGGGATGACGGAGGGGGCGCCGCCGACGGTGGGCAACTACCGACGCCTGATCCAGGGGTTCGAGTGGGATGCGACGCACGTGCCGCGTGGTAAGAACGGGCGGTACGCGGCGTCCGGCGGCGGGACGGGGCAGGGGATCGCCGCGGGGACGCGCTACCCCGATGAGGCCTGGGAGCTACTGAAGTTCCTGCTCAGCCCCGAAGCGCTGTACATCGAGATCGTCAAGGACCAGCTGAACATGCCGGGCCGGAAGTCGCTGGCCAATAGCAAGGAGTATCTCGGCTCGGGCCTGCCGCCGAAGAACCTGAAGGTGTTCGTCGATGGCCTGCCGTACCTGCGCCCGGACCCGCAGACGACGAACTGGCAGGAGATCGACCAGGCCCTCACCCGTGAGATGGCGCCGCTGTGGACCGGCGAGAAGAGCCCGCGCGAGGTGGCGCTGGCCGTGAAGCGAGCGGTCGATCCCTTGCTGCAGGCGGCTGAGGCCAAACGCCGCCTGTGAGCGCGCCGCGGCCAGCAAGAGACGCAGGGGCCATGCCATCTGTGGTGATCACTGTGTGGAGATGAATGGATGCGAGTTGTCGTGACGGGTGGGGCAGGGCGCATCGGGCGCTCAACGGTGCAGGAGCTGGCTGAGCACGGGCACGAGGTCACGGTCTTCGAACTGGCGCCGCCGGCGCAGCCCCTGGCGCCGGGCGTGGCCGTGCGCCTGGGGACGGTAGACGACGCCGGGGCGGTGATGACGGTGCTGCGCCACGCCCGAGCGGAGGCGGTGGTGCACCTGGCCCGCGCGACGACCAACCACGACGACCTGACGGTGTACCGCAGCAACGTCATGGGCACGTACCACGTGCTCCAGGCCGCGGTGACCTGCGGGCTGGCGGTAGCGGTGGTGGCCAGCAGCATTCAGGCCCTGGGCGACTACTGGGGATTGCGTGAGGCGCCGCGCTATCTGCCCCTCGATGAGGCCCATCCCTGCGCGCCCCGCGGCGCCTACCAGATCGCCAAGCTGGTGATTGAGGAGACCTGCCGCGCCATCACCCGCGAGCACGGCTTCACCACGGTGGCCATCCGCCCGACGGCGGTCATCGTGCCGGAGCACTGGCCGGACGTGGCGCGCCGCCTGGCGGCGGTCGAGCGAGGTGGGAGGGAGATGGGCGGGCTGCTGCGCGCCTACGTGGACGCGCGGGATGTGGGCCAGTTGATCCGCCTGGCGGTGGAGAGGGGCGGGCGGGGCGAGCTGCAGGGCGCGCACGTCTTCCACGCCAGCGGGGGAGACCCGCTGGGGGACGAGCCGCTCGCGGAGACGATTGCGCGCCGCCAGCCGCACCTGGCCCCGCTAGCCGCTGGCCTTGGCGCGGGGCAGCCGGCGGTCAGCATCCAGCGGGCGCGCGAGCTGCTGGGCTACGAGCCGCGCTACCGGTGGCGCCAGATGGTCCACGTCCGGCCGGATTGAGCCATGGGCAAGCCCCATAGTCAGCGACGGGCCGCGGCACGGGGCGCGGCCACGGGGAAACGAGTGCCGCTGCCACGGCAGGACTGCGGCCGGGTCACAGGCGCGACGGCGCCCCTTTCCAGGAGCGCTGAAGCGTCTGCCGGGGCTGTACGAGACCGGATAGCGTACGAGAGCAGACTGTGTATGAGAGCGAGAGAGCACTAGCCTGGACCTATTCCAGAGCGGAGCCCTCACCGCCGCCCGTGAAGCGGGCTCCCGCTCTCCCAAAATGGGAGGGAACGGAGCGCCGGCCACGAATACTCAGGGCTAAGTCGGCGCTGGTATGTTCGTGCGGGACAGGACGGCCGGGCATCGATGGACAGGGCGACGTGAACATACCAGCGGATACTTGGACGTGTAATGGAGGCAAGACGCGCGTGAACGTCATCGTGATCATGAACGATTCCCTGCGGCGGGACCACGTGGCCGCCTACGGCGATCCGGCGCCCTGGCCGCGGCCCGGCCGGCCGGCGGGCGAGCCGTTCATCCGGACGCCGAACCTGGACCGGCTGGCGCGCGAGTCGGCGGTCTTTGACCGCTGCTACGTCTCGTCCTATCCGACGATCCCTTGCCGGACCGACCTGTTTACCGGTCGCTACAGCTTTCCGCACCGCGCCTGGCAGCCGCTGGAGCCCACCGACGTGGTGCTCTCCGAGCTGGTGCGCCGCGCGGGCTACCTGCCGGTCCTGTTCTTCGATACCCCGCCGTTAGGGAACGACGACTTCAACTTCACGCGGGGCTTCGCGGGATGGGAGTGGATCCGTGGCCAGCACGCGGACCGCTGGAACGTGGACCCGATCGATCCGCCCCTGCCGGCCGCGCCCCACAAGCTGAAGGGGACCCCCCAGACCAAGCTCTATCTGCGCAACGCCTCGGGGCGGGTGTACGAGCGGGATTGGATGTGTGCGCGGACGCTGACGGCGGCGATGGATTGGCTGGAGCGGAACTACCGACGGGGCCGGCCGGGTGGGCCGCCGGGGTTCGTGCTGTACGTGGACATGTGGGACCCCCACGAGCCGTTCGATGCGCCGGCCTTTGACGTGGCGCGCTACGCCGACCCGGCCTTCCAGGGCGACCAGGTGATCTATCCCCAGTACGGGCGGCCGGACTATCTTGCGACGGACGAGCACGACCACGTGCGAGCGCTGTACGCCTCGCTGGTCACGCTGGCGGATCGCTGGCTGGGGCACCTGCTGGAGAAGCTGAACGTACTGGGGCTCCGCGAGCACACGCTGGTCATCCACCTGACCGATCACGGGCACCTCTTTGGGGACCACCAGCTCCAGGGAAAGCCGGGCGGGCCCCTGGGGAACCTCTACGAGCCGACGATCCGCATTCCGCTGATGATCCGGCACCCGCAGGGGCTGGGAGCGGGGCAGCGCATCCGTGGCCTGGTCCAGCACGTCGACCTGCTCCCCACCATCCTCGAATTCCTCGGGGCGCCGGCGCCGGAGGGCGTGGAGGGCAAGTCACTGTGGCCGCTCATCCGCGGCGAGCGCGCGCGGGTGCGCGAGTTTGCGTTCTCCGGCCGCTACCCCAATGCCCTGGCGGCGGCCCACGGCCGCGGGCGCGGGCGCGCAGCGCAGGCCGCCGTCTTCGATGGGGCCGCGGGGTTCGGCGCCCCGTCCCACCACCTGGTGGAGGCGCTGACGGTGACCACCGAAGACTGGGCCTTGATCTGCAGCCCCCGCGGGCGCCCATCGGAGCTCTACTCGCTGGCCGATGATCCGCGGCAGGAGCGGAACGTGATCGAGCAGCATCCCGCCGTGGCGCGCGACCTGCACGCGGCGCTGATTCGGTTCCTGGAGCAGGCGGGCGCGGCCGAGCAGCGCATCGCGCCCTTCCGCGGGGACGTAACGGAGAGCGGGGCGACGCCCGAGCCGCCGGCGGTTCCGGACGCCACACCGCTGTACGTCATCACCGACGATCGAGGCGTGCCCCTGGCCTTCCCATCGGAGGAGGTGGCGCGCGCGCTCGGGCCTCGCGTGGCGGGGGCGGAGCCGCGCATCCGGCAGACGACCGTTGGCGCGCAGCGCCGCGAGAACGCGCGCACGCTCTTCTACACCCCGACCCAGTACTACTGGCTGAGCGATCTGGAGTAGCGGTCCCGTAGCGCGGCCGGGGCGGCTCGCCGCGTTGCCGGAGCGAGGCCGGCGGCCCGCAGCCGCACGTCAGCGCAAACCTTTTTCGCGGAGCAGGGCATCGGCCCAGGCCGCGTCGTCCGGCGCAAGCGGAGGCACTGGCTCCTGCCGGTAATCGATCTGCAGGTCGAACGCGCCGCGGTCGTAGACGTCCTGACGAACCGCCTGCAGATCAATGGTAGGCTCCGGTTCGCCCGCGCGCAGGAGGATGGGGATGGCCGGCAGGGGCTCGCGCACGTCCATCGCTGCGGGCCGTTTGAGCTGGCCGTGGGGCAGGTCTCACGGACCGCCGCCTCGTCGGCGATCGCGACCAGCTTGAGCTCAGAGAGCTGCATCTGAGAGACGCGGACCTCGACGGCGACGTAGTAGCGGGGCCGAACCTGCGGGACGAGGTGGGCCTGGATGGACGCAATCAGGTTGAGGGGCACGCCTGGCCAGAAGGCCGGGTGCTCGAGGTACGGATCCATGCCGGGGAACGGCGCCGGCACGGCGTGCGGCTCCTTGCTCCGGTATGCGCGCCCCAAGCATAGCACCGGCGGCTCCGGCGCTGTTAGCCTACTGTCGGCCGGCAGGATGCGAAATCCGTATGCGCGCCCCAAGCACAGCACCGGCGGCTCCGGCCTGTTCATACGCGGAGCGCTCACCCTCACCCTCTCCCTCTGGGAGAGGGGACTAGAGGAGCCCTCACCCTCGACCGAAGGGAGGGTGGACTGCTCGCTGGCTGTGAAGAAGCCAGCTACCCGGCGCGCAGGTCCAGTCGGGGCACGTCGACGGGCTGGCCGGTCCTGGCGCTCTCCTCAGCGGCCAGGGTCACCGCCAGCGTCCTGGCCGCGTCCAGATACGATGAGCGGACGCGGGCGGGATCGCGGCGGGCGACGGCCTCGACGAAGGCCTGGTCCTCGAGCATCATGGTATTGCTGGACCAGCGCAGCTCTTCCGTCTTGCCGGGGGTGGCTACCTTGAGGGTGGTGCCCCACACCTCCAGCCGAAAGTCCTGGGCGAACACGTGGACGCCGGACGGCGCCCCGGCGGCGGTCCCGCTGCCGAGGACCGACGTGTTAGAGATCTGGCCAATGACGCCGGACTGAAAGTGGAGAATGGCGGTGGCCACGTCGAAGATGTCGTAGCCCGGCAGCTCCTTCAGGCAGCGCAGCGCGCCGGCGCCGTAGACCCGTGAGACATCGCCGAGCAGCCAGCGCATCAGGTCCACGGTATGGGTGGCCTGCTCGACGAGCTGCCCGCCGCTCTGGGCCTGGACCCGCCACCACGGCGTGCCCGGCACGCCGCCAAGGTAGAAGCCGAGAGCCATCCCCACGGACCGATTAGCGAGCAGGTCCCGCGCCTTGTCCGCCGCCTCCGAGTAACGCGTCTGGTAGCCG
This sequence comes from Chloroflexota bacterium, assembly GCA_034437795.1. Taxonomy (GTDB): domain Bacteria; phylum Chloroflexota; class UBA11872; order UBA12225; family UBA12225; genus DAOTTI01. The sequence continues at coordinate 865 of DAOTTI010000276.1, read as the reverse complement.
GAGGACGAGACCAGCCCCTTAGTGTGAATGGCCTCGGCGATCTGGCGGGCCAGGTCAAAGGAGAGCGCCACCGGCTTTTCGACGAACAGGGCCAGGCCGGCGTCGATGGCGGCGAACTCGAGATCGCCGTGGGCGAAGGGGGGCACACAGACGTACAGGGCGTGCAGACCGGCTTCGCTCAGCATGGCGTGGTAATCGGTGTAGATCTTGGCGTGGAGCTTGCGGGGTTCAGGGGCGCCGGGCCGGACCAGCTGTTCCTGCTGCCCGTTGACGCGGCGCATGGCCAGCTCACAGCGCTCCCGATCCACGTCGTAGAGCGCCACCACGTCCGCCTCGGGGATGCGGACCAGATTGATGAGATGGGCGGCGGCGATGCCGCCGGTGCCGGCGAAGCCGATGCGTACTGCCATGCTGGTTTCCTTGCGCTCGTGGGCTCGTGAGCTGGTTGGGCTCTGGGGCTGGTGGGGCGCAATTCTACGAGGCGGCACCCCCGCTCGGGGTGAGGCCGATTACCCCGTTACAATTGGTGGTTATCCTCGAAGAGGAGTGCTGATCCGTCGCGCCTATGGCCAATCGGGCTGAGCCATACAGCCATCTTAACCTGTACGAAGTGCTCGGTATCCAGCGCGGCGCCTCACCGGAGGAGGTGCGTAGCGCCTACCGGCTGCGCTCGCACATGTTCCATCCGGACAAGTACGAGAACTACCCGGAGCCCCTGCGCAGCCAGCTCAAGGCCGAGGCGGCCAAGGAGTTCAAGAAGCTGACGGCCGCCTACGAGGTGCTGCGCGATCCGGTGAAGCGGGCGGCGCACGACCGCTTGCTGGACACGTGGCACCGTGGCGCCGCACGGCCGGCGCGCGCGAGG
>DAOTTI010000275.1:0-43015 GCA_034437795.1 Chloroflexota bacterium | reverse complement strand
GCGGCTGCTCAGCCAGGAGCGCCTCCAGGCAGCGCTCCGCCACCGACGGCTCGAAGTGGTAGCCGTCGGCGCAGTCCTTGACCTGGGCAGAAGCCGGGCCGTAGGTCGCAACGTAGTGGTGGTGGATGGCGAGGATCAGGCGGCGGAAGAGGCCACCGATGGTGGCGCGCGGGCCGATGTCGGTTCGGCCCAGGCCGCTGGTCATCAGCCCGCCGAGGTGCGGCGAGGCTTCGACCAGCAGGACGCTGGCGCCCTCCCGCGCCGCGGCGATGGCCGCCGCCACCCCCGCCGCCGTGCCTCCAACGACCACCACGTCGTAGCGCCGGTCACGCCACGAGAACGGGCCCTCGGTCACATGGTCGGTCGCGTGGGGGGAGCCGCCTGGGCCCGGGCGCTGCTCGCTCGCCACTCCCTATTTCCCCTGGCGGGCCCAGAACGTATCTAGCTCACGCTGGACGTCGGTGGCGGCCTGCCGCACGATGTCGCGGACGGCGCCCTTCTTGGCGGCGATGTCATTCATCGCCTGCCCCAGAATGCGGTCGATGTCGGCGTCGATCGGCGTGATCGGGACCGCCACGTCCTTCTGCATGGCCTTGAGCAGCTGGGGCCAGGCGGTGGGGAGCTTCTCGAGGTAGAACCGGTCCTCGTTGACCTCCTTCATTGGGGACGGGCGCAGCTGCTGCTGCATGAACCAGCCGGCCGCTTCCTTGGTGGCGGAGAGCCACTTCACCAGCAGCCACGACTCGTACGGATGCTTCACGCCGGATGGAATGCCATAGGACCATCCGCCGCGGATGTAGCTCTTGCCCCCGTTGTCGCGCGGCCCGTGCGGGGGCAGGGCCACGCCGAAGTCGATGTTGGGGTTGTTGGCCTTGATGTGGAAGATCTGGGACGGGTTCTGGATCTGCATGGACTTGGTGCCGACGGTGAAGGGGGCTTGGGCCGCGGTGGCGCCACGGTAGCCTTCGTTGAAGGCGTCCACGGCGGCGCGGCCGCCAATGGGATCATAGAACCCGTTCCACCACTCGATGGCTTCCACGGTCTCGGGCGTGTCAAACAGGACCTTCTTCCCGTCGTCGGACAGGTACCTGCCGCGGTTATTCAGCACCCATAGGATGAAGCCGGCCGCACCCCCGGTGACGTCGCCGCCCAGGCGGGTGATCTTGCCCCCTTCAATCCTGGTCAGCTTCTTGAGGTGGTTCGTCATGTCGTTCCAGGTGACCGGCGCCTGGTCCGGCCCGAACCCGGCTTCCTTGAAGTGGTCGCGGTTGTAGTAGTTGAGATACCAGCCGCCGGCCGAGACGTTCGGGAGCACGTACGCCTTGTTCTGGTAGCGCGAGGTCTGCCACTCTGCGTCGTAGTAGATCTTGGGGTCAAACCGGTCGCGGGCGATGAACTGGTCGAGCGGCTGGAGCACCCCCTGCAAGGCCAGGGCGGGCAGCTCGCCTCGCCAGATCATAGAGACGTCGGGCGGTGCGCCACCGGCGACCGAAGCCACCAGCTTGGTGACCCGCGGGCTGGCCATGCCGCTGGCCGTCGAGGTTAGGTCGAACTCGACGGTGATGTTCGGGTTCCGGCTCTGGAAGTCGTCCCGCATCTTCTCCATGAGCGGGAGGCGCGCCTCGTCCCAGGCGTGAAGTAGGACCAGCTTGACCGGCCCCTTGAACGGCCCAAGGCCCTCACCGCCGCCCCCTGCCGCTGGCCCGCAGGCCGCGGCCAGCAGCGCGGCGCCTGCCGCCCCACCGACGTGTTGAAGAACCGCTCGTCGCGTCGCCATCGCCAAAGCCTCCTTACGCTCGTTTCGTTCGTCGCTGCTGTCGCTGCACCCTCATCCCGATGGTCGCGGCGCCTCGGAGCGATGACCAGGGAGCCAGGGGGCCAGCCACGCGCTACCTGGACCGGTCAATGATCGCCTGGAGCTGGGGCTGCAGGCTGCGCAGCGTCTGTGCGACCGGCGCCTTGCCTGCCCAGATGTCGCGGAGCGCGGGCTGCACCAGGTCATACATCTCCTGGGTGGCGGGATGATACTTGATCTTATCCACCGGCCGAGCGAACTTGACGCCCTCCGCGACGACGTGCGCCCGCACCGCCGGCTTGTCCTTGAACGTTTCGCGCGCCCACTGTGGGGCGTCATCGAGCACGGCGGGGATGCGCTTCTCCAGGTTGCCGTACCGGTTGGCTTCGATCAGGTACTTCATCAGCTCCCAGCCGTGCTCCGGCTGCTCGCCGCTCTTGAGGAGCAGGATGATGTTCGACTGAAAGTCCGGCGAGGCGTACTTGATCTTGGGCTGGGGCGCGAAGGCCCAGTCGATGCCTGTTCCTTCCAGCCTGGTGGCATAGTCGGCCGGCCCGCAGCAGATGACGTGCATCGCCGCCCGACCGTTGATGAACGGATCGCCGCTGCCGAGATCAACTCCCTGGCTGGCCCGCACCGTCCCATCCTTGAGCACGATGTCCGCCCACCGCTCGAAGGTCTGGATCGTCTCGGGGGCGTCGGCCATCGCCTTTCGGTAGTCGTCGCTGATCCACTTGCCGTCCGTGAGTACCAGCAGCGACGTGATGGGGTCGCCGAAGTCGGTCAGTCCGATCTGGGTCGTCGTCGCGCCCGACTTCTTCGTCAGCTTACGCAGCACCTCACGGAACTGCTCCCACGTCCACGCCTTATTCCAATCGTCGGGCGGCTCGGGGACGCCGGCCTCGCGGAAGAGGTTGCGGTTGTAGAAGATGGCCGTCGCGTTGCCCCCATACGCGTATGGCAGGGCGTAGAGCTTGCCCTCGTACCGGCCGATCAGGTCGATCTCCTTGGCGCTGAACTTGTGCACGGGGTAGCGGTCCCGCTTGACCTGCTCATCGATCGAGCGTACGTTGTTCAGCGAGAGGATCAGGGTTCGGGCCGCCTGGAACCAGCCCAGCACGTCGATCTTCTCTCCGGCAGCGGCCAGGGCGTTGAGCTTCGTCTGGTCAATGCCCTGCGTGACCGCCACCTTCCAGGTCGGATGCGCCTGGTGCCAGTCGCGGAGCATCGCCTCCACCTCGTTCTCCGGCCGCGTGCCCCGCTTGAAGAACTGGATGGTCACCGGCGCCTCGGACAGGCGCTCGCGGCCGGCCGGACCCGCGCGCTGGGGACCGCAGGCCGCCAGGATCCATGCTCCCGCGCCGCTCACGCCGGCGACAAATCTGCGACGACGTAGGCTGCGCATCCTGTCTCTCCGTGCAACGGGTCTACCGTTCTACCGGCCCGCTACCCTGGGCCAGGCCTGGGCCAGCCGACGGCTGAGTGGAAGGGTCACTGACAATCGTACCCTTTCTGCGCTGGCGTAGAGTGCGCGGATGGTGGGTCCGCGCGGCTTTCACCGCGCAGGGCACGCAGCCTGGCCCTATCCCTGGGTCTGCGCCGGCTCCAGCGCCTCCAGCAGGACCGACGACGTGCCGGGCGCGCAGCCTGGCCCTGGCCCTGGAGCGGCATGCTACCTTACACGAGCCGGAGGCTCCCGCTTCCGGACGCTGACGGGTACGCGCAACACATGCGGATCAGCCGCCGTGGCGGACCTCACCCCCGAGCCCCCTCTCCGACACGGAGACGGGGAACGCCGGCCACAGCCTGGCGTGATCCGGAAGGGTTGCGCATGCCTGACGCTAACTGTTGTCTTGGAGAGAGCCATGCCTGTCCGCATCGCCCAGTACGGCGTCCAGCACGGCCATGCCGCTGGCAAGGCCCTGGCGCTACGTTCCAATCCTGAGGTCGAGTTCTGTGGCGTCTTCGAGCCTGATCCCGCCGCTCGCGCGCGGGCTGCGGACCACCGCGCCTATGCCGGCCTGCGCTGGTACGCCAGCGCGGAGGAGCTGCTCGGTGACCCATCGATCGTGGCCGTGGCGGTGGAAGGGCTGAATGCCCACAGCCTGCCCATGGCCCGCGCCTGTCTCGAGGCCGGCAAGCACATCTGGTACGACAAACCCGCGGGCGATGACTGGCCGGCCTTCCAGGAGGCGGTCTCCATCGCGCGCCGGCGGGGGCTCCTGATCCAGATGGGCTATATGTTTCGCTACCAGGATGGCTTCCGGCGCGTGGCGGAATGGGCCCGCTCCGGCCTGCTGGGCGACGTCTTCGGCATCCGCGGGCACATGTCCACCTGGATCCCGGAGAGCGGCAGCGCCTTCACCCGCGCCACGATCGCCGCCGCGCACCTGGGCGGCATCCTCTATGACCTCGGCGGCCACATGCTGGACCAGATCCTATGGATCATGCACGACGAGCGCCCCGCCCGCGTCACCTCGTTCTTGCGCAACGACGCGACGCCGGGCGTGCCGGCCTTTGCCGATAACACCCTGGCCGTCGTAGAGTTCCGGCGCGCGATGGCCCTGGTGGACATCGCCGCGATGGAGGTGGAGCCTAAGCAGCGTCGCTTCGAGGTGTACGGCACGCGGGGCAGCGCCATCCTGGACCCGATGGAGCCGGCCCGCAGCGCCCGCCTGATCCTGGATACCGCCCGCGATGGCTTCCAGCAGGGGCTACAGGAGGTGCCGTTGGCCGGTACGTCCCGCCAGCGCTCGTACGAACTGGAGTTGGAGGCCTTCGTGGCCGCCATCCGCGGCGAGCGCCCGCCCGACCGCACCCTGGACCATGAGCTCCTGGTCCAGGAAACGCTGCTCCGCGCCACGGGACGCATAAGATGAGTTCACGGTTCAAAGTTCACGGTTCAAAGCTCACGGTTCACGGTGAGGCGAAGTTAAGGAGGGTGCATGAAGCTTTCGGCGATGCTCATTGACTATCTGCGCCGGCTCCCGTACGAGGAGAACGTCCGCTGGCTGGCCGGCGCCGGCTACCAGGCCGTCGATCCGCCGGTGATGGAGCCCCGCGCGGGCGACATCGCCCGCAAGCACGGCCTGGAGCCCGGCTGCGCCGCCGTCGGCGGGGGCGTCGTCGGGACCAGGGACGAGGCGCAGCAGGCGGCGGTGCGCGACAAGATCCTGCAGGCCATCCCCTGGGCCGCCGGCGAGGGCGTCGGCTGTCTGATGGTCCCCCACGGCCGCGACACCTCCATTCCGGCCGCCGAGCAGCTGGAGGGCTTCAAGCGCGTCTATGGCCCGGCGGTGGAGGAGGCCGAGCGGCGGGGCGTGAGCCTGGTGGTGGAGAACTGGCCGAACAACGGCAACAATCTGATGTTCTCGCCTGAGACGTGGCAGGTCGTGTTCGACGCCATACCGTCCGAGCGTTTCGGCCTCTGCTTTGATCCGTCGCACCTGGTGTGGCTGGGGATCGACTACCTCAAGGCGGCCCGCCAGTTCGCCGCCAAGATCAAGTACGTGCACGGCAAGGACACAGAGATGTTCGAGGAGGAGCGCACCCTCTATGGGATCTACGGGCGCCAGTTCCCTACCTCTCCGGGCCGCGGGAGGTGGTGGCGCTACCGCCTGCCCGGCTGGGGCGTGGTCGATTGGCCGGCCTTCCTGACCGTGCTCTACGACAACGGGTACGACCACATCATCGCCGTGGAGCACGAGGACCCCGTCTGGCGCGGCAGCGAGGAGCGCTTCAAGCGGGGGCTGATCCTGGCCCGGCAGTATCTGAGCCAATACCTGGTGTAGCGCGCCGCGCCGCTCCCCCTGGCCCTCCCTCCCCGACGCGGGAACGCGGAAACGCGGAAACGCGGGCAGAGCCCTCACCCCCTTCGGTCGGGGCCGCGCCAGCAGAGGACAGCCCTGACCCCCTGGCCCCCTCTCCCGCACGCGGGAGAGGGGGGAGACCTCACCCCCTTCGGCCGCGGCCGCGCCGCACCCCTGCCCCACCCGGCCCCGCCGTGCGGCTTGGCCCCGCCGCCCCCGCTCCGACACGGAGAGGGGGAATGAGGGCTATGGGGAGAGGACATGCCCACGGTGGCCGCGCCGTCCCCGCTCCGCGTCGGAGCGGGGGAACGACGGCCATGGGCGTGCGGCCTGGTGCCAGCGAGATGGGTTGGGCACGCCTGCGGAGTGAGTGTGCCGCGCGGGCATCAGGACGGCGTCTGGGACCTGGGTGGGCTGGGCTCGGCGGGTTGGCCGGACGCGCCGGACTGGTCGCGCCGGACACCGAGCGCGGCGTCGATGGCGTCGAGGGCGCCGGCCACGTTACGGAAGTTCGGGTTGCTCTCCGCCTGCTCGCCCAGCCGTTCGCGCTGGTGGGCCAGGTAACCGCGCAGCACGGCGCCGGCGGCGAGGGCCTGCGCTGGCGACAGCCGAATCAGGATCGTTGCTTCTTCAGGCATGCCGTTGCCTCCTGCTGTTGGTGGGCCGCCTCGCTGGCGACCAGCCTGATTGTGCCGGCTGTGGTTCGCCGCGCTCCGAGCGACCGGCGTGATTGTGCCGGCTCCCACTGTCTTACCTCAGGGTGTAGAGGTAGGCGGCGATGTCGCGAGCGTCGGCCTCCGTCACGCCCAGGTCCGGCATCACATTCCCCGGTTCGATCGCCTGCGGGTTCCTGATCCACCGGATCAGGCTCTCGGGGGTGTTCGGCAGGCGGCCGGCAATCACTGCCCGCCCGGCGATGCCGGTGAGCGGAGGGCCGACCTTACCCTGGGCGCCGGCTACGCCTGGGATGATGTGGCAGGCGCCGCAGCCGTATTTGGCGATGGCGGCGCGCCCGCGATACGGATCGCCACCCGGCACGTCCTTTGCCGGCGAGGCCAGGGCGCCGGGGCCGCACGTCGCCAGCAGGAGCACGGCCACCGGGAGCAGGCGATGGACGGCTGCTGGTAATAGCCTCGCCCCCGCGCGCCAGCATCGACGGACCACGGCGGTGCTCCTGGCAACGTCCGTGCCGCTCCAGGGGCGTGGCGTGCAGGCGACACGGTCCCGCTGGGGGTCGCGCTGGGTGAGGGCGCTTACGCCCGCCGCTAAAGCGGGTCGGCTAGACCTCGCCAAGCCCGCTGAAGCGAGCCCGCCGGGTGGAGCCGGTGGAACCCATACTCGTTCCCGTCACCCCCTGGGGCACGGGAAGAACGCGCTACTCGCTCCTCGTCCCTCGCTCCTCGCCACACCCGCGAGCCAGGGGGGAATGCGCCGTGCGCAAGTTCGTGCTACTGTGGAGGTTGGGCATGCCGGACGGTTACTACGGGCGCCTGCTGCGGGTGGACCTGAGCAGCGGGGCGTGGGCAGTGGATCCTCTGCCGGAGCCGGTGCTGCGGCGCTGCGTCGGCGGCATCGGCCTGGGCACCGCGCTGCTGCTGCGGTATTGCCCGCCGGGCGTGGAGCCACTGGCGCCCGAGGCGCCCCTGATCTTCGCCTCCAGCCCGCTGGTGGGGACGGCGGTCACCACCACCGCCAAGTTTGCCGTCCTGTTCAAGTCGCCGCTGACCGGCTTGATCGGCGATTCCCTGTCCAGCAGCCATCTGGCGCTGGCGCTCAAGCGCACCGGCTACGACGCGCTGGTGCTCACCGGAGCCTGTCCCGACTGGACCTGCCTGGTCGTCACCGATGATCCCGAGCGCGCGGTGCAGCTGCGGCCGGCTGCCCACCTCCTGGGGCTGAGCACCTGGGAGACGGAGCTGGCCGTCCGCGCCGAGCTGGCCGGCGAGGGGATGGCTGGCGCGCGCACCGCCGTGATCGGCCCCGCTGGTGAACGGCTGGTGCGCTTCGCCACTATCAGCAACGACGGCCGCCACGCCGGGCGCTGCGGCGGGGGAGCGGTGATGGGGGCCAAGCGGGTGAAGGCCCTAGCGGTGCTCGGCCGGCTGCATCCGGCCATCGCTGATCCCGAGGCGTTACGCCGCGCCAACGCGCGCCTGATTGAGCGCAGCACCGGCCCGGCGACCGCCAAGTACCGCGAACTCGGGACGCCGGCCAACCTGCTCACCTTCGATCGCCTGGGCATCCTGCCGGCCATCAACTTTCGGGCGCCGACCTTTCGCGGGGCGGAGCGGGTCAGCGGCGAGACGCTCTACCGCGACCACCACACGCGAACCGTGGGCTGCGCCAGTTGCACCGTCGGATGCGAGCACCTGTACCGCGCCCTGGATGAGGGCCCCGCCTCGGACGCGCCGGCCGGCGCTATGCGGGGGAAGGGGACGAACGAGACGCGGCTGGAGTACGAGTCGGTGTTCGCCCTGGGGCCGTTGCTGGGCATCGACGATCCGAACGCCGTCATCCGGCTGGTGCGGGCGTGTGACGACCTGGGGCTGGACACCATCTCCACGGGGGGCACTATCGCCTGGGCGATGGAGTCGGCCGAGCGGGGGGTGCTGCAGGAGCCTTGGCGCCGCGGGCCGCCGCTGCGCTTCGGGGACGCCGCGGCGGTGGGGGCCGTAATCCGGGCCATCGCTCGGCGCCAGGAGGGGCTGGGCGAGCTGCTGGCGGAGGGCAGCCGGCGCGCGGCGGCCATCGTCGGGCAGGGGAGCGAGGCCTGGGCGATGCATGTGAAGGGGCTGGAGCTGCCCGGGTACGACCCGCGGGGGCTGAAGACCCTGGCCCTGGGCTTCGCCGTGACGCCCCGCGGCGCCTGCCACAATCGCAGTAGCGCCTACGAGGCCGACTTCTCGGGCCAGGTGGACCGCTTCACCGCTGAGGTCGGGCGGGGCCGGCTGGTGGCGGCGGCGGAGGACCAGGCGGCGGTGCTCGATTCGCTGATCCTGTGCAAGTTCATCCGCAAGTGCTTTGACGACCTGTATGGGGAAAGCGCCGGCCTGCTCCGCTTCGTCACCGGCTGGGACTTCGATGGTGAGGAGCTGCGCCGCGTGGGAGAGCGGGTGACCACCCTCAAGAAGCTGTTCAACATCCGTGAGGGCTGGACCCGCGCCGACGACACGCTTCCCCCGCGCCTCCTGGAGGAGCCGCTGGCCAGCGGCCCGGGCGCGGGCGAGCGCCTGACGCGGGACGAGCTTGACCTGATGATCGAGGCCTACTACGCCGCCCGGGGCTGGACCCGCGACGGCCTGATCCCCGCGGCGCGCCTGCAGGCCCTGGGGATTGAGCGTAGCGCAGGCTTCGCCGGCCTGGTCGTCTAGCCTGGGGTCTTTACCTGGCTCCCCAGGACGGGCCACTGGCTTGACTCGGCGTGTGCTCCGGGGGTATGGTCCGCTCGGCCATGATCGCAGCGCCCGTGCCCGTCTCTCCGCCGGCCGAGCCGGCTGGTCATACCTCGACAGCCACCGAGCGCGGCGCCGAGCGCCTGCGGGCGCTGCACGAGGCCGCCCTGGAGCTGGCCGCGCCGGTGCCGGCCGAGCCGGCGGCGATCGCCGCGCTCCTGAGCCGGATCGCGGAGCGGGCGGTGGCGGACGTGGATGGCTATGACGGCCGGCTGGTGCTGGCCGAGGATCCGGCATGGGGCGACCTGGTGCCGGGGAGCCGGCCGGCCGACGGCTACATCCTGCTGGACCACACGGGGCGACTGTCGCGCACGCCGCAGCGCGTGGAGGGCGCCACCCTGCACGTGCTGGCCACCGGCGAGACCGTCTGCGTCGATGACACGCTGGCCGAGACGCCCTTCGGCCGCTACCCGCAACTGGCCGAAGCGGGTATCCGCTCCTTCGTGCTCGTGCCCTTGCGGGCGAGCGGGCGCATCCTGGGAGTGCTCGGCGTCAGCTTCCGCGTGCCCGGGCCGCTACCCCCGCCGGATCGTGAGGCGCTGCACCTGTTTGCCGCTCACGCCGCCGCCGCCCTGGAGCGGGTGCGGGTGCGCTACTCGGAGCAGGCGGCGGAGCGCCGGTTCCGCGCCTTGATCGAGCGGAGCGCGGAGGCCATCGCCCTGGTGACCACCGGGGGGACAATCCTCTACGCCAGCCCGGCCACGACCACGCTCCTGGGCTACCCGCTGGAGGACTTCGTGAGGCGTAACGCCTTCGACCTGCTCCATCCTGATGACCGCGGGCCCACGCTCAGGTACTTCCGTGAGGTCTTGAAGGAGGCAGGGCGATCGCGCACGACCGAGTACCGCGCCCGCCATTATGACGGCTCCTGGCGCTGGATGGAGGGCACGGCCACCAACCTGCTGGACGAGCCGAGCGTGCAGGCGATTGTGGTCAACTACCACCGCATCGACGAGCGGAAGCGGCTGGTCACGGAGCAGGCGCTCAAGCGCGCCCTGCAGCGCCAGGTGCGCGAGCTGAAGCAGGCGCGCCAGCAGATTAGTGCCGCCGAAGATCGCATGCGGCGCGAGATCGCTGAACTGCTGCACAGCCGCGTGCAGAACCGGCTGCTGGTAGCCTGGCACCGGCTAGGCCAGTGCGAGGCGCTGATGGACAGCGACCCCGAGCGGGTAAAGGGGCTGCTCCGCGACGTGCGCGACGAGATCGACCGCGTGCGGGAGCAGGAGATCCGCCACGCCACCCATCTGCTGCACCCGTCGATCATCAACGTGGGGCTGGTCCCCGCGGTGCGCTCGCTTCTGGGGCGCTTCGAGCCGTTCTTCCACACCACCCTGCGCATCGCGCCCCTGGTGAGCAAGCTCGATAGCCCGCTGGACAATCAGATCCCCGAGCCGGTGCGTCTGAGCGCCTACCGCATCCTGGAGGAGGGGCTGAACAACGTCCACCGCCACGCTTCCGCCCGCAGCGTGGCCGTCTCGCTGCGCATCACTGTCTCGGGCACGTCCGGCCGTGGCGCACGCGGGGCGCAGGGGGCGCGGGGCCGCGCGAGCCGCGCGAGCCGCGCGAATACGGATGGCCGCCAGCGCCAGCAGCGCCGGCAGCTGGTCATGACCATTGTCGACGACGGCTGTGGCTTCGATCCGGCCGCCATCTCGCCGGGGCTGGGGCTATGCAGCATTGCCGGCCGTGTGGAGCAATGCGGCGGCACGTGGCGGATCAGTAGCGCCGCCGGCTGCGGGACCACGCTGGCGGTGTCGCTCCCGCTGGCTGCGCCGGCGGACTAGCGGCGCGCCGCCGGCCTGCTTCGACCGCACTCAGGCCTGCTGCTCCAGCAGGGCCACCACGGCCTCGGCCGAGAGCGCCTTCTTGGAGAGAAAGCCCACCGCTCCGGCCGCCCGCGCCAGGCGGGGGTAGAGGGGATCGTCGACCGCACTGACGACGATTACCTTGAGCTGCGGGATCTGCTCGCGCAGGCGCTGCGCCAGCTTGAAGCCGCTGATGCCGGGCATCAGCACGTCGACGAGAGCCACGTCCGGGCGTAGCGTCTGCGCGCAGGTGAGGGCCTGCTCGCCGCCAGTGGCCTGCCCGACGACGACCAGGTTGGGACACTCCTGCAGCAGGCCGCGGGCGAGGTCAAGAAAGGCCGGCTGGTCATCGACGAGCAAGACCTTTCGCTGGGCCGTGGCCCGCGCCGGTCTGACCCTAGCTACCACCATGCGACGCACCATCCCTCAGCCCATGCTCCGGGCCTCGTCCGGGGACCATACCCTGCCGTAGCCCATGCTCAGGCCTTCGTCCGGCGACCATGCCCTACCTGCTCCGTCGTTGCTCCCCTTCGAAGTTATAACGCACTGGACCGAGGGGATGGCCCGAACTGGCCGGGGCGGGGAGCCGCAGCGCCCGCCGCCGGCGCTGCCTCCGCCGGCCGGTCGACGATAGCCCCCTGCCGGCGGAGCCGTGCCTGCAGCTCCGCTACGGGGACGTGGCGCAGCGCTACGCCGTCGCGCACGGCCAGGGCGGCTGCAGCGCCGGCGCCCTGGCCCATCACCCAGCACTCGGGGACCTCGCGCAGGGGGTTGTGTGACGGCGGATCGCAGGAGAGATTGCGGCCGGCGGCCAGCAGCCCCTCCAGGTTCCGCGGCACGAGGCAGCGATAGGGGATCTCCAGGGTCGGGAACTCCGGCGTCAGGCCCGGGCAGAGGCCGATGGCGTCGGGGTAATGCCCGCTGGCCTTCCAGTGATCGATCGTCACCCGCGTCAGGCCGGCCAGACGCCGGCTATGGCGGACCCCGATCTGCGGGGCGGTATCCAGGATCCAGGCCCGCTCGAAGCCTGGCACGTGCGCGCGGAACCAGGCCAGGCCGTGGCGCATGGCGTCGCGGGAGCGAAACTCCACCTCCGTCAGGTCGGCCACCTTGATGGCTGAATAGCCGGAAAACTTGGGCGTCATGAAGAGGGCCACGGAATCGTAGGCGGTGGCGTGGACGCGGAGCTCGACCCCTGCCTCCGAGGCGCGGCGCATCAGCTCAGCGTGCTGCTGAGGCTGATTGAGGCGGAAGTCGAGGTACCGCGGCATGTCCACGTTGCCGAAGCGGAAGCTGGTGTTCACCCGGGCATGAATGGTCGTGGTGTCGATGTCGCTCTCGAAGGCGGCGCCGGCGGCGGCGAAGACGTCGCCATCGCCCGTGCAGTCGATCACTACCTGAGCCAGTAGGGCCCGCCGCCCTTCCTTGCTCTCGAAGAAGACGCCCCGCACCTGCTTCGGCGCAGGGGGATGCCCCTCGCCGGCCGGCGCAGCGCCGCCATCGGCTCGCGGGGCGGAGGGAGTGGGGGGAGCCGGCTCCGTGATCGCCCCTACCGCCCAGCAGTGAAAGAGCACGTGGACGCCGGCCTCGCGGACCATATCGTTGGCGGCGCACTTCATCAGCTCCGGATCGACGGTGGGGGCCCAGGTGACGACGCCGCGGTGGGCGCTGGCGCGAATGCCCCAGTAGGCCACGGCCTCCTTGTCGCGTGAGCCCCACAGCTCGCGGGGCGGGCCCAGAACGGCTTCCTGGCCGCAGCGCGCCATCAGCTCCTGCCCCACCCCTGCCACCAACAGGTTGCCGTGCCAGTCGGTCATCCGGTCGATCCAGAAGACCAGCCCGCCGGTGGAGAGGCCGCCGAGGTGGCCGTAGCGTTCCAGCAGCACCACGTCCGCCCCCTCTCGCGCCGCGGCCACCGCGGCCGCCAGGCCGGCCGGCCCGCCGCCGACGACCAGCACGTCACAGTGGCCGTAGACCGGTACCTCCCGCGCCGGTTCAAGGATCGTCTCGCCGTGGCCGTGTCTCATCCAGCCGTCTTCCTCCGAAATTGCTCGGCCTTTGGAACGCCGCCAGCAGGTGGCGCCGGCATCACCACGCCCGCCCATCGCCATACGAGCACCCAGAGGCCCCCGACACCTTACCAACCTCGCCAGGAGCAGGGGCGCCAACGGGCCGCCGGCCGGCCGCCTATTGCAGCAGCCCCAGCTGCCGGTCGATCTCCCGCTGGTAGGCGTCCGCCCGGCCGTCGATGACCTCATCGAGCGTGACCGGGCGGCCCAGGCGCCCCGATTCGAACGGGGCGTAGGTGAGGGCAACGTCCGCCCGCCCTTCCTCGCCGGTGACCTCCGGCTGCCGGCCGGTGCGGATGCACTCGCCAAACTCGTAGTACTCCAGGGCGAGGATGCGCGCGTCCGTGTCATTGAACTCGAAGCTATAGGTCCAGACGCGCTCACCGCCGAAGAGTTCCGCCGCCAGCGCCTCCAGGCGGTAGCTCGGCGCCAGCTCAAGGATCCGCTGATCGTCGATCACCGTGCCGTCGTCCAGGTGGAGGCGCACCGGCCGGCCGTTGCGGTCGCCCGGGCACTCGAGCGAGCCCTTCGAGCCATAGACGTGGCGCCGGCTCTGGGGGAGGCCGTGGCCGGCGTGGTCGTTGATCCAATGGCCAACGGCGCCGCGACGAAAGGTGAGGTGGGCGTAGAGGGCGTCTTCGCCGGTCGGCTCAATCGTGTCTGGGAACGTGGCTGACCAGCGGGCGTAGAAGCCGCCGGGGCCGGCCGAGCGGGTGTTGTAGCGGACCCGCTCGTGCAGGCGCGTCTCGCCGTAGATGGTCTGGACCTCGCCGAGGTAGTAGCGCAGGATGTCGGCGTGGTGGACGCCTTCATCGAGGGTGATGGTGCCGGTGTGCTTCATGTGGCGCCAGGGGGTGATGATCATGCGGTCGCGCCCGCCGATGGTGGTCTCCAGCATCAGCCGTGGCGTGCCGATGGCCCCGTCGTCGATCAAGGCGCGAACGAGCCGGTTGATGGGGTCGCGGCGGAAGTTCTCCGCCACGGAGAGGACGCGCTGCCGCCGCCGCGCCGTCCCGATGGCGAGGGTACAGCCGCGCACGGTCACGGCCAGGGGCTTCTCGCACAGGACGTGCAGGCCGGCCTCCAGGCAGGCGGCCGCCACCGCGTGGTGCGATCCGGTATCCGTCGTGACGTCGGCCGCCTGCAGGTCGGGCATGGCCCGCACCATGCGCTCGACGTCTGGAAAGACCCGTGGCCGCGTGCCCAGGAGCGCCTGGGCCTCGTCCGCCAGCAGGCCGGCGTTCTCCTGGTTGGGATCGCAGACGGCCACCAGTTCCATGTTGCAGCGGCTACTGGCGTAGAGCTTGGCCATGCCCCGCAGGTGCCGGCGGCCCATGCCCCCGCAGCCGATGGCGGCGTAGGTGATCCGTTCGGAAGGTGCAGTCATCGTGACGCCTCTGGTCGGCGATGATAGTGTGCCGTGCGCCGTGGCGTCACCCCTATGGCCACCTGCGGGTACACCTAACGGTTCCACCGACGCGGAGAGGGGGCGAGGAGCCGTCACCTTCTCCCTTTGGGAGAAGGGACTTTCTCGAAGTGGGAGAGACTGGATCGCTGGCCGTGAATGCGCCGGGCGAGCAGGATTACCAGGAGCGCGCGGCCCAGCCGCCGAGCAGGTAGGCGGTGTCGCCGACGCGTGCCAGGCGCACGCGCTGCCGGTAGACGCGTCCGCCGGGGAGCACCGCCGAGGCGCTCTCCTCGTCTTCTACCTCCCGCGGGGGATCAGTCGTGGCGGCGTCGCGGCATGCCTCGCGCAGGACGCGCCCCTGGGCCGTCGGGAGCGGCGGCAGGTCCAGCAGGGCCAGCACCGTCGGCGCTATGTCCACGATCCCCGCCGGCAACGCGGAGACGTACCCCTGGCGGAAGTGCGGGCCGGCCACCACCAGGGTGTGGCGCAGGTCGTAGGGGCTGGCGCTGCCGTGGGTGGCGACTCCGCTGGCGCGGAGCGAGATCCCCGGCACGCCGGCCTCGTTCGGCTCGTCCGTCCACTGGAAGGAGCATTGGATGGCGGGGCAGCGCGGGCTGGACCAGCCGTCCCAGACGGCGGAGAGCGCGATCGTGCCCGGCAGGCCATCGGCTGGGCCGTCGTCGCGCACGAAGACGTTGCCGATCCAGGGCTGCTGCTGGAGCCAGGCCACGATGGCCGGGGCGCGGCCGGCCGCGTCGTCGCTGAGGTAGATGGCCCCGCCGGACACGATGACGTCGGTCGAATGAGCGTCTCGCTTGAGCCCGGCGTCGACCAGGCCGCGGCTGATCCCGCCGCCCGGCACGGCCTTCACGGATGAGAAGCCATGGTCGGACGTGAGCAGGATGTCGGTGCTGTCCGTCCAGCCGAGGCGGTCCAGGCCATCCAGCAGCGCGGCCAGGCACCGGTCGTTGGCGCGCAGGGCGGCCAGCGCCTCGGGGCTCCCCAGCCCGCACTTGTGCAGGGTGGTGTCCGGATCGCGGTACCAGCAGATGGCCACTACCGGCTGGACCTCCGGCAGCACGTGCTCCAGCAGCAGGCGCGTGATCCACTCGTTCTGCGCAGTGGCCGGCGTCCCGCCCGGCGGCGCCGGACCAAAGCGGCGCCGGATCGCCGGCCCCTGCTCGGCCGGCAATACCAGCTCCCGATTGATCAGCAGCGTTCCAGGCTCGCCGGCCAGAGGGTTGCACAGGAACGCGGAGCCCGGGCTGCCGGACGAGACGACCGCTATGGCGCCGCCCGCCTCCAGCACGCGCCGGCCGAGCGGGGTCGCGCCGACCAGCGGGCCGGCGGCGCGCTCGATCCTGACCAGGACGTCGTGGTCGCCGGTATCGAGCGGGACGACGGCGTCGACCTGGGGCAGAAAGAGCGTATTGCCAACGATGCCGTGGGCCGGTGGGTAGGCGCCGGTGGCCAGGGAGGCGGCGTTGACCCGCGTCTCGGTCGGGTAGACGCAGAAGCTGCGCTCAAACCAGCCCCCGCGCTCCCGCAGCCGGCAGACGGTGGGGGTCTCGCTCTCGGTGACCAGGTCCGGCCGCAGCCCGTCCCAGACGACGATCAGCACGCGCCGCCCTTGCACTCGATCGCCCCTCGTCTCGTCATCTCCGTCATCTCGCCTTCATGCGCCAGAGGTAATACCAATTCGCCGTTTCGCCAGCCTAGTGCACCACCAGGCCAGCGGTTAGGCATTGCCTTCCCTGGTGCGCGGGCTTGCATTCCCAGAAAGGTCGTCTGAAACAGCACTAGGCGCTGAACCCGAGCAGGCACGACTATTCGGTGCGTTCGGTGCCGAATACGTGCCAGCCTGGCTTCCCCATGAGCGGAGCCCTCACCGCCTCCCGCCTGGCGGGCCCGCGCTTTTTCCCTCAGGGAGAGGCCACCCCGCTCGCTGGCCGTGAAGATATCGGAGCGAGCCTCCCGAACAATGATCACGGGTTGAAGTCCGGGTGCAAGACAACGACGAGCAGGTCGAAGGCCGCCTGGTAGCGGTCGATTGCAGCCAGCAGTTCGTCCGTACTTCCGGTGACGACCGCCGCCTGCGCCACCTGGTCGCCTTGGACCAGGAGGTCCAGCGCCGCGGCCAGGGTGTCGGGCTCGACCAGATCCGGCCGCCTGCTCGCCTCGTCCACCTCCGCGCCGGCGATGATCCGGCCGAGCTCCCCCACTCCCTCGCGGGCGATGCGCTGCATGAAGTTCACGTCGGCCGGACCGCCAGCCTCGTCTTCCGGCTGGAACCCGTCGATCATGCGCGCCGCCTGGCGCAACCGCTCCCAGCTCCGCGCGGCGTAGGTGGCGCTCCTGGAGAAGAGATGGTCTGGGTCGACGCCAAACTGCAGCCCCAGCTGCGGTTCCTCCAGCGCCCAGACGTCCTCCTGTTGACTGGTGGCGCTATCTCCACTGGTGGCACCGTCTTCCGGCCCGGGTTTCTCTTCTTGATTGCCGGATGTGTCTTCTTGCTGAGCTGGTGTCTGCGCCAAGAAGAGGACGGGCTGGATGGCCGCAGTCATGGCGCCCGCCGCGGGCTGTCCTTCCGCGGCGACGGCGCGCGCCTGGAGCGTTCCGAGGCTCGCACCCTGCCGTGGTTGGGTCGGCTCCGGTGCCGGAGCCGATGGCGTGGCGCGGTCCTGCGCAGGGATCGTGGGGATGGGTGTCACCGTGCTCGTGCCCGTGGCGGTTGACGTGCTCGTAGCCGTGGCGGTGGCCGGAGGCGTCGGGGGGCGGGGTGTCGGGCTCGGCTGGGGCGTGGCAGGCGTGGGGCTGGGCAGGAGCGTGGGAGGCGGCAGGCCCGGTGGGAGTGTCGCGGGCGTCGGGCTCGGCCGCGGTGTGGGAAGTGTCGGCTCTGGCCGGGGCGTCGGAGGTGTTGGTTCCGGCGAAGGCGTGGACGGCGTCGGGCTCGGCGGGGGCGTGCAACGCTCCTCCGGCTCTTTCTGCTGCAGCTGGACGTCGCCGGTGGCCATGTACTCGGCGTTGCTGGCCGACTTGCTCCTGGTGCCTGCTTGCCCGTTTAGAGGCCCGATCACCAGATCGCCGAGGTCGTGGCTGGCCAGAGAGAGGGTGAGCTTTAGGAGAACGGACAGGACCTGGCCCCAGGCGGCGCCCTTCTGGACAGCGGGAATGTTCTGCGCTGCCGCCAGCGCCTCGTCCAGCTTCTTCATGAACTCTTCCACGTCGGCGCTGGTCTCCACGATCAGGAGGGTAATGTCCCAGAGCGCCTTCGGCGAACATTCCCCGTGCCAGGCCATCGGCGGCGCCGGGAGCTCGTTGCTGAAGCGCCCGTTCGGCCCCACTGCCACCCATGGAAAGTCCGGGTTGCCCGCCGGATCGTGGAAGGCCTGATCCGGCTCCATGTTCCAGTCGAGGCACTTCCTCCAGACGTGGTAGTACTCGAGTTTCTGGCTCACCTCCTGCTCCGTCTCCCCGGCCTTCACCCTGTACTTGACCTCGAACTCGCCGACATTGTGCCCGTGGTGCTGGAAGATGGCGATGATGCACAGCTCAGCATCGGGGGCAATGGCGAGGAGGAGGAAGCCGCCGTCGTCCCAGTCGTTCTTGAGCCGTAGCTCGGTGATCATGGTCCGGTCGAGGATCACGACCTCGCCAGGATCACGGTGTGCCACGGTGTCGGCGCCCGTTGGGGGAGGGGCCGTCAGGTGCAGGATGGCGAGGACGGCAATGGCCCCAAGGAGCCTGGGGAGGGCAATTCCCACGCGCTGCGTGCCCATCGCTGCTCCTTGCCGCGTGTCTCTCACGGAGCGGCCGTCCGCCATGTTGCGCACGCGGCGGACGCTCCACGGACCCTTTACATAAGTCGCGCGCTGCAGACTACAGACGCGCCACACCAGTCTTGAACGGGTCTGGGAACGGCTGTGCGTGCCTTCATCGTACGCCGCTCCACGCCCTAGTCAATACTGAACGTCCGTTCAGGATCGGGCCCCTCGCACTGTGTTTCAAATAACCGGCGTTGACGGCCCAGCGCATTCCGTTTACGATCACAGCAGACCGATCTCCTGAGCCAGAGTCAGGGCGGCGGCCGTTGCGCTCCTCGCTTTGCGCTCGGCATGCAGTACGTTGCACTCGGTTTAGGGGGGACAGACATGAATACGCACTCAAGTACAGGGACACCGATCACCCGCCGCGGCATGATCGGGCAGGCCATCCTGGCGGCGAGCGGCGCCGGCGTGCTGGCCGCCTGCGCCCGCGGGGGCACCCCCGCTGCCGGCGGCCGGTCGGCGCTGTTCAAAGAACGGACCGTGCTGCGCTACCAGAGCTACAAGAACCCCGAGGAGCTGGCCGTCTTCCTGCAGGGCGTCCAGCGCTGGGCGGAGCGCGTTGGCAACGTCGAGGTGCAGACCGACGTCGTGCCCCAGGGCGAGTACATTGAGAAGCTGCTGGTGCGCATCGCCGGCGGCGACCCACCGGACATGATGGAGGTCAACGACCGGATGTCGTCTGACTTCATCATGCGCAACACCCTGCTCGACCTGACCGACCGCATCAAGCGCGACGCTAGGGAGGTGGACCTGGACGACATCTTCCCCGGCTTCCGCGATGTGATGCTCTACAAGGGCAAGCGCTACGGCATCCCTGACTACTGCGGCCCGACGGTGATGTACTACAACAAGCTGCTCTTCCAGCAGGCGGCCCAGCCGGAGCCGGACGATTCGTGGGACTGGAACCGGTTCCTGGAGGTGGGGCGGATCATCACCAAGGACACCGATGGCGACAAGGTGCCGAATCAGTTCATGTCCACCAACTCGCTGGGCGCCAGCAAGTCCTGGACGCCACTGGTGTGGTGGAGCTTCGGCGGGGACATTCTGAAAGGGCCCGGCCCGCACCACCCGAGCGAGACGGAGTGGCTGATCGACCGCCCGCCGGAGATCGCCCGCGCCAACGCCCAGGCGGTGGAGTTCTGGGGCTCGCTGATCTACAAGCACAACATCATCCCGCAGTCTGGCCAGCGGGCCAGCGTGAAGGATGGCACCATCGCCACCGAGATCGCCGGGCGCTGGCTGGTCCCACCATACAAGACCTGGGACTGGGTGCAGCAGGGGCACATGGCCATGGCGCTTCCGCCCAAGGGACCGAAGGGACGCAAGGTGCGCAACTCGACGCTCAACGCCACGATCCCAATCAACGCCAAGAAGCCGGACGAGGCCTGGGAGCTGGTGAAGTTCCACACCGGCAAGGAGGGCATGACCGTGGCCGTGGAGGGACAGCGCACCAACTCCACACGCAAGTCGGTGATGGAGGCCTTCCGCAAGTCGCTCCTGCCGTGGGAAGATTACGAGGTCTACCGGAAGTCCATGGAGCTGTTCACCCAGCCCATGCCCATGAACTACAATTGGACGCTCTCCGAGCAGATCTTCGCTGAGGAGCTCGAGGCCGCGTACAAGGGGCAGAAGGCGGCGGCGCAGGCGCTCAAGGACCTGCAGGCGCGGCTGGACGACCTGATGAAGCGCGGGCTCTGAGCGAGAGCGGGGAGGGGAGCGGCCGATCTGGCACGAACGGAGGATGGCGATGGCATCACGTCACGTGACGCGGCGCCGGCTGCTTGCCGGCGGCACCACCCTGGCGGCGCTGGCCGCCGCCTGCGCGCCGGCCGGCACCGAGACGGCAAAGAAGGTGCGTACGACGCCGTACACGGTGCGCTTCCTGGCCCTGGGCACCAACCCGTGGATGCTCCAGCAGCTGGAACTCTTCAACCGCGAGGTCGGCCCGGCGCTGAAGGTGCAGGTGAGCCCGGAGCCCCAGCCCGCGCAGGCGGAGCTGTGGACCAAGTTTCAATCCCTGCTGGCCGCCGGTGACCCGCCCGACGTGGCACGGCTGAAGGAGATCTGGGTCTTTGAGGCCTACCTCAAGGGGGCGATGCAGGGCCTGGACGGGTACTTCAAGACGGACAAGGACTTCAACGCCGCCGACCTCTTGCCGCTCTACCAGGACAACTTCAAGTACAAGGGCTCCAACTACGCCGTGGCGCGGGAGGTCAGCATCATCGTCGGCTACTACAACAAGGCCAGCTTCACGGCGGCGGGGCTGGACCCGGAGAAGCCCCCCACCACCTACGAGCAGTTCCGCGAGTTCGCGCGCAAGACCACCAAGGCAGGCCCCACGCCGGCCGAATCGCTCTGGGGCTTCGACGTCTATGAGTACGGCACGCGGGAGTTCGTCCTGCTCTGGCTCTTCCTGCACATGCGGCGCTGGGGCGCCGAGTTCTGGAACAAGGAGAAGACCGCCGTCGTGCTGAACACGCCCACCCACGTGGAGGTGATGCAGCACTTCATGGACATGATCCATAAGGACCGTAGCACCGTTCCGCCCGGGGTGACTGTGCCGCAGGGGCGCATCACGGGCAAGATCGCCATGTGGGAGCAGGGGACATGGGACATCCCGCTGCTGCCGCGCAACGCCCCCGACCTCAACTTCGGCGTCTTCCTGTGGCCGAAGAAGGTCAACCAGGCCCATGTGCCCCTCTCCGGCTCCAGCGCCATGACCAAGGCCAGCAAGGATCACGACGCCGCCTGGGAGTTCATCAAGTGGTGGAATACACCGGAGAACCAGGTCGGCTGGTACCTGAACGCCGGCGGGAACGCGCCATCGCGGCGCAGCCTCTACGGCAGGCCGCCCATCAGCGATAACCCGATCTGGAAGCCGCTGATCCCGCTGATCACGGTCGGCAACTCCAGTCCGCGCCCCATGGCCGACCGCTACACCGAACTGGCGGAGTCGATGACCCCCGCGCTCATGAAGGGCTTCCGGAACGAGGTGACGGCGAAGGAGGCGCTGGACGAGGCCACGCGCATCGGCACCACCTTCTGGCAGGGGATCGGCGGCAACGCGTCCAAGGCGCTCTGACCCAGCGCCCGACGGACCCTTCATCGCCAGCGATCAGTCCCCTCTCCTTCTGGGAGAGGGTCAGGGTGAGGGCTCCGCCGGCGAAGAATGTGCGCTCGGCTGGGCTCTTCACAGGCAGCGACGGGTCCCATCACCCTATGGGAGAGGGCGAGGGCTCCGCTCGTTGACAATCCAGGATAGAGAGCGCAGCGCCGGCGGCAGGGGAAGCGCAGAAGCTCCCTGGATCAGCGTCACCGCTGGCGGTGACGGCGCTCAGCGCCGCCAGCGGGGGAAGCGCAGCGGCCGCAGCGCCTGCGAGAGCAGCACCCAGATTACCAGTACGAGCGCGGCGCCGAGGATGGCCGTAAAGAACGGCACACCGGCGATGTCCAGGTCGCCGGGCACGGCGAAGCGCAGGACGTTCAGCATCAGCCAGATGCCGAGCAGGGAGGCGAGCACGGTGCCGAGCAGCCCACCCGGAATGGCCGCGCCCACCAGCCGCTCCGCAAGCAGCCCGGCCACGAGGGCGACGAGCAGGTAGACGATCAGTTGCGCAGCCGACATAGTTGAACGCTCCTTACCGGCGCGACACGACGCCCGCCGGTTACCTGCGTGGATTGCAGGCGGCGTGCCGCGCGCCCGGCGGCCGCCGCGCGGACACCATCCCAGTGGGAAGAGCCGCCACGTACGGGGCGCAGTCGCCGGCCGCTGAAACGGTCCGGTGATACCCAGCCGAGCCCGCTTGAGCCGGCTCGGCCGTTGGAGCCCTCATCCTGGCTCACTCCCAGAAGCAGCGAGTGCCGAGCCCTCACCCTGGCCTTCTCCCTGTGGGAGACGGTTAAGTCCCCTCTCCCACAGGGAGAAGGGATGGCTTGTCCCACTGGGAGAGGGACGCCCTTGTTGGCCGGCAGGATCCGCGCTGGCCGGCGCCGTGGCTTCAGGCTTCAGGGAGGGCAAGAAGGGCCCTACACGGTGGGCCGGCCCAGCCCGGCCACGTCCGACGGCTGCGCCTCGTCCGGCCCGGGCCAGGGCGGTGACGTGTAGCAGAGCAAGCGCAGGGGCCCGCCGGCATGGGCGCGGAACTGGAAGCGCCAGCCGGCGGGAATAACCAGCGCGTCGCCCGGCTGGACCGGCACCGGCGGCACACGGCGCGGATCGGCGCCGGGCGGGCAGCGCCACACCTCGCCGCTCCCCTCCAGCACGTACCAGATCTCCTCTACCCGCCGGTGCCAGACGGGACGCGAGACCTGGCCGGCAGGGAGCGTCACCTCGCACAGGCTGGCCCGCGTGGCGCCGCTGGCCTCGTCGACCAGGAGGCGGATTTCGGAGCCGTCGGGGGCGAAGGTGTCCGGCGCCGGCGCCCGACGCCGGACCGGCGGCGCGGTGGGCGCTTCCACGGGGCCGCGGTCACGCGCTGCCGGCGCAAGCTGGTCCGGCTGGCCCGCGGCGCCGGTGGGGAGTGCAGATGCCTCGTGCTCGCTCGATATGTCTGCCATGATCAGTAGACTGGCAATTAGTCCGGCGTGGCCGCGGTGGCCCGCGCCGGCGCGCGCGCGAGCGGCTCGCCGGCCAGGGTCTCACGCACGAAGAGGAGCAGCGTGGTGGCGGCCAGGATGCCCACGCCCGAGAGACTGAACGCCGCTAGCGTGAGCCCCAGCAGGTCAGCGATGCCCCCCACGACTAGCGGCCCGCCAGTCTGCCCCACATCGCCGATCAGCCGCCAGACCCCGAGAAACTCGCCGGTCGCCTCGCGGGGCGCCAGGTCGGCGCCCAGCGTCATCATCGTCCCCGAGCCGAGCCCGTTGCCGAAGCCAATGACGCACGTGGCCAGCAGCAAGCCGCCGTAGCCGCCGGCGAGCGGGATCAACGCCATGCCGGCGGCCATGACGACGAAGGATGGCACCGAGGCGTACTTGCGGCCTAGCTTGTCCATCAGGTAGCCGGCCGGCAGGAAGAGCGACATGTCCACCGCGCTGGAGATGCTCACGATGGACCCGATCTGCTCCGCGCTCAGCCCCAGCCGGCTGTGCCCGTAGAGCGGCACGATGAGCTGGCGCCCGCTGCGGATCATCTGGGCGAAGATCTGGGCCGCGCCGGCGGTGCCCAGCTCCTGCCAGTGGCGGCGGACGATGGTGCCGACAACGGCCCAGCGGACGTGCTTCGATCCCGCCGCGTCGCGGTGCCTGGATTCGGTGATGCACAGCACGGAGATGACCGCGGCGGCGGCCGCGAGTGCGGCCGCCACGTAGAAGGGCGCCGCCAGGCCAAAGTGGGTCGCGACCACGCCGCCGAGGGTTGGCCCGACGAACGTCCCGATGCGGTTCACGCCCCCGAAGGTGGAAAGGGCGCGTCCCCGATCTCGCAGGGGCACCACGTCTGTGAGGTAGGCCATGCGGGAGATGTTCCACATGGCGCTGCTCACGCCGCCCAGCAGCCGGAGCGCCACCAGCACGGGGAAGAACTGCAGCAGCGCCAGAGCGCCGGTGGCCAGGGCCAGCGAGACCGTGCCCGCCACCATCACCGGCTTGCGCCCGTAGCGCTCCAGCAGGGCTCCCGATGGGACGTCGCCGATGAGCGTGCCTAGCCCCGCGGCGGCGACGGCGAGCGCGACCAGGGTGTTGCTGACATCGAAGCTCTTGGCATAGAGCGGCAGCGTCGGCACCAGCACACCCTGGCCGATGCTGAGCAGCAGCGTCGGGACGTAGACCGGCAGGGCGAGGGAGTAGGTGTTGCGCATGTACAGGTGGTGGTCAAGTGGTGAGCAGGTGGTGGTCCGCCCGCCTTTGGCGGGCTCGCCGTGGTCAGGTAGTGATCACCGCCTGATCAGAGCGAGCGCATCATTGTCCCAGCTCGGCCAGCAGCTCCCTCACGTAGGCCACGCTCCGTCCGTCGCCGTAGAGCTGGTCGCCCTCGCGGCAGCCTTCGATGGCCAGATAGCCCTGGTAGCCGGCGTCCAGCATGGCGGCGATGGCGAAGCGGTAGTCGATCTCGCCGTCGGGCAGGGGCACCTTCAGGAAGTAGGCCCGCTGCAGCTCAGGGACGTGCACGCGCTGCAGCTGCTTGCAATGCCAGTACTTGGCCTTGGGCGCCAGCAGGACGATGGCGTCCTCGCAGCTCTCTTCCGGCACGTCGTAATTCCAGTAGAGATTGCCCAGGTCCGGGTTGACGCCGACGTTTGGCCGGTCGATCAGCTCCAGCAGGTGCAGGCAGCTCCAGGCGCTATCGGCGATGGAATCCTGGTGCAGCTCGATGGAGAGGTCGATGCCGTAATCGGCCGCCATGGCGCCCAGCTCACGGAGGTGGCGCGCCGTCACCTCGTAGTCGGCGTGGCTGGCCAGGCGGCTGCTCACCTGCTTCGTCCGCTCCCCGACGCCACGCGCGCCCGGCTCGCCACGGTGCGCCGCCGGCGAGCCGATGGCGGAGTTCACCACCCGCGCGCCGATCTCGGCCGCCGTCCGGATGGCCAGCTCCCAGTTGCGCCGGCTGGCCGCGACCTGCCGCGGGTGGGCGAAGCCACCGCCTCCCCGCACGGTGACGCAGGGCACGCCAGCGTCCTCCAGCTCCTTGCGCAGCTCGCGCGTGCTCCCCTCGCCCCCGCCCCGAGCCTGGGCCGTGCTGATCTCGATCCCCTCGAAGCCCAGATCCCGCACCTTCTTCAGCCACCGGCCACGCACTTCTTTGGGCGGCAGCATCTCCCAGCTCGTGCTCCCCTTGTAGGGGTAAAAGGTCATCCGCCGGTACGCGTAACAGATCTTCACTGCCTTGCTCCTCTCTCAGCAGGCGAGATACGTCTCGCCTGTGGCGCACACTTTCCCGCACCGCAGGCCCTGATGTCAACCACTGGCTTGGGTGTAGCGAAGACGGAGTAGCGAAAAGCGAGTGATGAGGCGCGAGTGGCGAGTGGTGAGTAGCAAGCAGCGAGTAGCGAGCAGGGATGGCTAGAGGGGATGGAGTGTAATGGTGCCGCGTTGGGAATAGCTGGCTGCGGCCCAGAGGGTCCGTTGGCGCAGGCACCGGCCAGGAACGGCTCCGTCATCGCCTCAATCGCCGTTGTCGAGGCGCGCTTGGGCGCGCGCCGCCCCGTCTTCAGGGCAGACGCCGAGGTCGCACAGGACCCGCTGCGCCAGAAACCCTTTCAGCCCGTGCGGCGGGTAAGGGTAGAGGTAGTCCTGCCAGACCAGGGTCTGGTAGTTGCGGGCGCCCCGCAGCCGGCCGCCGGATGGATCCAGCCAATTGTTAACGGTCACGATTGGGATCGGGCAGTCGCGGGCGGCAAGGCGGCACCGCTCCACACCCAGCCCCAGCCAGCGACACACGGTTTCCCGCAACCAGTCCACCGGCGCGTCGATGAGGATCGCCCGCGCGGGCTTCGCCCCTGCCCCCCAGTCTCGCGGCGTGGCCAGCAGCCACTTGATGGCGTTGCCGCCTTTGCTGTGTCCGAGCAGGGTGACGTCGGCGTCCGGCGGCAGCCGGCCGAGGTCCTGCGCGATCAGGCCGGCCGCCGCCCGTGCCGAACCCCTGACGGAGCCGCCCGGCACCCGCTGCCAATCGAAGAAGCGCAGTCCGGTCGTGTCCATCAGCTGCTGCCGACGCCGCTCCGAGGCCGAGCGCCAGCGCCGGTAGAACGCCTGCCACTCCGCCGGCGACCAGCCCAGGAACGCGCAACACCACTGCCACCACGCGGCCGGATCGTCGTACCAGGCGTCCGTCCACGCCCCCGACACGCAATACAGCACCCGCGTGGCCGGCGGCCCGGCCGGCGCTTCCGCTGCCACCGCCGCGGCCCCTTCCGCCGCTACCTTGGCCACCGCCTCGGCCGCTACCGGCTGATCCGCTGCCGTCTCCATCGGTTGCTGCGTCTATCAGTCTAGCGTTGTCCGCCAGGCGGTCCCGCAGCCCACCACGCCCTGCCCCGACGCGGAGACGCGGGGGAGGCGGGGGGCGTGGTGAGAGCGGCCCGCCCTGTGGTAGACGTAGAGGGTCCCCGCCCATGGCCATGGAAAGCAGGCCCGCCAGCGCCCTACCGGCGTCGCCGCGCGCGATGCTGACGGCGGCGGCCGTGGCCGGCCTGCCGGCGCTGGTCTACCTTTGGCTGGCGCTGAACCCGCACCTCAACGCCGAACTGCTGCTGCCGACCGAGCACTTCTTCGTCGTCACCGTCGTTACGCTGCTGGCTGCGGGCGTGGCCCTGCTGCTGGCCCGCGTCGCCGTCCAGATGCAGCAGTACCAGACGCTGTTCGTGACGCTCGGCTTCATGAGCCTGGCCGGCATCTTCTCGGTGCACGCCCTGGCCACCCCCGGGGTCCTGCAGATCCTTGGTGGCGCCTATGCCGGCGTCTATGGGATGCCGTCCCCCTACGCCGCGGGCGCGCCATATGCCGCGGGCGCGCCGCACAATAGCTACGCCGGCACGGTGGTTGGCGTCTCCGCCCTACTCAGCCTATTCGTGCCGGCGTGCTTCTTTGCCGCCGGTTACACGCGGCTCGCCGCCCAGTGGCGCCAGCTCGTGCCGGTGCCGCCCGCAGTCGTCGTCCTGGCACTGGTGGGGGCGCTTGCCGGCTACGGGCTGCTGGGCCTGCAGAGCCCGCACTGGATCGCCGGCCTGCCCCTGGCCCAAGCGCCCGTTTCCTACCTGCTGGCCGCGGCCAGTGTGGCGCTGCTGGGCAGCGCGGCCTGGCGCCAGGGGCGGACCTACCTGCGCACCGGCTTCCCCACCCACGGGGCCCTGGTGCTGGCGTACGTGCTCCTGGCGGAGGCGCAGGTGCTGATGGTGATCGCCCCCTTCTGGCGCCTCACCTGGTGGGAGTACCACGTGCTCATGGCGGCCGCCGTCGTGCTCGCCCTGCGGGCGCTCTTTCTGGAGCTGGATCGGAAGCGCACGCTGGAGCGCTTCCTACCAGCCGAGGCTATCGAGCGCGTGGTAGCGGGGGGCCTGCTGCAAGTGGCCGGCGAGCGGCGGGTGGTGACGGTGCTGTTCGCCGACCTGCGGGGCTCCACCGCGCTGGCGGAGACGATGCCTGCCGAAGGCGTGGTGGCGATGCTCAACGCCTACGTCGGCGCGATGGCGCAGTGCGTCTTCGAGCAGGGCGGGATGCTGGACAAGTTCCTGGGCGATGGACTGATGGCCATCTTTGGCGTGATGGCCGATCCGTCGGACGGGGCCGTGCCGGCGGCGCGGGCAGCGGTGGCGATGCGCGGCGCAGTGGCAGCGGCGAACCGGGAGTGGGGCCCGCGTGGCCTGCCGGCGCTGCAGTTCGGGGTCGCGCTGAACACGGGAGAGGTGGTACTGGGTGCGGTCGGCATCCCCCAGCGCCAGGATTTTACCGCTATCGGGGACACGGTGAATACCGCCGCCCACATGGAAGCGCTGACCAGGCACTTCGATGTTGACGTCATCCTCTCCGGCGCGACCGCGTCCCGCCTGTCGGGGCAGGACGCCTTCCGGGGCGTCCTGCGCGACCTGGGCACGGCTGAGGTCCGCGGGCGGCACGAGCCGGTGCGCGTCTACACGCTGGGCCGAGAGCCCGACAGTCCAGCCGCGGTGCCGGCCCGCGCGGTAGATGCAGTGGATTGACCTCACACGCGCTCGCTGGCCTGGAGGCAGGAGTGCCGAGTGGCGAGTAGCGAGTGGCGAGGAGGGGGCCGGCCGGAGGCGGAACGGCCACAGGGGATAGGGGCGCTTCTGAAGAAGGAGCCCTCTCCCTAACCCTCCTCCAAAGAGAGTGCGAACTCACACGGAGGGAGAAGGGACTCTCACAAGGGAGAACGGAGCCTCACACCGAGGGAGAGGGGACTGATTACCGGCTGCCCGCGGAGGCGTCATCTGGGCTGACCACCCCGATGGTGAGCAGCAGGTTGGCGTAGACGCGCCGCTCGCCGGTGGCGACGGCAACGGCAACGTCCTCGGACGACGCGGCCGCGTAGAATGCCTGGCGGCTGAGCGGGCGCAGCGGCAGCTCGCCGCCGGTTCTCCCCATCGTGGTTGCCTGGCGCAAGAGCCGCCGGAAGTCCTCGAAGATGGGCGGCTCCGGCCCTGCGTCCGGCACCATGACCTCCGCCGCCTCGATGGGGATGCTCTCCACCAGCACCGCGAGGACGTCGGTCACAGTGACGATCCCCGGTGCCAGGTTCAGGTAGATCCGCGCGGCGCCCGGCGGGGTCTTGGTGCTCACCGGATAGTTCCCATCCGCCAGCAGCACCTTGGCGCCGTGCCCGGCAGCCGCGAGCGCCTTGACGAGCTCGGGATGAAGCAAGCGACCTTTGAGCATGTGACCTCCAGCGGATACTCTACACTGACGTGGCTGGCATAGGGGCCGAGTGGCGAGTAGCGAGTGCCGAGTGGCGAGTAGCGAGTGGCGAGCGCCGAGTGGCGAGTGCCGAGTGGCGAGTGCCGAGTAGCGAGTAGTGAGTAGCGAGGGGGAGCCGGCTGGAGGCGGCCGGAGTGGCGAGGTGAGGGTAAGCAGGAGGAGAGAGCCATAGATCATGAGTTGCAGGTGACGGAGGGAGCGAGCGATAGACCATGAGAGATCCGTATCGAGAGCGGGGCGAGGTCGTGAGCCGGCGGATCAGAGACCGGCAGAGCCTGCTACGGCGGGAGGTCGAGGACTACCTGCGGGGCGTGATCCTGGACTACGAGCCGCGGCGCGCCGCGTACTGGCAGCGCGATTACGCGTCCGTGAAGGCTTTCGTCCGCTCGGTCGAGCCCAACCGGCGCCGGTGGCAGGAGGCGGTGGGCGTCTTTGAGGACGACGGCACCGCGCTGGAGCCGGCGCTGGAGCCATGGTACGAAGGGGAGCGGTTCGCCGCCTGGTGGGTGACCGTCGGCTTGCTGGGCGGGCCGCGGGGCCTGCGGGGGCGCGGCATCCTGGCCCTGCCTAAGGGACGCCGCGGACCGGCACCCCTGGTCATCGCCCAGCATGGGATCGGCTCGTCGCCGGAGCGGGTCTTCGGCCTGGATGACCCGTCGGACATCTATAAGGGGTATGGGCGGCGCTTGGCGCAAGAGGGCTTCGCCGTGATCGCGCCGATGAACGTGACCGAGGCCGCGCCCCGCGCCCGGCTGGAGCGCCTGTGCAAGCTGCTGGGCAAGACGCTGTGGGGTCTGGAGATCTATCGCACCCGCCGCCTGCTGGATTACCTGGAAGGGCGGCCGGAGGTGGACGTGGGGCGGACGGCGATGTACGGGATCAGCCTGGGCGGGGCGTACACCATGTTCACCACGCCGGTCGAGCCGCGCATTACGGCCGCCGTGGTGTGCGCCTGGTTCAACCACCGGCGCAACAAGATGGCGGTGGACGATCCGCGCTATAGCTGCTTCCTCTCGGTGCAGGAGGAGCACATCTGGATCCCCGGCTGGCTGCGTGAGTTCACCGATAGCGACCTCGTGTCCCTCATCTGCCCGCGCCCGCTGCTGGTGGAGCAGGGCAAGGCGGATGGCATCGCCTGGTGGCCGATGCTGCTGGACGAGTACGAGGCAGCGGCCGAGCACTACCGCCGACTGGGCCTGGCCGACCGCATCGAGATCGACCTCCACGAAGGGGGCCACGAGATCCGCTTGGAGAAGAGCCTCGCCTTTCTGAAGAAGTGGCTGGAACCGTAGGATCGCGGTTCAAAGTCCAAGGTTCAAGGTTCAAAGTTCAAGGTCGTGGCGGTGCGTTCACGGGCTTCGTCCGGGGAGGTAGAGCCGGTACGGAGGCAGATTGGTCAGGCACAGAGGGGCAGGGCCTGAACAACATCCTGGACCAGTTTGGGCGCGGCAAGTCGTGACGCACCCGCTGTCGTCCGCCGTGGAGGGACCTTTGGGGCGGCCTCTGCGGGGCGGGCGCCGCGGGTGGCCCGCGCCGCACCCAGTGCGGGAAGCAGGCGGACCTGTGACTGGGGGACGCTGTTGGTGCGCCAGAAGCCGCGTCGCGCTGCACCCAGTGCGGGAAGCGGGGCGGCCTCTGCGGGGCAGTCATCACGATGCGCCATGCGCCTTGCCTGGGCGGAGCCCTCTGAGGGGGACGGCCTGATGGCTGAGCGCAGGATCACCTGGGACTTCGAGGGAGGCCGGCTGGCCGCGGCGCGGGAGCTGGCGCCCGACCACTGGGAGTGCGCCGTCGCCGGCGACAGCGACGCGCAGGGACGCAACCGCTCCGCCATCTGGTTCGCCTGCGAGCTGCACGGCATGGCGGGGCGGGTGGTGACCATTGATCTGGTCGGCCTGCACGGCGAGTGGAACCTCAGGCCGAGCATGGCCTGGGGGCCGGAGACGCGGCCGGTGGTTGCGCCAGGGCCGGCCACGGTCCCCGCGGCCGAGCGCCCGTGGCGGCGGCTGGCCGCGGATGAGGTCTCGTGGGACGGCACGCCCGGGGCGGAGCGCCTGCGTCTGCGGTTCACGGTCCCGTCTCCGGAGGCGCGAGGCGCAGGCGGCTCGGGCGTGGCCACGCTGGCCTACATCGAGCCTTACACCTTCGCCGACCATCGCCGCTTCGTGGCGGCGGTGGTGGCCCGCCACCCAGGCGTCGTCCGCCACCGCGTGCTTGGCCGCTCGCCGGAAGGGCGCCCCATCGATCTGCTGGAGATAGGAGACCAGGCCGGCAGCAGCGGCCGCGCCATCTGGGTGATCTTTCGCCAGCACCCGTGGGAGACCTATTCATCCTATGCGGCGGAGGGATTGGTCGAGCGCCTGCTGGCGGATCGCGCCGCGCGACTGGCGTTCCGGTGGCAGGTGGCGCCGATGGTGAACGTGGACGGCTGCGCCCGCGGCTCTACACGCCACAACACGCTGGGCAAAGATCCCAACCGTGAATGGAACCAGTCGGAGCCAACGCCCGAGGTGGCCTGCCTCCGGCAGGCGATCCTGGATGAGCTGGGTGGCCGGCCCGCCTTCTTCCTGGACGTGCACAACAACAACCAGCAGACGGGCGACTACATGGCGCTCACCAACCTGAGCTTCGGCGCGACGCCGGAGGCGGGGGAGGCCTGCCTGGAGCGGTATGAGGCCCTGGTGAGGCAGATCGCTTCCGGTCTGGCGCAGCGCAGCCACTTCAGCGGCACGGTCAGGGCGGTGGCGCGCCCGGCACCGTGGGGATCGCCCGGCCCGTTGGATACCGGCCGGCGGGCCGGCAAGCCGTTTGCCTTCCCGTGCGTGCTGCTGGAGATGCGCACCGGGCCGCTGCCCACGCGGGGCGGCGCCTATGGCGCAATCGACGATCAGCGGCGGCTGGGGGCGGCCCTGGTGGAGAGCATAATCGGGGCGCTGGAGCGGGATCGGTAAGGCAGGGCCGAGTGGTCGGCCGATGTGCTCGGGACCGATTGTGCTCAAATGGAGCCCTCACCCTAACCCTCTCTCCGCAGGAGAGGGGACGGCTGGTCCAGACGCAGCCCTCAGCCGCTCCCAAAAGGAGAAGGGACGGCCCGCAGGCCGTGAATGCGGCCATGCCTCTGTGGGGCGCCGGCACCTGGGCTGTGGGGCGGCTACTGCAGCTTGCCCCGGCCCAGGATCTCCCAGGCCACCTGGACCACGCCCTGGCGCGTGCCGTACAGGACGTCGTGCAGGAAAACGGTCGAATCGGAGTAGCCGACGATGAACTCCAGCCGGTCGCCGACCTGCAGCCGGTCGTCCGGCTCCTGGAGCAGGATGCGGGCGTGCTCGGCGGAGAGCGCGATGCGGGCGATGCGGTCCCGCGGGATGCCGATCGGCTCGGGCAGGCCGTGGGTCGTGCCGAAGGTCTTGAACCCGCCGTCGGCGACGATCAGGGTGGGGCTG
Source organism: Chloroflexota bacterium (assembly GCA_034437795.1). Taxonomy (GTDB): domain Bacteria; phylum Chloroflexota; class UBA11872; order UBA12225; family UBA12225; genus DAOTTI01. The sequence continues at coordinate 11,039 of DAOTTI010000275.1, read as the reverse complement.
GGCCGACTGATGATCGTGGTGAGGACGGTCAGGGCGCACTCGTGGTCGACGTGGAAGTCGTCACGGTAGTGGACGTCGCCAAAGATGCCGCCGCCGGCCTGGACCTCGGTCACGCCGGGGAGAAAGGCGGTGATCTGGTAGGTGCCCGTGCCGCCGCAGCTCACGATGGAGACGGGCAAGCCGGCGCGGCGGCAGAGGTCGGCTGAGGCGGTCAGCCGGCCGACCGCCTCCGTGATCGCGGCCCGCTTCTGGTCGGGATCGGGAATGGCGGCGCAGTGGCCTTCCCAGGCCATCACGCCGGCGAAGCGCAGGTGCGGCGCCTCAGCGACGCGCCGCGCCAGGGTGAGCACGCCGTCCCCGGGCGGGACGCCGCAGCGCCCTAACCCGACATCGACCTCGACCACCACGCGGGGTCGCGTGCCGGCCTCGGCGGCGGCGCGCTCCAGCTGCGCCACGCCGGCGGGACTATCCACCGCCACCGCTACGTCCGCCTGCGTGCAGAGATGAGCCAGGCGGCGCACCTTGGCGTCGCCGATCACCTGGTTGGCGATAAGGAGGTCGCGGATGCCGGCGGCCGCCATCACCTCGGCCTCGCTGACCTTGGCGCAGGTGACGCCGAAGGCGCCAGCGGCGAGCAGGCGGTGGGCCAGGGCGGGGACCTTCTGGCCCTTGGTGTGCGGGCGCCAGCCGACGCCGGCCTGCCGGAACGTGGCGGCCATACGGGCGATGTTGCGGTCCAGGGCATCCAGATCGACCAGCAGGGCGGGGGTATCCAGGGCCTCTTTGGGGAGGCCTACCGGGCTACGGCCTGTCCAGGACATCTGGTGCTTGGTCCTTTCCGTGGATCTGAGGAGCGCTCACCCCGGGGCAGGGCTCCTGGCGGGCAGTTGCGAGTAGCGAGCAGCGAGCAGTGAGTGAGTAGTGATTGAGGAGCCATCACCCTAACCCTCTCCCAGGCGGCGATAGGCCGCCTCGACCTTCTCGATGGCCGCCAGGGTGTCGGCGATCTCGTCGTTACCCCAGCCTTCGTGGATGCCGAGATTGAAGTCGGACTCGATCACGGCGACGGCGTTGGGACAGGGGAACTGCCGGTCGGGGTCGCCGCCCCGCGCGCGGTACTCGGGGGCCGACCAGGGGTAGCGGCTGGTGCCGAAGGCGCGGCGCTCGACGAGCCAGGTGGCGTGCGCCTGGAGCGCCCCACGGTAAGACGGATTGACAGGGATGCCTTCGGCGGCGAGCGCACGGGCGAAGGTGGTGGCGTCCACCGCCAGCCGGCCGGCATCGACGTGGAGGCGTAGGAACCAGTAGGACGCCTCGGCACCCTCTGGCTGCCAGCCGAGGGAGACGACGCTCGAGCGCGCTAGCCCCTGCGCCAGGCGGTCGACCACCTGCCGGCGGCGGGCGACGATGCCGTCCAGCTTCTTGAGCTGGACGCGGCCGATGGCCGCGGCCAGGTCGTTCGAGTTCAGGTTCAGGGCGGCGACGAGGTTGTTCGGGCCGGCCGCGCGCGTGGCGGCCGTGCCGGCCGCGGCAGCCTCGGGCGCGCTGCTGGGGGCCCCGCCGCCGGCGGGCCCGAAGGGCTTGCCCCGATCGGAGGCGCGCCGCGCCGCCCAGTACACGTCCTCCCGTCTGGTGAAGACCACGCCCCCCTGGGCGCCGGTGGCGTGGTGCTTGCCGGACATGGTGGAGAAGGCCGCCACGTCACCGAACGTCCCCACCGGCCGGCCCTTGTACCGCGCGCCGTGGGCCTGCGCGCAGTCCTCGATCACCGGAATGCGACGCGCCTGCGCCATCTCCAGGATAGGCTCCATCTCCACCGGCTCGCCGCCGATGTGCGCCACGATAATGGCGCTGGTGCGCTCGGAGAGGCAGGCCGCCACCTCAGCGGGGCCGACGTTGTAGGAGCCTGGGCGCGCGTCGGCCACCACAGGGATGCAGTTGACCAGGGCCACAGGCATGATCCCGCCAGGATCGGTGATGGCGGGGCAGATCACCTCGGTGAACGGCTCGATGCCTAGAGCGCGCAGGGCGACATAGATGGCGCTGGACCCCGAGTTGACCGCATCGGCGTAGCCCCCGCCGAGCCACTCGGCAAACTCGCGGCAGTAGGCCTGCTCCTCGGGGCCATCGTAGCCAAAGGCGCTCCCGGTGCGCATGGCCTGCTCGAACAGCGCATCGACGGCGGCCTTCTCCTCCTCGCCAAACAGGTGGCGCGCGGGGAACGGCCGCGTGCGCACGCGGGGGCCGCCGTTGATGGCCAGGCCGGCGGCCGCGCCGGCCGCCGCATGGGCCGGATAGCCGCGCGTCAGGTCGACTGCCATGCATCCTCCTTCGATCCCCGCTCCGGCCGGAGCAGGGTTACGATCACGAGGTTCGGCTGACGCCTGCTCACTGCTTGCCCAGCAGGCGGTCGATGGTCTCGGTGGCGAGCTTCACCCACTCGCCCACGCTCATCTTGTTTTGCTTGAGCTCGTTGGTGTAGCGCGGATTGAGCTCGGCGGTGACCTGGTTCCAGCCCGGGTATTTGAGCATCCCCTGGCCGGAGGCGATCTGGCCCTCCGCGTTGAGCAGGAAGGCCCTGAAGTCGATGCCGTACTGGTCGCGTCGCAGCTTCTGAATGGCGTCTGAGCCATTCTTGATCGGCGAGACGGAGTGGTTGGCCACCTCCGGGTAGCGGCTGCCGTTCTCCGGGCGCATCAGCCAGCGGAAGAAGGCCCACACCTCGTCCTTGGCCTTGCTGGCCCCGCCCATGTGCAGCCCGTGCGGATACATGCGGCCGGAGATGTTCTTGGTGCCGGCCGGCCCTGAATAGGGGAGCGCGGCGATCCCCCAGTTGAAGGTGATCTGGTCGCGGGGGAAGACGGTGCAGCCGACGTTCATCGCGATCCTGCCGGTGAGGAAGACGTTCTGGTTGGGGGCGCTGCGGATGGCGTTGACCTCATCGGCGGTGGGCCAGATGCCCTGCCTGTGTTGCGCGTCCAGCCAGAACTGGACGCCCTTGCGGAAGTTCTCCGTATCCATCAGGCACTTCTGCCGGGCGTCGTCCCAGGCGCGCTGCCCGAAGTAGGTACCGTCGGTCACGCCGTTGGTGTTGAAGCAGTTGTAGGCGCCGCCGAAGCCCCACTGCTGGCCCGGCTTGGTGAGGCGCCTGGCCACGTCCAGGAACTTCTCCATGGTCCACGACCGGTCGTTGGGGTCCTGGGGCGGCAGAGGCAGGCCGGCGGCGCGGAAGAGGTCCTCGTTGTAGAACAGGCCATCGACGGACATGCTCACCGGCAGGGCATAGCGCTTGTTCTGGTGGGTGTAGGTGGTGAGGGCCTCGCCGACGAAGATGTTGGGATCGACCTTGTCGCGGCTGTAGTAGCTGGTGAGGTCTTCGATCACCTTGCCTTCGGCCAGGTCGACCCAGATGCCCCAGTCGTTCTCCACAAAGTCGACCGGGTCGCCCCCGGCGTGGCGCACCACCAGCTGCTCCTGGGGGATGGTGCCCGGCACCACCTCGATGGTGACGTGGGGCGCTACTTTCTTGTAGTCGTCGGCCAGCTTGAGCTGGAGGTTGAAGGCCTCCGTCCCCCCCTGGCGGCGGGAGAGCTGTACCAGCTTCACCGGCTGTTTTGCGCCGCCGGCCGCCGGCGGTTCACCGCCGGTCGCGGGACGGCAGGCGGCGAGGACGGCCAGCGTGCCGGCGCCGGCGCCCTGCACCACGGCGCGGCGCGACAGCCGGCGGGTCTGGTCTGTTCCACGGGACTGCTGCATGTTCACGATGGCTCCTCCTGCTCTGCCTCGCCCGGGGCCACCGGTCGCGCACCGGCGAGGCTCACCACCGCGCCACCGGACCCCAGGGGGCTCCTTTGGTACCCGGTTCTACCATGCCGCCGCCCGCGGTCACGGGCAGTGGGAGCCGAACTCACGGTAGCGCCGCACCGGCTTGGCGTGGAACTCGCGGCAGAGCTGGACCAGGCGCGCGGTGAGCACGCGGAAGAGGCGCTCGCCTTTCTCGGCGCTGGCGGCGAAGGGGTCGCCCATGACGCCCAGGGGCGCCTCCCGCCGGCGCTCCGGCCACTGGGCGAACCGCGCGATCTCCGGGCTGAAGCGGGCGCCCGGTCGGGGCCACTCGTTGCGCGCCATCCGGTCTCGCGCGATGAGCTGGGGCCGCAGGTAGAGCTGGAGCGACGTCTCCCACTCGCCCCCATGGCCGATGCTGCCGCCATCCGTTTCGCTCCATGCCTTGAGCTCGTCGGTGGCCATCTCCCAGTAGACGATGGGCAGGGCCCACACGTCCTCCTCGGAGAGCTTGACGGACGCGGCCCGCTGGGGAGCCACGTTGCCGCCGTGGCCGTTGATCAGGACGATGCGCTCGAAGCCGTTGGCCTTCAGGCTGCGACAGACGTCGCACAGGAGCTCGATAAACGTTTCCAGGCGCAGGGTGATGGTGCCGACGTGCCCCATGTTGTAGTGGGTGAAGCCGTAGCTGACCGGCGGCGCGACCAGGACGGGGAAGTCGTCGATAGCCTGGGCGACGGCCACAGCCAGGTGGAACGGGATGGAGATGTCCACGTCCGGCGGGCAGTGCGGGCCGTGCTGCTCGATGCTGCCGACGGGGACGATGACCACCGGATCGTGCTCCAGGGCGGCCTCCAGCTCGTGGCGCCACATCTCCTGGAAGAAGACCTTCTTGCCCGTGCCGTCGTAGGAGGCGGTGTACATAGACATTATTCGTGCTCCTGCGTGCAATACGGAGTTCAAGGGTCAAGGTTCAAAGTTCAAGGTTGGAAGGGGGCTATGGGTTAAGCGTGGCTTCGGTATAGCACACCGGCGCACCGATCACGTGTGGCCAGGCAAAAGCAGCGGCGCTATACTGCACACGCCGGCCCGAGAGGCTGTGGAACGACGGGGAGTGCGTATGACCGCACAAGGCGCCGCGCGCCCGCCACTGGTGGTGCAACAGCAGGGGCCCAACCTGCTGATCCGCGCCCTGTGGTTCGTGTTCATCGGCTGGTGGCTGGGCGGACTGGTCAGCACGCTGGCCCGGCTGCTGGTGCTGACCATAATTGGCCTGCCGCTGGGGCTGTGGCTCATCAACCGCTTGCCCCGCGTGATCACGCTGCGCCCGCAGGAAGCGACCTGGCACCTCGAGAACGGGATGCTCGTGCAAGGCCAGCCGCAGCGCCCGTTCTGGCTGCGCGCCGCGTACTTCCTGCTGGTGGGCTGGTGGCTATCCGGCGCCTGGATGCTGGTCGCCTACCTGGCGCTGGCCAGCATCGTGCTGCTGCCCCTGGCGTTCTGGATGTACGGGCGAATTGGCGCCGTCACCACGCTCTACCGCTCCTGAGCGCCCGCCGCGCCCTCGCCGAAGAGCTACGGGCAACCTCGGCGGGGGCGTGTCGAGCCCGTTCGGCGGTCCTGGCGGCGCCAGCGCGCTGACGCGCCAGCGTGCCAAGTCGGAATGGAAGGGGAGGCAGAAGCATGATCGATGAGCGGGCGGTGCTGGACGCACTGCGGGGGCGGCGAACGGTGGCGGAGGTGTGCCGCGCGGCGGGCGTGACCGAGCGCGAGTTCGTCGCGGCGCGCGACGCCTATCTCCAGCGTTGCCTCCCGCCCAGGGAGGCGCGCCTACCGGCGGCGGTGGCGGGGCCGGTGGAGATCCTGCGGGACCGCGCGAGCATCCCGCACGTCTTCGCCCGCGCCACGGCGGACGCCTACTTCGGCCTGGGCTTCGCCATGGCGCAAGACCGGCTGTGGCAGATGGACCGCCTGCGTCGGCGCGCCTTCGGGCGCCAGGCGGAGATCCTCGGTCCCAACTACGTACGCTCGGACCTGATGCACCGCACGGTCGGCATCGCGGCCATCGCCCAGCGCGAGGCGGACCGGCTGGACGACGCGACGCGGCGCCTGGTGGAGGCGTTCGTCGCGGGGATCAACCGCCAGATCGAGGCCTGCGGCCCCAACCTGCCGGTCGAGTTTCAGCTCCTGGAGTATGCGCCTGAGCCGTTCACCGTGGCGGACGTGGTCGGGATCCTGCGCGGGATGTGGTGGTCATTGAACGGCCGGCTGGAGAACCTGGTGGTGGCGGAGGCGGCGCGGCTGCTGCCGGATGAGGGCTTGCAGGCTGCCTATCTCACGCCGGAGGCGCCGGAGGAGCGGATCGTCCCGCCGGGGAGCCCGTACCCACCTGGCGACCTGCCGCTTTCAACCGGCCTTGAGCCGCTCGACGCCCTCGCCGGAACGGGTGACGCCACGGGCAGCAACAATTGGGCGGTGAGCGGCCGGCGCACCGTCTCCGGCCGCGCTATCCTGTGCAGCGACCCGCACCAGCCGTTCTGGCTGCCGGCAAGCTGGTACGAGTACGCCATCCACGGCCCGGAGGACGATGCGGCCGGCGCGGGGCACCCGGGCGTACCGGGGTTATGGTGGGGGACCAACGGCGACATCGCCTGGGGCGTCACCAACAACGCCGCGTCGACGCGCGACCTCTACGTCGAGGAGGTCGATCCGCACGATCCCGGTCGGTACCGCGACGGCGACAGCTGGCGCCCGTTTGGCGAGCGGGTGGTGGAGATTGCCGTGCGGGGCGGCGCGCTCCAGCGTTTCACCATCCGTGCCACCGTGCGCGGGCCGGTGATGAACGACGTGCTGCCGCCGGTGGCGGAGGGCGGCGACCCGCCGCTGAGCCTCCGCTGGGTGGGGCAGGAGCACCTGGACGACCTGCGAGCGCTGATCGCCATCGGCCGGGCGCGGGACTGGGCGTCGTTCCGCGCCGCGCTGCGCGACTGGGCGGTGCCGGTGCTCAACTTCGGCTACGCCGACCGCAGCGGGTTCGTCGGGTACCAGTGCGCCGGCCGTGTGCCGCTGCGCGGGCGCGTGGTCCGCGGCTACCGGCAGGCCAATCATCCCGCCGACACCTGGCGGGGCTACGTTCCGTTCGAGGCGCTGCCGCGGCTGGAGGACCCGGCGCGCGGCTACGTGGCCAGCGCCAATAACCGCGTCGCTCCGGACGATTACCCCTACCCGCTGTACGGCGCGTGGGCCGCGGGGCACCGCGCCACCCGCATCAAGCAGGCGCTGGAGCCACCGGCCCCCGGCGATGCGCCGTCCAGACTGCTTGATCGCGCCGCGATGGTGGCGCTGCAGAACGACGTGAAGAGCTGCCGCGCGGAGCGCCTGTGCGCGGCGCTGGTCCGCCGCCTGTCCAATGCCGCCAACGACGATCCCGACGTGCGGCTGCTGCGAGAAACGCTGGCGGGGTGGGACTACCGGTACACGCTGGAGAGCATGGCACCCGCGCTGTTCGAGGCCTTCATGCGGGCCTGGCAGGCGCGGGTCGCGGCCGAGCGCTTTCCCGCTCGGTTGGTGCCCCTGGTGCAGGGCCAGGGGGGCGTGGCGGCGCGCCTGATCGAGGCCGGCGATCTGGACTGGTTCAGGGACGGCGCGTCCGCCGCCGAGCAGGCGCTAGTGGAGGCGGCGAGGGAGGCCGTGCGCGAGCTACGGCGGCGCTTCGGGGCCGATCCGGCGGCCTGGCGCTGGGGCAACATCCACCTGGCGCACTGGCGGCACCCGCTCAGCGCCCCCGACAACGCGGCGACGAGCGTATTCGACGCCGGCCCGGCGCCGGTCGACGGGGGCGCCGACACGGTGCGCAATACGGGTCTCTCGGAGTCCTTTGGGGCGACCAGCGGCGCCGAGTACCGGCTGGTCGTCGACTTCGCCGAAGCGGACCGCTTCCAGGCGGTCCAAAACGCAGGTAACTCCGGCCAGCCGGGCAGCCGGCACTATATGGACCAGTTTGAGCCGTGGCGCACCGGCGGCTATCACACCGTGTTCCTCCGGCGGGCGGACGTGGAAGGCGACCTGGAGGCGAGGACGGTGCTCACGCCTGCGATGGATAAGGGCTAGCGCGCAGGTTCTAGAGCGGCGTCCTCACCGCCGCCCGCTGCGCGGCCCCCCGCTCTCCCAGAGAGAGGGAACTCCCACTGGCCGCGAGGGCTCGGGGCTAACCGGTGGGCGCTACCTGCGTGAACTTCTGGATGCGGGCGCCGTCCTCGACTTCGGCGACATAGAGGTCGCCGCGGGAATCGCCCCAGATGGCGTGCGGTTTGAGGAGCCCGCCGGGCGCAGGGTCCGGTTCGGCGCCGATGTGGCCGATCACGCGGTCGTCGGCGTCGAGGATGGTCACCCGCGCATCCAGCTCGGCGACGTAGACGCGGCCCTGGGGGTCGATCCAGATCCCGTTGGGGCGGCGAAAGCCAGTCTTCTCCTCAATGAATTCGCCGTCCGGGCTGAAGATCTGGATACGGTGGTTCATGCGATCGCAGACCCACAGCCGGCGCCGCCCCCCCGTGTATCGAACCAGACGTCGTGCACCAGGTTGAACTGGCCGGGGCCGCTCCCCGCCTCGCCCCAGGACCGGATCAGCCGGCGGTCTGGATCGTAGTGATGGACGCGGGCGTTGCCATAGCCGTCGGAGACGTAGAAGTCGCCTTCGGGCGTAAAGGCGATGTCGGTCGGCCGGTTGAACGGCTCCCCCGGCGCGCCGGCCTGCCCCGGCGTCCCCAGGGTCCACACCTCGCGGCCATCGAGCGTGCACTTGACGACGCAGTGGCGCCGAACGTCGGTGAAGTAGAGGTACTCGCCATCGGCTTCCTGGCGAATATGCAGCCCGTGCGCCCCGGCCGCGAACTGGTCGCCCCAGGTGGCGAGCAGCTCGCCCGTACGAGTGTAGACGCAGACCGAGGGCGAGGCGCGGCGGTGGACGTAGACGCGGTCCTGCGCGTCAACGACGACGGCGGGGACGACGCCCCACTGGGCCACGCCCGGCGGCAGCGTGCCCCAACTCGGGTCGTACGTGTACCGGAGTGGCGTAGCCGGCGTGATGGTCATGCGCGAGACCCCTTTTGGAGCGACCAGTGAGAAGCATAGAAGCTTGGAGCGACCGCTGACACGGCGCTAGGCCAGGCCGAGCAGCCGGGACATTGTACCCCCCATGATCATGGCGTATTCGGCATCCGTCAAGCGGGGCGTACGGTAGGGCGTGGGCAGGCGCAGCGTGTCCACCTTGGCCTTCTCCACCAGCGGGCTGAAGAGATGTCCGTCGCTGGCAAAGGTGATCTTCTCGGCGCCGGCCCACTGCACGGCCTTGCCCAGCAGGTAATAGCGGTCGGTGGCGGACGTGTCCAGGTACACATTGGGCCGGCTGCGGGCCAGCTGGCAGTAGCGCTGTATCTCCTGGCCCTGGAAGTAGCAGCCCATGTGCGGCAGGATCCAGGTCACCTGCGGGAACTCGCGCGCCAGGGCATCGACGGCGTCATAGTCGGAGAGGTGGATCTTGACCAGCCGGATGCCGAGATCGGCGGCATGGCGTACGATGACGCCGGCAACGGTCTTCAGGTCCGGACCCAGCGTGGGCACGCCGTGGCGCAGCTCCCCTTGGTGCAGCTTGAGGCCGGTCCAGCCGAACTCCTCGGTGATGCGTTTGAGCTCGCTCTGCCAGTCATCGACCGGCCGCACGTGCCCAAAGGGGATGAAGCGGTCGGGGTACTGCCGGCAGGCGGCCAGCGTGCGGTCGTTGGATGCGCGGGACGGCATCCAGGTGGCCATCACCACGCCCTTATCGATCCCGGCCGCGTCGTAATGCTCCAGGATCTCCTCTAACAGCCCGTCCCAGTACTCCCCAACGACCTCCAGGTGCATCATACCGTCGATGATCATGGGGGCTCTCAGCGACCGCAGGCGGGCATGAGGAGGCAGCGAGCGCGGTTACGACTTGAACTTGTCGACCTCCTGCTGGGCCAGCTCCTCCGCCTCCTTGAGCGCATCCCGCACCGGCATCTCGCCGGCGCGCACTTTGCGCACCATGCGGTCCATGATCGGCAGGATGCCCTCGCCGCCCGGGATGCTGGCCACGAAGCGCCCGCCTTCCATGCCCTCGATGGTGAGCTTGAGGAAGGGATCGTTCCGCGTGAAGTCGACGCTGCGCGCGACGCTCATGTGCACCGGCACGCGCAGGTGGTAGGTGTGCCACTTGAGGTCGACGTCGGGCGTGTACAGGTATTCGATGAAGCGGAAGGCGGCCTCCGGGTTCTTCGCTCCCTTGGGAATGCAGATCGCCCAGCCGCCGGCGTAGTTGGCCGTCCTGCCGTTCGGCGGCTTGGGATAGTCCATGAAGCCGAACTTGAAGTCCGGCGCTTCCTTCGAGAAGGTCTGGGCCTTCTGGGCGAACGTGGCGTACAGGTAGGCCACGGTGTTCTGCAGGAAGACGCGCTCCCCCGGGCTGACGCCGGCCTGCGCCTTCTCCAGCGCTGGCCAGCCACCCTGCATCCGGAACAGCTTGACGATCCATTCCAGCGCCTGGATGCCTTTCTCGTTGGCGATGGTGACCTTCGAGCCGTCCGGGGTATGGAACTCGCCGCCAAGCTGCCAGAAGGGGACCAGCCAGCGCTGGGTCCCGCCGCTGCCGAGGAAGGGGTCGAACGCGAACTGCGTCACCTGGTCCGGCCCAGTCTGCCTGGTCAGCGCGGGAATGGTCTTCTCGAAGTCATCCCACGTCCTCGGGGGCCGGTTGAGGTCGAAGCCGGCGCGGGCGTAATGGTCGGCATTGATGTAGATCACGCGGCTGTCGATGCTGTACGGCAGGGCCCAGGTCTTGCCCCGATGTTGGACCTCCTTCAATTTGAGCGGCCAGACGTCCTCCAGCCGGATCACCTTCGAGGGGCGAATGTAGTCGTCCAGCTGGGTGTTGATGCCGGTGACGCCCCAGGTCGTCTGCCAGTAGGACTGCGTGTGGAAGAAGTCCGGCGGCGTCCCCGCCGCCACCGTGGTCTTGAGCTTCTCGCCGCTGCCTTCGACGATGGCGTCGATGGTCAGGTTGGGGTGGAGCTGCTGGAAGCTCTTCTGGATCTCACCGCCGATGGTGGTCGCCGGGTCAAAGCCGGCCGACGGCCACCAGATGCTCAGGGTGCCGGAGAGCGCCTTGGTGGCCGAGGTCGCGGGGCCTCCGGCGGGCGCCCCGCCTCGGCCGCCGCAGGCGGCGAGCAGCGCGCCGG
>DAOTTI010000274.1:0-4680 GCA_034437795.1 Chloroflexota bacterium | reverse complement strand
CTGCTCGCCAGCGCCGCGGCGCTGGCCAGGCCGCGGGGAGCCGCCAGGGCGTTCCCGCCGGCAGCGCTCGCCGTCGCCCTGGGCGTGCTGGCTCTGCTTGCCACGGTGGTCCTGGTCCCCGGTGCCACCATCGTGCTCACGCCGGCGGTGGAGGTGATGACGGTGGAGCTCCCGGTGGTCGTGGACCCCGGCGCCAAGGCGCCTGACCTAGCCGGCGCGCGCCTGCCAGGGCGCGCCGTGAGCCGCGAGGTCGTGGAGACGGCCCAGGCGCCAACCACCGGCCGCCGGCCCGCGCCCGACGCCCGCGCCACCGGCGAGGTGGTGTTCATCAACAAGACCGATAAGCCGGTCACCGTGCCCAAGGGGACGGTCGTGCTGGCCGGGGCAGCGCGGTTCGTGACCCAGAGCGACGTCACCGTCGCCGGCACGGCCTTTTCCGGCCCGCAGCAGCGGATCGGGATGCAGCGGGTGGCGGTCACGGCCATGGCCGGCGGCGTGGACGGTAACGTGAGTCGCTTCCAGATCAACCGGATCGAAGGCCCCCTGGCCGCCTCGCTGGAGGTGCAGAACGACGCTCCAACCAGGGGCGGCAGCGAGCGCACGATCGCCTTCGTCACAGCCGAGGACCGGCGTAAGCTCCAGGAGTCACTGACCCGCACTCTCACCGAGCGCCTGCAACAGCAGCTTAAGACCCAGCTAGCCGTCACGGAGAAGGAGACGCTCGTGCCCTGGGGCGGGCAGAACCCAGCGGTGGTGGAGGCGGTCTTCAGTAAGAACGTGGACGATGAAGCCCAGACCCTCTCCCTCACCCTCAAGCTCCGCTTCGGCGCCACGATCTTCAGCAACGACGCCTACAACGCAGCCGTGCGGCAGCTCGTGGCCGACCGGCGCGGGCAGCTCAAGGCCGGTTATGACCTGGTGCCGCGGGGCATCGCGGTGCAGCCGCCGGAGGTGTTGGGGATCGAGAACGGGGCCGTGCGCCTGATGGCGCGGGCCCGCGTCTCGCTCGTCCCGCAGGTCGACCAGAACGCCCTGCGGGCGCGGCTGACCGGCCGACCGCTGGCCGAGGCGCGCGCCTATCTAGGCACCCTGCCTGGCGTGATCCAGTCCGACGTTCACGCCTGGCCCGGCTGGTTTGGCCGGATGCCGTGGCTGGGATGGCGCATCGCGGTGCGCACCAGCCTGCCGGCGGGGGCCGGCGGGTAGCCCGGGCCGAGCGTCCGCGCGCCGATGGCGGCCCGGCAGGCGGTACGCTTATGGCTGGTGGCTGCGACCCTGGGCCTGGACGTGGGCGAACGGCGGATCGGTGTGGCGCTGGGTGATCCGACCGGTCTCCTGGCCAGCCCCTTGACCGCCATCGCACGCCGCGACGATCGATCGGCGATCGAGGCCATCCAGCGCCTGGCGATCGAGCATGGGGTAAACACCATCGTGGTCGGTCTGCCGCTGGCCGGATCAGGCGCACTCTCGGCACAGGCCTTGCGGGTACGCGCCTTCGGGCGCAAGCTACGGGCCATTCCAGGGGTGCAGGTGGTATTCTGGGACGAACGTTATTCGACTGCTGAGGCTGCTGCCCGCCTGGCGGAGGTCCGGCGGAGCGGTCGAGGAGGCCAGAGCCCGCGCCGGCGAGAGGCCGCTCGCCGGCGACTGGATGCGGCGGCAGCCGCCGTGATGCTTCAGGACTACTTGGATCAGCAGCGGGCACGCCGGTCATGCGTATCGCCATCGTCTTCCTCATGCTCCTGGCCGTGAGCGGCGCCGGCATCGCCGTACTGGCGGCCAACGCCACACGCGACGGGCCCAACGTGCTGGCCTTCGGTTCGCCCGGCGCACGGGACGCGGCCGCCGGCCGCAGTGACGCCCCGCCGTCGCAGCCGTCAGGGACTGCGAGTGAGACCGCACCCAGGCCACCCGCTCCAGGGGAGGTCGTGACCTTCACCATCCAGCGCGGCGAGACCACAGCCGCCATTGCCGAGCGCCTGGCGCAAATGGGCCTGGTCCCGAATGCCCTGCTCTTCCGCCTGTGGGTGCAATGGCGGGGCGCGGAGGGCAAGCTGCAGGCGGGCGAGTACCAGCTCCGCCAGGGCATGACCATGGACGAGCTGGTGGAGACCCTCCAAGCCGCCAAGGCCAAGGAGGTGGCGATTACCTTCGTCGAAGGGCGGCGGATTGAAGAGTTTGCAGAGACGCTCGAGAAGGCCGACGCCGGCATCGACGCCGCGCGGTTCCTGGCCCTGGCGCAGCGCGGCTCCTTCGCCTACGACTTTCTCGACAGCAAGCCCCCGAGCGCGAGCCTTGAAGGCTATCTCTTCCCAGATACCTACCGCGTCATCCCCGGCAAGACCACGCCGGAAGAGCTGATCCACATGATGCTCAAGCGCTTCGGCGATACCCTGACGCCGCAGATGCGGGAGCAGGCCAGGCGCCAGAACCTCACCATCCACCAGTTCGTGACGCTGGCATCGATCGTGGAGCGCGAGGCGCAGGTCAAAGAGGAGCGGGGCCTGATCGCGGCCGTCCTGCTCAACCGCCTGCGTGATAAGGAATGCCTGTGCGCCGACGCGACCATCCAGTATGCCATCGGTAGGAAAGGGGCCTGGTGGCCGGTGCTACAGGACTTCGCCCGCAATATTGAGCCCGGCAGCCCGTACAATACGTACACCAACGCTGGCCTGCCTCCGGGCCCGATCGCGAACCCCGGCGCCGCCGCACTGAAGGCTGTGGCTGACCCCGAGAAGGTCGACTACAAGTACTACGTGCGCAACGACGTCAAGAACGACGGCTCGCACGTCTTCGCGCGGACCCTGGCCGAGCACGAGGCGAACATCCGCCGGTACCAGCGGCTACCATAGAGACAGCAGATCCATGGGCGCCAACGTCACCAGCCGCCGCCTGGCTGCGCTCAGACGCCGGCTTGATGAGGTCAGCGCGGAGACCCCCGTCGACGCCGTCTTGATCACCAGCGCGCCGAACCGGCGTTACCTGAGCGGCTTTACCGGCTCGGCGGGGCAGCTCCTGATTACGGCCGACGCTGCCCTCCTGCTCACGGACTTCCGTTACGTCGAACAGGCCGGCCAGGAGGCGCCGGACTTCGAGCTGGTCAAGATCGAAGGCTGGCCCTGGCCGGTGGTCGCCGAGCAGGCCAGGCGCCTGGGGCTCAAGCGCCTGGGCATCGAGGCGGACGACGTCACCGTCGATGCCCATCAACGCCTGCAAGCGGCGCTCAAGGAGACCGCGCCGGATGTCGAGGTCGTCCCGCTGAAGGGCCTGGTCGACCCGCTCCGACAGGCCAAGGACGCGGCCGAGCTCGAGGTCATCCGGCGCGCTGTATACATCGCCGACCGCGCCTTCGAGGCGGTGGCCGCGCGACTGCGGCCGGGGATGACGGAGCGCGAGGTCGCCTGGCGCCTGGAGGTCGAGATGCGCGAGCGGGGCGCCGATGAGCTCTCCTTTCCCATCATCGTCGCCTCCGGCCCCAACGGCGCCAAGCCCCACCACCGCGCGTCCGACCGCCCGATCCAGCCGGGTGAACCGATCGTGATTGACATGGGGTGCCGCGTGGACGGCTATTGCTCGGACATGACGCGCACCATCACTCTGGGTGAGCCGGACGGCCGCTTCTGGGAGATCTACCAGGTGGTGCTGCGCGCCCAGCAAACCTGCGAAGATGGCCTGCGCGCGGGGATGCTGGGAAAGGACGGCGATGCCCTGGCGCGTGACGTCATCAGCGGCGCGGGCTACGGCGAGCAGTTTGGGCACGGGACGGGGCACGGGGTGGGCCTGCTCATCCACGAGGCGCCCTATCTGTCGCGCACCCGCGGCGAGACGCCCTTGGTGGAGCACGCCGTGGTCACGGTCGAGCCAGGTATCTACCTGCCCGGGTGGGGCGGCGTGCGCATCGAGGACATGGTGGTCATCGGCGCCAAGGGATGCCAGATCCTGACCACCGCCCACAAGTTCCCCGTGATCGACGTCGCTAGTGGACCCGCCTAAACTGCCCCAGCATTGGCCCAGTGTTGAGCTACCTTGACCTGTGTGAGGAGTATGACGGGTGATCTCTGTCGGTGATCTGCGTCGGGGGATCGCAATCGAGCTGAACGGCCAGATCTGTAGCGTGCTGGACTTCCAGCACATCAAGATGGGCCGCGGCGGGGCGCAGGTGCGCCTGAAGCTGCGTGACCTGCGCACCGGAGCCATCTTCGATCGCACGTTCCCCGCATCCGAGCGCTTTAGCCGCATCCGCGTCGACCGCCATCCGGTGCAGTTCCTCTACCGCGACGGCGATCGGTACCACTTCATGGACCTGCAGACCTACGAGGAGCGGATGGTGCCCGCGGAGATCCTGGGCGATGCGGTCAACTACATCAAGGACGGGATGCAGCTCGAGCTGACCTATTACGGCGATGAGCCGATCGGGGTCGAGCTGCCACTCAACGTCGAACTGAAAGTCGTGGAGACCGAGCCCGGCTTCCGCGGCGACACCGCCACCGGCGGGACCAAGCCGGCGCGGGTCGAGACCGGGCTGGTCGTGCAGGTCCCCTTGTTCGTCAACACGGGCGACGTGATCCGCGTCGATACGCGTGACGGCAGCTACATTGAGCGCGTCTAGCGTTCCCCGCGGGGGGGCTACGCCAGCGCCCGCGAGCCATGTATCCTCTTGAGCAGCCGATGACGACACCA
>DAOTTI010000273.1:0-60176 GCA_034437795.1 Chloroflexota bacterium | reverse complement strand
GACATCGGCCGGACCCGTAACGCCAGCGGGCACCTCCTGCCGAGGAGGCCCGAATAGTCCGGCATCCCTGGCGGATGCACCACTAAGGCGACTGAACAATCGGAGCCGACAAGCATGCCGTCCCAACCCACGGGGCTGGCGAACAGCCCTTCCCATGCCCTCCAATAGTGGGTGGGCGGGAGGGTTTGGAATCCCCCGAGTGTGAATGGCAGGCTGTGAGGATGCGGGAAATAACGGCGACGCCGGACGCAGCAGTGGCTCCCCGACGAGGATTCGAACCTCGAACCTACCGGTTAACAGCCGGCCGCTCTACCGTTGAGCTATCGGGGAAGATTCACAGAAGTTTATCAGAAAAGGCCCGCCCTCGGAGTGCGCCCTGGCCTGGCTCATTGACGGCCGGCGGGGAGGCCCTTCTCCGTCAGGGAGAGGACCATGGGACGGATCGAGTGAACCTAGATCAAACGCAATCTCCCTCTCCGTATGGGAGCGGCCGAGGGTGACGACTCCGCTCGTGAATGCTGGATCATTCCCCTCCGGGGCGCCAGCGGCGAATGCAACGGCTGGCCATTTGCACGGGGATACAGGCGAGCGCTCTCTTGACCAGACCCTACGGACTAGGTCCCGGGAGCGCCAGGAACGAGAGCCCGGCGACTGGCGTTCGGCGCAGCCCGAGCCACCCCCGGCTAATCCAGGTAATCCTTCAGCTTGCGGCTGCGTGACGGGTGGCGCAGCTTGCGCAGCGCCTTGGCCTCGATCTGCCGGATCCGCTCCCGCGTGACGTTGAACTCCTTTCCCACCTCCTCCAGCGTCCGGTTCCGCCCGTCCACCAGCCCGAAGCGCAGCCGCAGCACCTCCCGCTCCCGATCAGACAGGCTGTCCAGCACGCTGTCCACCTGCTCCCGCAGCAGCTCCTGTGACGCCGCGTCCGCCGGCGCCAGCGCGCCGTCATCCGGAATGAAGTCCGCCAGTGCGGTCTCGTCCTCCTCCCCAATCGGCGTCTCCAGCGAGACCGGCTCCAGCGAGATCTTCAGGATCTCCCGCACCTTCTCCACCGGAATGCCCATCGCCGCCGCCAGCTCCTCCGTCGTCGCGTCCCGCCCCTTCTCCTGCAGCAGCTTGCGCGAGACCCGCATCAGCTTGTGGATCGTCTCCACCATGTGCACCGGGATCCGGATCGTCCGCGCTTGGTCCGCAATCGCCCGCGTGATCGCCTGCCGGATCCACCACGTCGCGTACGTCGAGAATTTGTACCCCTTCGTGTAGTCGAACTTCTCCACCGCGCGGATCAGCCCGATGTTCCCCTCCTGGATCAGGTCCAAAAGCGACATCCCTCGCCCTATGTAGCGCTTGGCCACGCTCACCACCAGCCGCAGGTTGGACTCGATCAGCTGGCGCCGCGCCACATCTCCATCCGCCACTAGCTGCTCGTACTGGCGCCGCTCCTCCGGCGTGAGATCGTCCCGCTTCAGCGCCGCCAGGGCCTGCATCCCCGCCGCGATGCGCTTGGCGATCGCCACCTCCTGCGCCCCCGATAGCAGCGGCACCTTCCCGATCTCCCGCAGATAGAGGCGCACCGGGTCATCCAGCGGGCCGCTCTCCAGCTCCTGCAGCGCCAGCGCCATGTCCTCCGGCGTCGGCGCCTCGGCCACCACGGCCTCCATCTCAGCCGCCCGGTCGTCCCCCAGCACCACATCGATCTGCTCGTCACGGAAGAGACCGTACAAGTGGTCGAACAGGTCGATGTTGCTCTCCGCCTCCGGAAAAGCCGCAATGATCTCCGCCTGCGTCACGTACTTCTGACGCCGGCCCTGCTCCAGGAGCCGCGCCACGCGTGGATCATGCTTGTCCGGCCGGTCGGCCGCCATCGGCGCTACATCAGCTGCCGGCATACGCACTCTCAATGCCCCCGATCCCGTGGACCCCGTGCACCGTGGAGCCTCAGCGGGAGGCCCCTACCCTACCAAATCGGCCGCTGCACGGATCGCCCCCGTCGGTCATCGCCGGCCGGCCGCGCCGTGCCCCTATCCCGGCGGGGAGGTGTAGAACGCGGCCCGGCTACGCTCCAGGTGGATCCGCCCCAGCTGGCCGGCCAGCTGCCCCACCTTCTGTGCCAGTGCTGCCCGTTCCTCGTCACCTTCGCTCTCCGCTAACAGGTACTGCGCCTCCAGCAACTGCCGGCGCAGGTTCCGCTCCTTGATCCGCCGCACCACCCCGACCAGGTCAGCCTCAAGCTGCGAATCCGTGTACGGCGGCAGGCGGCGGCTCTGCGCTACCAAGGCATCATAGTAAGCCACGAGCGACGCGTCCAAGAACAACCGAAATGGGTCATCTCGCCCGCCGGCCAGGGTCGCCGGCAGGCCCCGCGGCGGCTCCGTTCCCGCCCCCGAAGCCCCTGCCGGTGAGGCGCCACCCCCATCGCGGGAGGATGCCAGGTACGCCAGCACGCTCCGATAGAGTTCTCGACACGTCGGCTGGAAGAAGTCGTCCGTCCCCAGCCGGACCGGCATCCGGCGGATCAGGCGGGGCGCCAGGAGCAATAGCAGCACCAGATGCTCCTCCGCCACCTCCTCTCCCCACTCGTCACGCGCCGGCCCTGCCCTCGTCCCCTGAGCCCCCGCGGTCCCGCCCCCAGGCGCCGCGCCAGGGGCCGTGCCGGAGGCCGCGGTCCCTTCCGCCGGGCGCCCTTCCGGCCCCGCAGCGCCGGCCCGCTCCCGCTCTCGCTCCGCCTGCCGCTCCGCGGCCCGCACCGCCCGTTCGGCGCGGCTGACCTCCGCCTGCACCGCCCGCAGGTCCAGGCGCAAGCGCTGCGCGATGACGTCCACGTAGTGGGCCCAGGCGATGCGGTCCGGCACCAGCACCAGGAAGCGCGCCAGCTCCCGCACCGCCGCCAGCTTGCTCTGCGGATCGCGCAGGTCCACCCGCGCCAGCTCCACCGCCAGCTTGTGCTCCACCATCGGCACCGCCGACTGGATCGCCTGCCGCCATGCCTGCGGGTCCTCCCGTACAATCTGGTCCGGGTCCTTGCCCCCCTGCAGCAGCGCAATCTTGATCTCTCCCGACGACAGCGCCAGGAAGCCCCCGCGCGCCGCCGCGCCGGGCACGGGACGCCGGCGCGCGGCCATGGCCCGGCGCGCCACCTCCAGCCCGCGCAGCGTGGCCTCCTGTCCCGCCGCATCCGCATCCAGCGCCAGCACCATCGTGCTGGTGTAGCGCCGTAGGAGCGCTACCTGCTGCTCGGTGATGGCCGTACCCAGCGACGCCACCACGTTCTGGAAGCCGGCCTGGTGGGGCACTACCACATCCAGGTAGCCCTCCACAATCACCGCCTCCCCCTCCCGCCGGATGGCGCCGCGGGCCAGGTCCAGTCCGTACAGGACGGCGCTCTTGTCGAAGTAGGCCGTCTGGGGCGAGTTCAGGTACTTCGGCTGGCCGTCCCGTGCCTCGCCCAGCACCCGCCCGCCAAACCCGAGCACCTGGCCGTCGGCGGACCGGATGGGAAAGAGCAGGCGCCCGCGGAAGCGGTCCCGCACCCCGCTTTCCGCGCGGATCACCAGGCCCGCCTCCTCCAGAGCCTGGTCGGAGAAGCCCTGCCGGCGCAGGTGGCCGTAGAGAGCGTCCCACCGCTCCGGCGCCCACCCCAGCCCGAACCGCGCGGCCGTCTCCAGCGTCACGCCTCGTTCGCGCAGGTAGTCCCGGGCCGGCCCGCCCGCGGCGCCGTGCAGCAGCTGCTCGTGGTACCACGCCGCCGCGGCCTGGAGCGCCTCCGCCCCAACCGGCGGGGCCCGCTCCGGCTCCGGCCCGCCCCGCTCAGATCCCTGGGGGCGGCGCGCCGGCAGCGGTACGCCGGCCCGTGCGGCCAGGCGCCGCAGCGCCTCGCCGAAGTCTAGCTGCTCGGTCTCCTGCACCCAGGTAAAGACGTCGCCGGTCTTGCCGCAGCCAAAGCAGTGGTAGGTGCCCTGCTCGGGGTAGACATAGAACGACGGCGTGCGCTCGCGGTGGAACGGGCACAGCCCCTTCAGATAGCGCCCGCTCTTCTTGAGCTGCACCGTCTGGCCGACGAGATCGGCGAGGTCCACCCGCTGCTTGATCTCGTCGATGACTGGATCGGCCATGGCTCGCCTCCGGCGGCGTGCCGCCGCGCCGCAAGGTCCCCGTCACCTGTCCGTGCAGTGTGCAGTGTAGCGCCTCGCGCCCTGCCCTGCCGCCCCGCTGCCCCCCATCGACCCGAAGACGCGGAGACACGGAGACATGGGGACACGGAGAGCAGCCCTCACCCCCGGCCCCTCTCCCCGCACGCGAGAGGAGGGCAGGCCGCCCCCAGGCCGGGCGAGCTCGCCCTGGACCCATCTCCCGCACGCGAGAGGAGGGCAACCCTCACCCGCTAGCCCCCTCTCCGTGTAGGGGAGAGGAAACGCCGGCCAGGGGGGTGATGCCCTCTCCCCCTGGCCCCCTCTCCGACACGGAGAGGGGGAACAAGGGGCCATGGTCTGGCGTCATTCGGGCGTGTGGTGGACGGCCGCGATGAGGGGTGGCCAGTGTTTGCGGCTGGTCGAGCCGTCACCGAAACCCAGAGAGAAGCTGAGGGCTTCGTCGAGGAGGTGCAATCGCCCCTGGCCGCGAAGGGGCATGTGCGATAGTTCTGGATAACGCCGGGACATGGACGTTGCTCGCGTGTCCGTGTCTGAGGGGCGGCGGGGCGACCGTTGGCGACGCCCTCTCCCCCATGGCCGGCGTTTCCTCCCTCCGACGCGGAGAGGCACGAGGGGGTGAGATCCGCCCTATTTTTCCCGCGCGGTGCGTCTTTGCTCTGGAGCCAAAGTCCCTCGTAGACCGCCGGAAGGTGCATAGGTTACTGCGGGTTACCTTCTCTCCCGCGGGCGTCGTTCCCCTTCTCTGTGTCGGAGCGGGAGCGTCAGGGCCAAGCCCCACACCCGTGGCCCTCGTTCCCCCTCTCCGACACGGAGAGGGGGCTAGGGGGTGAGGTCCCTCCTCCCTCCCCGCGCGGCCCCGGCCGAAGGGGGTGAGGGCTGCTCCCTCGGCCCAGCCCCGGCGTGCCCTACCGGTCCCGCTCTACCCCGGCGGCGATCGCCGCCTGAGCCGCCGCCAGGCGCGCAATCGGCACGCGGAACGGCGAGCAGGAGACATAGTTGAGCCCGACCTGGTGGAAGAACTCCACGGACGACGGCTCGCCGCCGTGCTCGCCGCAGATGCCGACCTTCAGATCCGGCCGCGTCTTGCGCCCGCGCTCCGTCCCCAGCTGCACCAGCTGCCCCACCCCCTCGCGGTCCAGCACCTGGAACGGGTCGTCCCTATAGATCTTGCGCTCCACGTACGTCGGCAGGAAGCGCCCCGAGTCGTCGCGGGAGAGGCCAAAGGTGGTCTGGGTCAGGTCGTTCGTGCCAAAGCTGAAGAACTCCGCCAGCTCCGCAATCTGATCGGCCAGCAGCGCCGCCCGCGGCAGCTCGATCATCGTGCCGACCGAGTACGGCACCTCCATCCCCGCCTTCTCGAACTCCTCGCGCGCCACCCGGCGCACAATCTCCTCCTGGAGCCTCAGCTCGTTGACGTCGCTGACCAGCGGGATCATGATCTCCGGATAGACCTTGACCCCATCGCGGGCCACGGCAATGGCCGCGCGGAAGATGGCCCGCGCCTGCATCTCCGTGATCTCCGGATACTGGATCCCCAGCCGGCAGCCGCGGAAGCCCAGCATCGGGTTCTGCTCGTGCAGCGACTCGATCCGCTCCCGCACTTGCTCCAAGGAGCGGCCCGTCGCCCGCGCCAGCTCTTCGATCTGCTCCTCCTCCCGCGGCAGGAACTCGTGCAGGGGCGGGTCCAGAGTGCGGATGGTCACCGGATACCCATCCATCGCGCGGAACAGCCCTTCGAAGTCGCTCTGCTGGAAGGGCAGCAGCTTTTCCAGGGCCGCCCGCCGCGCCTCGGGGGTGTCCGCCAGGATCATCTGGCGCATGGCCAGCGTGCGCTGCTCTTCCGGCTTGTTCGGGTCGTCGAAGAACATGTGCTCCGTGCGGCACAGCCCGATGCCCTCCGCGCCAAACTCCCGCGCACGGCGCGCGTCACGCGGCACGTCGGCGTTGGCCCGCACGCCCAGGGTGCGGAACTGGTCCGCCCACTTCATTAGCGTGGCGAACTCCTCCCCTAGCTCCGGCTCGACGGTGTCGATCCGCCCCACGAAGACGTTGCCCGTGTTGCCGTCCAGCGTGATCCAGTCGCCCTCCTTGACCACGACCCCGTTGCAGACAAACTGCGTCTCGTCCGGCGAGATGACGATCTCCTTGGCCCCCACGATGCAGGGCTTGCCCATGCCCCGGGCCACCACGGCCGCGTGCGACGTCGGGCCGCCGGTCGAGGTCAGGATCCCCTGCGCCTCGATCATCCCCCGCAGGTCCTCCGGCGACGTCTCGCGCCGCACCAGGATCACCTTCTCCCCCGCCTTCCCCAGCTCCTCGGCCCGCTCGGCGGTAAAGACCACCTTACCAATCGCCGCCCCCGGCCCCGCCTTGATCCCCGTGGCGATCGGCCGCACGTCCGCCTTGGGATCGATCACAGGGTACAGCAGCTGCACCAGGTCACCGGCCGGCACCCGCATCACCGCCGTCTTGGGATCAATGATCCCCTCCTTCACCAAGTCCACCGCGATCTTCACCGCCGCGGCCCCCGTGCGCTTCCCCGTCCTGGTCTGCAGCATCCACAGCTTGCCGCGCTCGATGGTGAACTCCAGGTCCTGCATGTCCTGGTAGTGCCGCTCCAGGCGCTCAGCAATCTGCACGAACTGCTCGTAGACCCCCGGCAGGTTGGGGTCGTCCCGCATCTCGGAGATGTGCTTGGGCGTGCGAATGCCGGCCACCACGTCCTCGCCCTGGGCGTTCTTGAGGTAGTCGCCGAACAGCTCCTTGGCGCCGGTGGCCGGGTTGCGGGTGAACGCCACCCCCGTGCCGCTGTCGTCGCCCATGTTCCCGAACACCATCGTCTGCACGTTCACCGCCGTGCCCAGGTCGTCCGGAATCTTGTTCACCCGCCGGTAGACGACGGCGCGGTCGTTGTTCCAGGACGCGAACACCGCCTCGATTGCCCCCCGTAGCTGCGCGAACGGGTCCTGCGGGAACTCCTGGCCGGTCTCGGCCCGGACCAGGGCCTTGTAGCGCTCGATCACCTCCTTCAGGTCTTCAGCCGAAAGCTCGGGGTCCGTCTCCACCCCTGCCTTGCGCTTCTGCTCGGAGAGGATGTGCTCGAACTTGTCCTTGGCGATGCCGAGCACCACATTGCCGTACATCTGGATGAAGCGCCGGTAGGCGTCGTAGGCAAAGCGCGGGTTGTTCGTCGCCTTGGCCAGCCCCTCCACCGTCTGGTCGTTCAAGCCCAGGTTGAGGATCGTGTCCATCATCCCCGGCATGGAGAACTTGGCCCCCGAGCGCACCGACACCAGGAGCGGGTTCGCCGCGTCCCCGAAGCGCTTGCCCGTGGCCTGCTCCACGTCCCGCAGCGCCGCCATCACCTGCTCCCACATGCCAGGGGGGAACTGGCGCTGGTTGCGGTAATACTCGATGCAGGCTTCCGTGGTGATGGTGAAGCCCGGCGGCACCGGTAGGCCGGCATTGGTCATCTCGGCCAGCCCCGCCCCCTTCCCGCCGAGCAGATCGCGCATCGAAGCGTTCCCCTCGCGGAAGAGCCAGACCCACTTCTTGGTCGTCGTGCGTGTCTCCGCCTTCTCAGGCGCGGCCGTCGCCATATGTCTCCTGTGCTCCTCTCTGCTCTGCTGCTCCGCCGGCTATCGAGCGCGGCGCGCAGCCAGCACCGGCCGGCGCGCGCTCGTGCCGTTATGTCAAGGTCTGCTTGCGTTCGCCAGATTATAAGGTCAATGCCCTGAGCGCGCCCCGCGCCTTACGCCGGACGCTGCCAGGGGGCGCGCAGGCGGCGCTGGATCTCGTCCCGCACGCCGTCTGCCGGAAAGCGCACCTGCTCCATCGTGTCGCGGTCGCGGATGGTCACCGTCCCGTCCTCCAGGCTCTGGCTATCCACTGTGATGCACCAGGGCGTGCCGATCTCGTCCTGGCGCCGGTAGCGCCGGCCGACGGACCCGGTCTCGTCGTACTGCACCAGCATCTCCCCCCGCAGGTCGGCGTAGATCCGCTGCGCCATCGCCACCAGGCGCTCATCCCGCTTCACCAGCGGCAGCACCGCGGCCTTCACCGGCGCCAAGCGGGGGTGGAAGCGCAGGATGGTGCGTACCCCCTCCTTGTCCTGCTCCTCGGCGTAGGCCTCAAGCAGGAAGACGAGCATCGCCCGATCCACGCCGAGCGACGGCTCCACGACGTACGGCACCACGTGCTCCTTCGTCTCCTCGTCGAAGTAGTCCAGCTCCTCGCCGGAATACTTCATGTGCTGGGTCAGGTCGTAGTCGGTCCGGTTGGCGATGCCCCACAGCTCGTGCGTCCCGAACGGGAAGCGGTACAAGATGTCCACCGTGCGCTTGGAATAGAAGGCCCGCTCCTCTTCGGGGTGCTCGCGAAGCTCGATCATCTCGCGGCGGATGCCGTGCGCCAGGAGCCAGTCCACGCACCACTTTAGCCACTGCTCGAAGGCCGCCTCATCCTCGCCCGGGCGCACGAAGTACTCCAGCTCCATCTGCTCGAACTCGCGCAGGCGGAAGATGAAGTTCCCCGTAGTGATCTCGTTCCGGAACGCCTTGCCGATCTGGGCGATACCGAACGGCAGCTTCTTGCGCGCCGCCTGCTGCACCAGGCGGAAGTTCATGAAGATGGCCTGGCACGTCTCCGGACGCAGGTAGGCGACCGACGCCTCGTCCTCCACCGGGCCCACGAAGGTCCGGAACATGGTGTTGAACTGGCGAATGTCCGTCCAGTCCTTGACGCCGCAGACGGGACACGGCCGGCTCAGATCCACCTCGTCCGCGCGGAAGCGATTGTGGCAGTGGCGGCACTCCACCAGCGGGTCCTTGAAGTGCTCCAGGTGCCCGGACGCCTCCCATACCCGCGGGCTGGCCAGGATGCCGGAGTCGAGCCCCACGATGTCCGTGCGGGCATAGACCAGGTCACGCCACCAGGCCTGCTTGATGTTGTTCCGCAGCTCCACGCCCAGCGGCCCGTAGTCCCAGACGCCGTTAAACCCGCCGTAGATCTCGCTATTCGGGAAGACGAAGCCTCGCCGCTTGCATAGCGACACCAGCTTCTCCATCGATACCGGCGAGAACGGCGGCGATTCCTTCGTCATTAGCTCAGTCATGGCGCATTCCAAAGCTCAGTCGTGGCGCAGTCCCGGCAGAGGTGACGCTAAAGCATACTGGCTCCAGCGCCTCGCGGCAGCCCCCCACACGGCCAGCGCCGGGTTCCGTCTCCCAAAGGGAGAAGGTTAGCCTGGATGATTCATGGCCGGCGATGTGTCCCCCTCTCCCTCTGGTCGAGGGCTAGGGTGGGGGCTCTGCGCCAGATCGCCCCCATCGCTTCCCTTCTCCCCCGTGTGAGACCGCGCCGAGCCCGTTGAGCCGGGCGCAACTCGCCGACATGATCCCCCATCGCTTCCCCTCTCCCCCGTGTGAGAGCGCGGCCGGCGCGGCCCCCGCGGGTCAGATCCTCTCCCCATCACCCTCATTCCCCCTTTCCGTGTCGGAGAGGGGGCGGCGGGGCCAAGCCGCACGGCGGGGCAGCGTGGGGGAGAGGTGCGGCGCGGCCCCGATCGAAGGGGGTGACGTCCCTCCTCCCTCCCGGCGCGGCCCCGGCCGAAGGGGGTGAGGCCTCGTCCCCGCGTCTCCGTGTCCCCCCGCCGCGGGTATCATCATCCTCCCAGCATGCGCCTCTCACGCCTGTTCGGACGCACCCTGCGCGAGCCCCCGGCGGACGCCGACACGCCCAGCCATCGCCTGCTGGTGCGGGCCGGCTTCGTTGATCAGCTCGCCGCCGGCCTTTACGCTATGCTCCCCCTCGGCCTGCGCGTCCAGCGCAAGGTGGAGCAGATCATCCGCGACGAGATGCTGGCCGCCGGCGCCCAGGAGGTGCTCCTGCCCATGCTCCAGCCCCTCGACCTGTGGCAGCAGTCCGGCCGCGACCTGAGCATGGCCGACGTGCTCTTCCGGCTCCAGGACCGCCGCCGGCGCTGGCACGTGCTCGGCCCCACGCACGAGGAGGTGGTCACGCGCCTCGTCGCCGCCTTCGTGCGCAGCCACCGCGACCTGCCCGTGACCCTCTTCCAGGTCCACACCAAGCACCGCGACGAGGCCCGCCCACGGGGCGGCCTGCTCCGCGTCCGTGAGTTCGTCATGAAGGACGCCTATTCCTTTGACCGCGACGAGGAAGGCATGGACCGCTCCTACGCGGCCATGTTCGCCGCCTACCAGCGCATCTTCGCGCGCTGCGACCTCCCCGCGCTCCCCGTCGAGGCGGATAGCGGGGCCATCGGCGGCAAGGAGAGCGTGGAGTTCATGCTTCCTAGCCCTGCCGGTGAGGACACCATCATTCGCTGCTCCAGCGCCACGTGCCGCTACGCCGCCAACCGCGAGCGGGCCGCGTTCCGGCGCGTGCCGGCCGCCGGCGCGCCCGAGCCCCCGGGCGAGTCTCCTCCCCTCCAGCCCCTGGAGGAGGTCCGTACGCCGGGCGTGCGGACTATCGACGACCTGGCCCGTTTCCTGGGCATCTCCCCCGCGCAGACCCTCAAAGCGGTGTTCTACATGGCCGAGCAGGCTGGCCCGCCTCCCGCCACCGAGCTCATCTTCGTCGGCATCCGAGGCGACCTGGAGGTGAACGAGGTCAAGCTCCGGAACCTGCTCCGGTGCGATGCCCTACGCCTGGCGCGGGACGACGAGGTGGCGGCGGCCGGCCTCGTCGCCGGCTCCGCCTCGCCCGTCGGCATCCAAGGGCTGCGCACCGTGGTCGATCTGTCCGTGCCGCCGGAGCCTAACCTGGTGGCCGGCGCCAACCGGCCGGACGTCCACCTGCGCAACGTCAACTACGGGCGCGACTTCACCGCTACGCTGGTGGCCGACATCGCCACCGCCAGGGCCGGCCACCCCTGCGTCCGCTGCGGCAGCTCGCTCGTCGAAGAGCGCGGCATCGAGCTGGGCCACGTGTTCAAGCTCGGCACCCGCTACACTGAGGCGTTCGGCGCACGCTACCTTGACGCCACGGGCCAGCCTCACCCCATCTGGATGGGCTGCTACGGCATCGGCGTCGGCCGGACCATCGCCGCGGCCGTCGAGCATCACCATGATGCGCAGGGGATCGTCTGGCCGGCGTCCATCGCTCCCTGTGACGTCCACCTGGTCGCCGTCAACGTGGACCACCCCGACGTGGCCGCCACCGCGGATGCGCTCTACCAGTCCCTGCTGGACACCGGGGTGGCCGTGCTGTACGACGACCGCCTGGAGAGCGCGGGGGTGAAGTTCAATGACGCCGATCTGATCGGCGTTCCGCTCCGCGTCACCGTCGGCCCCCGCGGCGTGCGCCAGGGCCAGGTGGAGGTCCGCCCCCGCGCCGGTGGGGAGGCGGAAGCCGTCCCGCTGGAAGGGGCCGCGCCGGCCATCGCCCGCCGTGTCAGGGCGCTCACGCCGGCCGCTTGACGGCGGCCAGGGGCATCGCCAGCGTAAGGCCAAGCAGGAGCAGAGAGCGAACCCGAGCGCGAGATAACGAAACGTCAAGACGGCGCATTGGCGTCAGGCGCCACGTCCGCCGTCGGACACGAACTTGATCTCTTGATGGAGAGGCTCAGATGCAAGGCTCAGCCGATTCCCGGCCGTTGCGGATCGCCGTCGCCGGCGTGGGCTCCTTTTCCCAGCGCGTCCTGATCCCCGGGCTCGTGGCCTGCCCCCATGCGGAGGTCGTCGCCCTGTTCGGGCCCACGCGAGAGAAGACGGAGCGGATCGCCCGCGAGCGCGGCATCCCCCGCGCCTACGCCGACTATGAGCGGATGCTGGATGAGTCCGAGCCGGAGGCGGTGGTCATCGCCACCCCGAACGACGTGCATTACCCGATGGTCATGGCCGCCCTGGCCCGCCGCCTTCACGTCCTGTGCGAAAAGCCCCTGGGCGTCAACGTCGCGCAAGCCAGGGAGATGGCGGCCGCGGCCCGCGCCGCCGGCGTGCGCACTGCCGTCAACTTCACCTACCGCTCGACCAATCCCATGCGCCACCTGGCGCGTCTGATCGAGCAGGGGCGCCTGGGCACCCTCTACCACTTCAGCATCTCCTTCTGGCAGAACCTCCGCACCGACGCGGCGGCGCCTCTCGCCTACCGCATGCTCCGCGAGCGGGGCGGCGGCGCCCTGCTGGACATCGGCGTGCACCTGGCCGACCTCATCCGCTGGTGGTTTGGCGAGATCGAGGCGGTCTGCGGCGTCACCCACATCGCCATCGGTGAGCGGCCGGCCCCGTCCGGCGGCCGTGGCCGCGTGACGGCCGACGATACCGCCTCGTTCGTAGTCAGGCTCCCCAGCGGCGTGGCTGGGACGGTCCAGGTCAGCCAGGTGGCCACCGGCCGGCAGAACTACCGCCGCGTCGAGCTCTTCGGCAGCCACGGGGCGCTAATGATGGAAGAGGACCGCACCGTTGCGCCCGTGGTCCGCGCCGCCGGGCCGGGAGAGCCCGCCCTGCAGGTCGAGCCCCTGCCGGACGACCTCAATGTCGCCTTCGATGACTTCCCTCGCTTTCACCTCACGCGCATCGTCGCTGCCTTGCGGGGCGAGCCCAACGGCTGGCCCACCTTCGCGGACGGGCTGCGCGCCCAGCAGGTCGTGGAAGCGGTGGAGCAGTCCTGGCAGACCGAACGCTGGATCCGCCTCCAGCCACCCGATCAGTAGCCCGTCTCCCCATTCCCCCGCTCCGCGTCGCAGCGGGGGCGCCAGGATGATGCCCCACAGCCGTGCCCCTCGTTCCCCCGCTCCGAGACGGAGAGAGGGCGGCGGGGCCAAACCGCACGGTGGGGCCGAGGGGGGCAGGGGTGTGGCGCGGCCCCGACCGAAGGGGGTGAGGGCTGCCCCGCCGGCCGCAAGCGCGTGGTCGGCCGCGCCCCACCGGTATGCCGTGGCGATCAGAACGGCTTCAGGAAAGGCAGCTCACTGACGGCCTGGTGGATGGCGCCCAGCGCGGGGCCAGGCGCCAGCCCCCACAGGGCGCTGAACAGGGCCAGGGCCATCAGTTGCGCCTCCACCGGCCGCGGCGCCGGCCACGGGCGCGGGTACACGCGGCGCAGCGGCCCCAGGCTGGAAAGCAGCGACGCCAGGCACGCCAGCGACGTCGCGGCCAGGACGATGGCGGCGCGCCAGTCCGCCAGCGCCAGGGCCTGGTAGACGGGCCAGCTGGCGGCGAACCCGCTGAAGGGCGGCAGCCCGGCCAGGCTGAGCGTCCCCACCAGCAGCGTAGCCCACAGGTACGGCGACGGGCAGCGGGCGCCAACATCCAGGTCGCCGGCCTTCTCGTCCGTCCGCTCCAGCTCGGCGGCGGCGCTGACCAGCACGAAGGTAACCAGGCTCCGGTGCGCCAGGTGCAGCGCCGCGCCGGCCACGCCGATCCGCGTGGAGGTCGCCACCCCGGCCAGCACGAACCCCAGATCCGCGACCAGCACGTAGCCCAGGCGGCGCCGGAACCCCTGCGGCGCCGTGGCGCCCACCGCGCCCAGCACGGCGGTCACCAGTCCCCCCGCTAGCAGATAGCCGTTCACCCGCTCATCGACGACGAGCTGCGGCAGCGCCGTCAGCGCTTGCAGGAGCAACCCCAGGCTGGCCGGCCCCAGCAGCCCGACCGCCAGGGTGATCGCCGCCGGCCCCGCGCGCTGCACCGCCCCGGGCAGCCAGAAGTGCAACGGCGCCGCCCCCCACTGCAGGGCGAACCCCACCGCGAGCACCGCCACGACGAACGGCACCGTCACCAGGCCCCCGGGGCTGATGCGCTGCAGCTCAGCCAGGATGAAGCCGAACAGGAGCGCCATGCCGCCGAGCGACGCCAGGATGAGGTAGCTGGCGCCGGAGAGGCTGGCCCGCCAGTCTTCCCGCTCGCTGATCATCAGCAGGCTGGCCAGCAGCACGGCAAAGAGGAGGAAGGACGCGGCCACCAGGAGCTGCGGGCCAAAGAGCCGGCTCGACGCCACCGCCGCCAGCAGCAGCGGAAGCAGCGCCGGCAGGGGCGAGCTGCGCCGCGCTAGGTAGTGATAGCCGGTCAGGAGCAGGCCGGCCCCCGCCAGGAAGCCCAGCTCCAGGCGCCCGATCTGGCTCAGCGCCAGCGGCGTGTCGCCGATGACCAGAGGGGCGCCGGCCCGCACCGCGGCCACGCCGGCCAGTACCGCCAGCGTCGCCAGCCCCGCCAGCAGGTGCCCCGCCCGCCAGGAGACGGCCGTGGCGACCAGGCCGCAGGCCACGGGAGCGCCGACGAGCAGGAGCAGCGTGCCGTACGTCACCTAGCGCTCGCCACTCAGGAACCGCCCGCCGTGCGCCTGCAGGTAGGACCAGCTCAGGGCCAGGGAGAGTGCCAGCGCAATCGCCACCGTGCTGCGGGCGCCGATGGCGAACACGCCCTGGTTCCGGCTCACCATGGTGTTCACCAGATCCACGGCATTGATCAGCAGCAGCAGGCCCAGCCCAACGCGCACGATGTCGCGAGACAGCACGACCAGCAGCAGTCCCAGCAGCCCCAGCCAGTACCAGGCAAAGTTGTTGGCCCCCTCCACCAGCGGAAACGCCTGGGACAGCACGATAGCGGCGGTCGCAGCCAGCAGCGCGCCCATCAGCATGAACGGCTCGTCGGCGCTGCGCGGCCCCAGCAGGTCCAGCACCCATTGCGCGCGCCGGCGCGCCTCATAGGTGCCGGCAAACAGCGCCCGCAGGCTGGGCCACAGCAGCACGCACATGGTGGTGCCGGTGATGGCCTTCGCCAGCGCCACCTCCGGCGTGACCACCAGCGCCAGCCAGACGCTGACCAACAGATTGACGCACCACAGCGACGCCAGGGCCACCCGCCAGTTGACTGACACGCTCAGCAGCGACGCCACCAGCACCAGGGGGGTGAGAATGATCAGCTCGTTCATCGGACCAGCAGATTGCTCGGTTCGTTCATCAGGGCAGCAGGATGATCCGCCTGTTCATCAGGCCAGCGGGCCAGGAGGGCCAGGACGATGGTCACCTCGTTCATCGGGCGATGATGTAGATCAAGGCCACGGCCAGCATTACGGCGGCCGCGGCATAGTACCGTTCCTCCACCGGCCCGGCCAGGTCCAGCCCCCGACCGGCGGCCTGCTCCAGGCGCCGCCAGAGCAGGGCCACGGCCAGTGTGGGGGCGCTCCCCAGCCGGTGCCGGCGCCACCACCGGCGCCCTTCGCTCCACCCGTAGGCCAGCATCCCCAGCGCCGCCGTCGCCGTCGCCGGCAGCCATTCGCGCCCCATCAGGCGCCGGACCAGCGCCCACGCGGCGGCGGCACCGAGCACCACGGAGAGGGGATGTGGCAGCCGGGCCGCGTCGAGCGCCAGGGGCGGGAGGGTGGTCCCTGCGGCGGCCGCCGCGGCCGGGCCAAACCAGCGCCCCAGCAGACGCTCGGGGAGCGCCGCCGGCACGGCCAGCGTGACGGCCAGGGCGATGGCCGGCACGGCCGCCCATCGGAGCGGCAGCGCGCGCCAACGGGGCAGGCGCCAGAGGAGCGCGCCCCCTACGGCCAACGTGGCTGCATCCAGCAGGAAGGCCGGCAGACGGAGGAGCTGGCTGCCGGCCGGCCACGCCGTGATCGCCATCACCAGGGCGTTGCGCGCCAGGCCGGCGATGGTCCCCGGCAGGCCCGCCGCCGTCGCCAGAAGCAGCACCCCCAGCCAGAAGGCGGGGTCGCGGGCCCGCGCGCTGCCCCGCACCACCGCCCGCAGGGGGCCCCGCGGCGGCGCCCCGATCGCCGCCACCCACAGCGCGGCCAGTGCCGGCGTGACGACGAGGCCGTGCAGCACCATCGCCGCCATCGATGCCGGCGTGGCCACTCCGGCCGCCAGGAACGTCAGCCCCGCCCGTCCGGCCAGCAGCGCCGCCAGGCGCACCGGCAGGGCGCGCCGGATCAGCCCCACGGCAACACCCACCAGCACCGCCAGCCAGCCCAGCGCAGCCAGGGTGCGCTGCCACGCTGGCGGGAACTGGCCGGCAGTGGTGCGAAAGGCGGCCAGGAGCAGGGTCAGCGCAATGGCGCCCCCCGCCGCCGCCAGCGCGGGTGCCAGCGGGTGGCGCGCGCAGCGTAAGAGCCAGCCGTGGAACGGGGGAGCCGGCGCGCAGACGGCGGCGGCGAGCAGCACGCCCAGGAAGGCGGCCGAGCTAAAACCGGTGGTGGAGAGCTGCGCCAGCCGGAAGTGCCCGTTGATCTTGCCCAGCACGAGCACCGTCGCCAGCAGGCCGGTGGCCGCTGCCCCGACCAGGATCAATCGCCGGCCGGCCTGTGGCGTTCCAGCCACTGCCCACAGCACCCCCGCCGTGCCGGCCAGGTACACGGCCACGCCGAGATAGAGCGAGACCAGGTCCGCGGCCACCGGCACCCACAGCGCGCCGGCCAGGGCCACCAGGGCGCTGGCGTCGCCCAGCGCCACGCCGGGCGGCTCGTCGCCGGCTCCACCGGCTCCCGTGGCGCCACGCGACCGGCGCCCCCGCAGCCAGGCCCCCGCCGTGGCCAGCGCCAACACGGGGACGAGGATCGCCAGCCGATCGGTGCCGGCGGTGGCCGCGAACTGGACGCCGTATAGACCCAGCGGGGACCAGGTAAACAGTGGAAGCTCCGGCGGATCATGCCCCTCCCAGCGACCCGCCACCAGCCAGGCGCCGGCCAGCATCCCCCCCGTCGCCAGCGCCAGCAGCAGCGGCGCCACCCGGCGCGTGCGCCGGCCGGCCATGGCGGCGCCGGCCAGCAGCACGAGGACGATGGGCGCCAGGATGAACGCCAGCGCTAGGCGTGTCTCAGTCGCGGTCGTGGCTCGGCCTCACCCTGCCCCTCCGCAGCGGGGAGGGGTGTCATCGTGCGATGCCTGGCCCAGCCTGAGCCGGCTCGGCCTGCCCCGCCGGCTGGCCGGCGGGCACCCGCCCCTGCTGCGCGCGGCGATACAGGTACAGGTACGCCGCGATGATGATCACGATGATCGAGAACACCTGCGCCTGCTGCAGCCCGAACAGGAAGACTGCCTCCTCACGCGTGAAGGTCAGCAGGAAGCGTCCCAGGGAGTAGATGGCGCAGTAGGTCAGGAACACCGCCCCGTCGAACTTCACCTTGCGGGCGACGACGAACAGCAGGCCGAACAGGGCCAGGTCCCAGACCAGCTCGTACAACGGATAGGGGTGGGTCGGGGTATTGAAGTACTCAGCCTTCGGCAGCAACGCGTTGGGGTTGGTGTAGACGAAGCCCCAGCTCCCGTTGGTCGGCTTCCCCGCCACGTCGCCGTTCACGATGCAGCCGATGCGCCCGATGGCTTGGCCCAGGATCGCGGCGTGCGAGACGGCGTCGGCGAAGGGCCAGAAGGGGAGCTTGTGGCGCAGGGCGTAGGCTGTGCCGGCCAGGCCCCCGGCAATCAGGCCCCCCCAGATGGCGATCCCGCCCTCATGAATGGCCAGGATCTTGGCCGGATTGGCCAGGTAGAAGTCGAAGCGGTCCACCACGTGGGCCAGGCGCGCCCCCGCCATGCCGCCAATTACCACCCACAGGGCGGCCGAGTAGATGTGATCGGCAGCGATCCCGCGCCGTTCGGCGAACCGCGCCGCCAGCCAGGTGCCGACGAGCACGCCCAGCATAATCATCAGGCTGTACCAGCGCAGCGCAAAGGGACCAATGTGGGCGATCACAGGATCGATGTCGATCTCGATCAGGAGAGCCATGACTGCCGAGAGTATAGCGCCGCCGACAGAGACGAACGACGGACGAGCGCCAGCGGCGAACGGCAAAGGCCGGCTATTTCCAGAGCAGTCCGGACGGATCCAGGTTAAGCCCGGTCCCGCCGGCGGCTCAGCGAGGCCAGCAGCGCCTCGAGCGGGAGCGTGTTCAGCACGTCGCCGGGCTCCAGCCAGGCGCGGCGCGCGATCTCCACGCCATACCGCAGGTAGGCGAGCTGGTCATCCGCGTGGGCGTCGGTATTGATCACGATCTTGGCGCCCAGCTCCTTGGCCCGGCGCGCGTACTGCTCGTGGATGTCCAGCCGGTTGGGCCAGGCGTTGATCTCCAGCGCCGTGCCGGTCTCGGCCGCGGCCTGAAGGATCGCCTCCACGTCCAGCTCCAGCGGGTCACGTCGCCCGAGCACTCGCCCCGTCAGGTGGCCGATGGCGTCGACGTGCGGATGGCGCACCGCCGCCAGCACGCGCCGCGTGAGCTGCTCGCTGGGCTGCTGGAAGCCGGAATGGATCGATGCCGTGACGAAGTCGAACTGCGCCAGGACCTCGTCGGGGTAGTCCAGCGACCCGTCCCAGCGAATGTCCAGCTCCACGCTGGAGAGCAGCCTGATCCCGTCCAGGGCCGCATCGACGGCGGCAATCTCGCGTCGCTGCGCCGCCAGGCGCTCCAGGGTGAGGCCACGGGCCACCCCCAGGCTCTGCGAATGGTCGGCAATGGCCAGATACTCGCGGCCCAGCTCCCGCGCTTTGCGCGCCATCTGCTCGATGCTGTGCCGGCCATCCGACCAGGTCGTATGGACGTGGAGGTCGCCCCGCAGGTCGGCAAGGTCGATCAGGCGAGGGAGCCGGCCGGCGAGCGCGGCCGCGATCTCGCCACGGCCCTCGCGCAGCTCGGGGGGAACCCACGGCAGGCCCAACCGCTCATACAGCGCCCGCTCGTCGGGCGCCTCCAGCAACGCGCCGGACGGCTCCAGCAGGAAGCCAGCGAACGTCCCGTCGTCCTCAGCTTGGGAAGCATCCGCCGGCTCGGCGCCGTGCACGCCCAGTCCAAGCGCCCTGGCGCGCTGGCGAACCTGCTCATTGTGCGCCACGCTGCCAGTGACCTGCTGCAGCCCCTGGCCCCAGAGCGCCGGCGGCACCACCCACAGCCGGACGGGATAGCCTTCACGCGTCTGCGCCAGCGCCCGCCGCGGCCCCTCCCGCCGGCCATCGCGCAGGATGGGCAACCGGAGAAAGGCGTCGAGCGCCACAGCCGGCTCGTCCGCGGCCGCGACCAGATCGACGTTGCCGGCGGTCTCGGCGCGCCGGCGCACGCTGCCGGCGACCTCCACCTGGCGCAGCGCCGCCGCCTGGCGCAGCGCCTGCGCCACCGCCGCGCCGACGGCTTCGGCAATGTACCGCGGGATGCGCCGGCGGTGCTCGCGCAGGCGCTGGATCGAGCTCAGCAGCGTCTCGACCGTCTTCCGCCCGAAGCCGGGCACCGCTTCCAGCCGGCCGTCCCGCGCGGCGGCCTCCAGCTCATCCAGGGTCTGGACCCCGAGCGTACGGTACACCCTGGCGATGCGCGCCGGCCCGAAGTGGCGCAGGCCCAGCATTTCGATCAGCGATTCCGGCACGTCCGCACGGAGCTGCTCCAGCACCGTCGAGCGTCCCGTCTCCAGATACTCCTTGATGGTGCGGGCGATACTGGGGCCAACCCCCTTAATGCCGGTCAGGCGCCCCTCACGAGCCAGCATGTCGACGTCCTCGGCGGCCAGGTCGAGCTGACGCGCGGCCTCACGGTAGGCGCGCACCTTGAAGGCCTCGTCACCGCGCAGCTCCATCAGGTCGCCGATCAGCTGCAGCAGATCGACCACCTCAGCGTTCCGGACCAGCATCACCGGAATGCTAGAACATCGGTCAAGTCGTCGATGCCGCGAGGCCTGAACGTAACGAAGGCGCCTTCGTCTTTCGTTTGCTCTTCTCCTCCGTGCCCGCGCCAGCGCAGCCGCAGTGTGGGATTTTCTTGGACGGGCGTGTACGCTATGGCGATGAGGAGGAGACAATGAGGTCTTCATTGCGGCGCTGGGTGGTCCTACCGGCGGCGGCGCTGGCGCTGTGGCTCGCCACGGCGTGCGGTGGCCCGGCCGTCGGCGACGTCGAGGGCCAGGTCCTGGCGATGCGCGACCCGGCGCAGCCACCCGTGTTGCTGAAGGGCGCCAACGTCATCCTGGCCGGCAACAGGATCGATTGCGCCAAGCGCGCCGACCACTGCGCGGCGCAGACGGACGACCAAGGCAAATACCGGTTTGCCGACGTGCCGACCGGCGAATATGGCATCGCCTTCTCGGTGCCGCCTCGCGAGGGAGAGCCGCCCCTGCAGCCGGAGAGCCGGCAGTTCACCGTCTCCGGCGGGGCAGTGGAGACAGTCAGCGTCGTCTTGCTCGCTGAGGGCATCGCCCGGCCAGCCACCCCGCCGCCGGAGCTAGTCCAGCTGGGCGCTGCCGCCCGCAACGACCCGGGGCT
Source organism: Chloroflexota bacterium (assembly GCA_034437795.1). Classification (GTDB taxonomy): domain Bacteria; phylum Chloroflexota; class UBA11872; order UBA12225; family UBA12225; genus DAOTTI01. The sequence continues at coordinate 39,820 of DAOTTI010000273.1, read as the reverse complement.
GACCAGCAATCCGTTCTTCTGGTACTGGATGTTCAACCAGCCCTGGGTCTTTGGCTACCCGCGCCCGCCGGTCGTGGTCTACGCTCCCGGGCCGGAGCGCACCGTGGTCGTCGATCGCAACCAGCCGGCGGCGCCTTCCGTCCCCGGCCGCACCTATTCCAGCTATGGCCCGCCGGGGACGGCCGGGACCAAGCCCGCACCCCAGCCCATCGAGTCGAAGGGCGTGACCCGCCCCGGCGGGAGCGCCGTGCTCCCGAGCACCAGCGGATCAGCCGGCAGTCTGCCCGACGCTTCCAAGGGGGTCTCGCGCCCGGGCCAAGCGCTCGCCGGATCGGACGCCACCGCGCCGCAGGCCAGCTCAGGGAGCGGGGGCGGATCCGCTGCCCGCGCCGCCGACCGGACATCCCCATCGCGGATCAGCCCCGGCGGCAGCACCGCGCGGCGCTCGGCGATCCGCAGCGCCTCGCCGCCCCGCGTCCGCATTGGCCGCCGGTAGGCGGCACAGTCCCATGGCCGGCCCCTCCCTCCCCGACCGCATCCGCCGCCTGCTGGCCCACCACCTGGACCCGCAGGTCGCCGGCGTCGACACCGGCCCGCGCCGCATCCGCCGTCCGGAAGCGGATCCGGACCGCGTCGATGAGGCGGAGGCGGTGCTGGCCAGCCTTGGGGGAGAGGTCTGGGCGGGGGACGTGGTCGAGGTGGAGACGAGCGATCCCCAGTTCTGGAACGCCCGCAGCTTCAGCCTCTCCTACCGGATCGAAGCTGTCGGCCGCGCTGAGATCGCCGATCATACCGGCCGCTTCTCCTTCTCGCTCTTCTTCCTCGCGCCCCACCAGGGCGCGGACATCCTGATCGTGGAGGGGGATCTCCCCCAGACCGCCCGCGCCTATCTCGGCATGCGCGGCCCCGACGCGCTGGTAGATGAGCTGCGGCGCTGCCGCAACGAGTACCTGCGTTCCCCAGAGGCGGAGGTGACCTTCACCATCCAGACGGACGACCTGGGGGCCTGGACGGCCTATGCGGCCCGTGAGCAGGGCCGGTTCTGGGCCCTGCACGGCCGGTCGGATCTCATCCCGCAGACCGCTTACGCCCCAGACGGCGTACCCTACCGCGACTGCTCCTTCTACTTCGGCCCCAGTCTGGGCGAGGCGACCTGGGTGCTGCGCCTGGTCGAGATCGGCGGTTTCGGCCACGCCTTCCAGGCGGAGGCGCTGCCGCTGGACAAGATCAGGTTCTGGCGCCGCGAGCGGCCACGGCCCTAGCCGGGATCAGTCCGGATCAGTCATAGCCGCCCTTTGGTCTCCTCTCCTTGTGGGAGGGGGGCCAGGGTGTGGGCTCCAGGGGTGACGAAGCTGGCCTGGAGAACCCAGAGCGCCACCGCCGCGCGGCCGTGTAGGCTCCATGGGTGACGAAGCTGGGATAGCGGGATATTCGGGAGCGGCGCCCTCACCCTCGCCCTCTCCCATGGGGAGAGGGGGCAGGATCTGCAGATCGCGCGGGCCATCGAGCGCCCTCGCCCTCTCCCAGAGGGAGAGCGGACACATCGCCGGCCATGACTAATCCAGGCTAGCCGAACAGGCCGGCCATGTGGCGGGGCAGCCGGCCTCGCCCCAGCTGCTTCATCATGCCCTGCATCTGGCGAAACTGGTTGAGCAGCTGGCCCACCTCCTGCACCGAAGTGCCGCTGCCCCGCGCGATGCGCCGGCGCCGCGAGCCGTCCACAATGCTGGGGTTGGCCCGCTCGGTCGGCGTCATGGAGAGAATGATCGCCTCCACGCGCTTGAACTGCTTCTCGTCCAGCGCCGCCTGAAACTCGGGGCGGCGTGTGAGCTGGTTCAGGCCCGGGATCAGCTCCACGATCTGGGCCAGCGACCCCATCCGCTTGATCTGCTGCAGCTGCTTGAGGAAGTCATCCAGAGTGAACTGGCCCCTGGTCAGCTTCTTCTGCAGCGCCGCTGCCTGCTCGGCGTCGTAGAGCTCCTGGGTCTGCTCGATCAGGGTGAGCATGTCGCCCATCCCCAGGATGCGCGACGCCAGCCGGTCCGGATGGAACTGCTGCAAGGGCTCGATCTTCTCGCCCACGCCCAGGAACTTGATGGGCACGCCAGTGACGGCGCGGATGGAGAGCGCCGCCCCCCCGCGGGCGTCGCCATCCATCTGGGTCAGGATCAGCCCCGTGATCCCCACCCGCTCGTTGAACTGCTGCGCCACGTTCACGGCCTCCTGGCCGGTCATGGCGTTGGCCACCAGCAGGACCTCGTTCGGCTTGATGGCCGCCTTCATCTCCACCAGCTCCGCCATCATCCGCTCGTCAATCTGCAGGCGGCCGGCCGTATCGACGATGGCCACGGTGTAGCCGTGCTCGCGCCCGTACTGGATCGCCCGCCGCGCAATCTCCGGCGGGCGCGCGCCGGTGCCCTCCTCGTACACCTCGCAGCCAATCTGCCTGCCCAGCGTCACCAGCTGATGTACCGCCGCCGGCCGGTAGGTGTCGCAGGCCACCAGCAACGGGCGCTGGCCCAGGCGGCGCAGCGTGAGGGCCAGCTTGGCGGCGGACGTCGTCTTGCCGGACCCCTGGAGGCCGACCAGCATCACTGGCGCGGGCGGCGTGCCGGTCCAGTCGATGCGCCCCGGCTCGCTCCCCAGGGTGGCTACCAGCTCTTCATCGACGATGCGCAAGACCTGCTGGGCCGGCGTCAGGCTCTCCATCACCTCCGCGCCGACCGCGCGCTCTTTGACCCGCCGCACAAAGTCACGCGCCACTCTGAAGTTCACGTCGGCCTCCAGCAGCGCCAGGCGAACCTCGCGCAGGGCCTCGTCCACATCCTCCTCGGTGAGGCGCCCCTTGCTGCGCAGGTCCTTGAACACGCCCTGCAGGCGGTCGGTCAGTGCCTCAAACATAGCCTCGTTTCCTGCCTAACTGCGTCCACGGTGATCCTGCTGGCTCCGTCCAGCGGTCCATCCCAGGAGATGCGCCGCCCGCTCCGGCAACGCCCCGCTGGCCCCCACCGGCAGCAGCCACGCGCGTGGCCATCAGTCCTGCGAGTGCTGTGCCCCTCGTACTGCTCGTACAGGCGCCACGTGACTGCTGGCCGCATGCCTAGCGAAAGAGCCCGTTCACGAACTCGTGCGGATCGAACGGCGCCAGATCATCCAGCGTTTCCCCTGTCCCGACGAACTTGATCGGCAGGTGCAGCTCCTGAGCGATGGAGAAGACGATCCCGCCCTTGGCCGAGCTATCCAGCTTGGCCAGCAGCAGCCCTGTGATGCCGACGGTCTCCGTAAACACCTTGGCCTGAATGAGCGCGTTCTGCCCCGTGACGGCGTCCAGCACCAGCAGGGTCTCATGGGGAGCGCCAGCCACCTGCCGCTCCGCCACCCGCCGGACCTTCCGCAGCTCCTCCATCAGGTTGGTCTTGGTGTGCAGGCGCCCCGCAGTATCCACGATCAGCACGTCGGCGCCTCGCCCGCGCGCCGCCTGGATCCCGTCGAAGACGACCGCCCCCGGATCGCTCCCCGGCCCCTGCGCCACCACGGGGACCTGCGCTCGCTCGCCCCAGATCTTGAGCTGGTCAATGGCCGCAGCGCGGAAGGTGTCCCCCGCCGCGAGCATGGGCTTGCGCCCCTGCCGCACCAGGTAATGGGCCAGCTTGGCGATGGACGTCGTCTTCCCCACGCCATTGACGCCCACTATCAGCACTACGGCCAGCGGCAGCGGGAGCGTGAGGCGGGGATCGCCAACCTGTAGCAGGTCCACCATCAGTCGGCGCAAGGCCCCCTCGGCCGCCTCCGGCGACCCGAACCGCCGGCGCTGGTGCTCGGCGCGCAGGGCGTCCACCAGGTCGGCGGTCGTGTGCGCCCCCACGTCGGCCTGGATCAGGCGCTCCTCCAGTTCGTCCCAAAAGGCCTCGTCCAGCTGCGGGCGGGCGCGGAACAGGGCCCGCACCGCGCCGAAGAACCCGCCCCGTGTCTTCTCCAGCGACTGCTCGACTGTTCGCGGCGCGCCAGCGCCGCGGTCCTGCGGCTCCTGGACGCGCCCGTCCTCTCGCACGGCACGCTGGTCGGGTGCCGCCGTGCCCGCCGGCGTGGTGCGCTCACCCGGCTCTTGCTCCTTACCGCGCAGAAAATTGAACATCCTACTCAAGCCTTCTCTTTCGCTCGCTTCATTCTCTCACGTGTGCGCGCGCTTGCGCGCTCCAGGTCTTGGCTGCGGTGGCTGGCTACCGGCGCTGGCTCCGGCGCTGTCCGGCAGCGCACCGCTACCGGAGCGACCCCTGCACCAGGACGTCCGGCGCAGGTAGGCAGGCGCCCGGCGCGGGTCGGCCGTACGGTGCGCGGCACCGCTCGCGCCTACTTCTTCACCCAGTACACCTCGAACTCGGCCAGGGAGGTGTACTCGGCGCTGCCGTGATTGGACAGGACCCGCAGCATCACGTAGCTGGCCGACGTCTCGGGAAACTCGAAGCGCGGCCATCTGGCGCTATCCCGCTCCAGGACCGCCCGCCCCTGCTCCAGGCTCAAGGCGCCCCTGAGCACCGGCGTGAACCCGCTTTCCGCGGACTGGGTAGAGACCAGCACCTCGAACTCATTCACCCAGGTCTCCGCGGGGTCCAGCGGATGAGGGAGCAGGATCACCTTGTTCACGAGCAGCTGGCGCGGCAGGGCAAAGACCAGTTCCTGCGGGAACTGCGCGTCCTGCGACCGCCAGCCGGGCACTTCGACATTGGCCCAGGTGTCGATCAGCCGGCTGGGGTCGCGCCCCGGCGCCGATGGGGCGCTGGCGCGGATGAACCGCCCACCGTAGACCGTGTTCAGGAAGTTGGTGCCCTCCTGGGTCTGGAAGCCCCCCATCAGGCCGAACTTGAACCGCGCGAACTCCTCCGGCGTGAGCGGGGTCGTCGCCAGGTTGCGCGACACCAGAATGATCGGCACCAGCACAGCCGTGATGACGGCAGCGTAGATCGCCGCGCGGTGCAGGCCAGCGCGGGTGGGCCGCCAGCGCTGCCAGAAGGGACGCTTGCGCTCCGCCTCCAGCGCCGCCAGCGCCTCGACCTCTTCTACGCAGCGGGCGCAGAAGAGGGGCGGTGGATGGCGCTCATCGCGCGCCACCACCTGCGCGAACAGGCCGTCCGTGCGCGTGCTCAGGCACTCGTCACAGTAGGGCGTCCGGCAGCGCGCACAGGCCGTCGTGACCGTGCGATGGGCGTGCAGATAGCACCGCTTCTGGTCGGTGAGATACGCGCGCAGCACACCGAAAGCATAGCGGCATCGCCAGGCCGCAGCGATCAGGAGCGAGGCCTGAGCGAGGACAAAGGCTCAGGCTTTCCGCCCCGACCCTTCGGCCCGAGCCTTACCGAATGCTCCGGAAGCCGCCGTGCCCGACGTGCTGCGGCTGCAGCGAGACGTCTGTGATCGGCTCGTTCACGAATACGTCGCCGTTACGGATCTTCAGATTAAAGGTGCAGTCGGGGTTCGTGCACACCCACGCCTTGAACATCACGGCGGCGCCCTGGCTTCCGAAATCCGACAACGGCACTAGGTCACCTTCGCCGCACTTGCGGCACGCTGGGAACGAAAAGAGGCCTTGCATCTGCTTACCTTGCCTCGTCACCACATCAGCACCCTTCTACAGTGTTATGGCTCGTGGACGCGGGCTCGCGGGGTGCGCTCACTTCGGCTTGCCTTACCTGCTCGAGCCGGCCGACACGGTCGGTCGCTTGCACGCCTCACCCTGATCTACGACAGCCCGCGCTGTAGCAGTACCCGGCGCGAGTTGTGCGTGACGGGGATCTTCCTGCAAGAGCCGTACCAGCGGCAGCCAGGCGTACAATTCAAAACGGAGACAGCTCCAGGCTGGAATCCCCTCCCGTTGCACCTCCTTGGGTACCTGCCGAACTATGCTTCGCCCTGGCGCGAGCAGGCCTCCCGGTCGCACCGCCCACGTGTAAGTCTACCGCTTTGGCGACTGTCAAGGGTGTCAAATTCACCCCCTACAACGGCTCACAGGCCCGGAAAGGATCATCGCACATGGCACAAGAGCGACATGCCCACGACCACGCACCCGCTGAGCGGGGCCCGCTGCGGGTCGGCATCTTGACCTGCTCCGACCGCGCCTCCCGCGGCGAACGGGCAGACGTCAGCGGCCCCACCATCCATAACCTGGTCATAGACCGCCTCGGCGGGCAGGTCGCGCAGTACAAGGTCGTGCCCGACGACCGCCTGGCCATCGAGTCGACCCTGATCGAGTGGGCCGACCGCGAACGGCTGGACCTCATCTTCACCACCGGCGGCACCGGCTTCTCGCCCCGCGACGTCACGCCGGAAGCCACCCGCGCCGTCGTCGAGCGTGAGACGCCGGCCCTGGTGCAGGCCATGCTCTTCGAGAGCCTGCGCGTCACCCCCTACGCCATGCTCACGCGCGCCACGGCCGGGATCCGGCGCCGGACCCTGATCATCAACCTGCCCGGCAATCCCAAGGCGGTGAGCGAGAACTTCGACGCCATCGCTGAGGTGCTGCCGCACGCGGTGGACATCGTCCGTGGGGTGGATACCCACGCCGGCCGCGAGGGGCATGCCGGCCATCGTGCGGCCCACGCCGCCCACGGCGACCGGCACGACCACCAGGCCCCGGCCGGCCCGCACCGCCACGAAGACGCGGCCGCCACAGCCCGCGCTGGCGAAACGATGCCCGCGACCGCAGGCCGCCACGGCCACACCGAGCACAGCGCGCACGGCGAGCAGGCAAACACCGGCGCACCGAAGAAGCCACTCGGCGGCATCGCGCGCAACGTGGGCGGGCCACCGTGCTAGCGTGCCTCCTCCACCCCCTGCGACCCCCCGCGCCGACGCGTAGACACGGAGACGCGACGAGAGCCCTCGCCCCCTCTGGTTGCGTCCGCGCCTCACCGTGCGGCTTGGCCGCGCCAGCCCCTCTCCCGCGTGCGGGAGAGGGGAAAGGACCTCACCCCCTTGGGCCGGGGCCGCGCCGCACCTGCCCCTTGCCCCACCCCGCCGTGCGGCTTGGCGTCGTCACCTCCGCTTCGACGCGGAGACGGGGAACGACGGCCGTGGGGAGAAGATCTGACCCGGGGCGCCTCAGTAAGTTGCTCACTTCGCGCAGCCGGTCCTCTGGTGCTCGGGTGCGCGTAAAAGGTCCGGCTGGCGCCAAGCCATGGCCATCGTCCCCCCTCTCCGACACGGAGAGGGGGCCAGGGGGTGAGGTCCGTCTTCCCTTGCCGCCGCGGCTCAGGCCGAACGGAGTAGGGTCCGTCTCCGTGTCCCTGTGTCCCCGCGTCTCGGTGTCTCCCTGTCCCCGCGTCAGGGCGAGGGGGCCGCAGGAGGCTCGCTCCCTTCTTCCTGGGGATCGCCCCTGGGGCGCCCCGTCTCGGATAGTATTTCTTGACGAGTTCTGACCGTAGGGGAACTGCTCAGCTGCTCAGCGTCCTGCTCCTGACGGTGACATCGGTGTTACCGGTGGCCTCCAGAGAAGCTGAGCAGCTGCACCGCAGGTACATAGGGGACGTATGGCGCGCATCGTAGTAGCCATGAGCGGGGGCGTCGATAGCTCCGTGACGGCCGCCCTGCTCAAGCACCAGGGACACGACGTCATCGGCGTGACCCTCAACGTCTGGCCCTATCAGCAGGCCGACGATGACACCCGTACCAAGGCCTGCTGCGGCATCTCCGCCGTCGACGACGCGCGCCGTGTGGCCGACCTGCTCGGCATCCCCTACTATGTCCTCAACTTCCGCGAACTGTTCCGCGAGTACGTCATCGCCGACTTCGTGCGCGAGTACACCCGCGGGCGCACGCCCAACCCGTGCGTCCGCTGCAACCAGTACGTCAAGTTCCGCCCCGTTCTGCAGCGGGCGGCGGCCCTGGGCGCCGAGTACGTCGCCACCGGCCACTACGTGCGGCGCGACCGCGATCCGGTGACGGGGCGCTATCGGCTGCGCAAGGGGGTCGACGCGTCGAAGGACCAGTCCTACGTGCTGTTCCCGATGCAGCAGGATGAGCTGGCCCGCACCCTGTTCCCGCTGGGCGAGTTCACTAAGGCCGAAACGCGGCGCCTGGCGGAGGAGTTTGGCCTGCCCGTGGCCAGGAAGCCGGAGAGCATGGAGATTTGCTTCGTTCCCGACAACAAGTACGGCCGGTACGTGCAGGAGCAGGCGCCGGAGGCGGCGCAGCCCGGACCGATCCTGGACACCCAGGGCCGCTACCTGGGCGAGCACCCCGGGATCATCTACTTCACCGTTGGGCAGCGCAAGGGGCTGGGCCTGAGCAGTCCACAGCCTCTCTACGTCCTGGCCATCGAGCCGGAGCGTAACGCGCTCATCGTCGGTCCCGAGCCCGACCTCCACTGCCGCACGCTGCTCGCCGAGGACCTGAACCTCGTGGCGCTGCCGGCGCTGGAAGGGCCGGTGCGCTGCCGCGCCCGCATCCGCTACCGCATGCAGGAGGCCCCCGCGACGGTCGAACCGCTGGCGGGCGACGCCGGCGGCGCAGTGCGCGTCACGTTTGACGAGCCGCAGCGGGCCATCACTCCAGGACAGGCCGTCGTCTTCTACGACGACGACATCGTGCTGGGTGGCGCCACGATCGTCTCCGCCATCCACGAGCAGGATGCGCCGGCAGGGCCGCAGGAGCCGGCCCTTGCGGCAGCCGGCGCGCCGAGCGCCTGAACGCCACGCCACCAGATACGCCAGATACGCCAGATACGCCAGATACGCCACATGCCCCGCGTGCGCGCGCACGAACGTGCGTCTCCCCGCGCCGGCCCACGCCGGCGGCGTCGTTTCGTCACCGCAAGCGCCAGCCATCGATCCGGCGCTGCGGTCCAGCATATAATTGCCGGCCGGTGAGCGCGACGCGGTCCATGCCGGGCCCGCTGGCACGAGAGGCGGCGTTATCTCTCGCCCTCCTCGAGACCTTGCGGGCCAGGGGGCGCCGGACAGACGTGCCGGGCTGGATCTGGCTGCGTGCCGCTCGCGCCGCCTGGATCAGCGGTAAGGAGGAGCAGGCGCGGCAGCTATACGCGGCGGCCGCTCCTGTGCTTATCTCCCACGCGCTGGAGGCCGGCTCGCGCATCGGGTGCTTCGAGCAATACGCCCAGCTAGCCATGGGCGCCGCCTGGATGGCGCGGGACCGCCCGCTGCTGACAGACGTCTGCCAGAAAGCCGATGCCTATGCTGAAGGGCAGCTCGCCGCGGCCGATGCCCCTACGCCGGGCGGGCTGGCGCCCGCAGACCCGCTGACGCGCGTGACGCTGGTGCTGACCCGCATTCGCGCGGCCTGGTACCGCGGCCAGAAGGCACTGGTCAAACACCTGCTGGCCGAGCTGGACCGGCGGACCAGCCACCTGGACGCCGCCGGCAAGGCGCTCTGGCAGGGTGAGCGGGGCTTTCTCGTGGCGAGCTTCCATAAGGCCACGGCGTCCATCCGGCCGGATGCGATGCAGCGCGCGCTGCTCGAGTTCGATCGCTGGCTCGAACGACAGCGCGCCAGGCCACCGACGATCAGCGACCTGGTCGACGAGGAGTTCATTTCCTTCGCCCGCGGCCTGGCGGACTATCACGTGGCCCTGCCGAAGCTCACCACGCCGGTCCGGCCAGGCTAGCCAGAGCTATTCACGGCCAGCGAAGAGTTCCGTCTCCCAGAGGGAGAGGGTTAGGGTCAGGGCCCCACTGGTCAATAATCGCTCGTGCGACCCCGGATCGCCACCGCCGCATGAGAATGGGTAACCATTCCCAGACGAATCCAGGCTAGCGACCGTCTGGGGCCGCTCAGCGGGGCGCGCTGGCTTGGCGCTCAGGATCGTGCCGCCGCGCTGAGTGGGGCGACCGCCTCGCCGCCCAGTACGGCGCGCAGCTCGCGGAGCGGCTTCACCACCAGGCTACGCCAGTTCTGGCGGGCGTGGTCCAGCACGGAGACCTGCGCCGCCTCGCCCCAGTGGGCCAGGGTGGTCCGCTCCAGGATGGCACGCTGCAGCTCGGCCGCAGACCGCCCCGGATAGCTGGTAAAGGCGCTCCCGATCTGCTGGATGTGGTGGGCATCGCTATTGCCGAGCGACGCCAGCCCCCACACCGTGTCGTTCAGCCGGCGCAGGCGCCCCTCCGCCCGCCGCCCGCCGACGACGCGGCTGCAGACCTCCACCGCGTGCACGGCGGTCTGGGCGGCCAGGCCGTCCAGCAGGCCGGCCAGGGCGCGCTCCCCGATGCTTGGCACCAGCACGCTCAGCGGATGCGGAATGGCGACCACACCGCCGGCATCCTCCACCAGTTGGATGGTCCGCCGCACGGAGCGATGGCGCGGAAACGGCCTGGTCGGGTATGGCTCCTGGAAGAAGAAGGCCAGCAGGTGGCGCCCCCAGGCGGCGCTGATCTCCGTGGCGACGATGGCCTGGACGCGGCACCTGGGGCGCCCGGCGCACCACTCGACCGCTTCCAGCGCGCCCCGTACCTGGTCGTGGTCGGCGATGGCGATCACGTCGAGCTGCGTGCGCTCCTCCGCGTATTCCATGATCTCGCGCACGCTGGCCATCCCATCGCTCCAGGTGCTGTGGACATGTAGATCGGCAATACCCATCGAGTGAAAGGCTACTCTTTCTGTCGTTCTGGTGCGGCCATGCTCGTGCCGGCGGGCCATGCCCCGTCCCCAACCGCGCCTCGCGTCAGCCACCACGCCCCCGCTCCCAGCGGGCCACAGCCGGCCCCACCACTAAAAGCCTACCCCAGCGCCACGTCCCTGTGCTGCCGGATAGCCGTGTCAGCCAGTCTTCTCGCTAGCCTGAAGCCTTCACATTCTTCCTTTTGCCTTCTTCATTCTTCCATACTCATGCGTCAGCCTGTATTCGGGGCCAGCCCGGACTGTTCACGGCCAGTGAGGCGTTCCCTCTTCCGGTGGGAGAGGGCCAGGGTGATGACCGCACCCTAAGTTCCCTCTCCCTTTGGGAGAGGGTTAGGGTGGGGGCTCCGCAGGTCAATAAGCCAGGCTCGTGGGAGCTGCTGCACGCGTCGGGGCGAGCCAATCAATCGCCGGCCATGAAGGCGGCGGGCTAGCCGGCCGGCGCCGGTTGGTGCGCCACCTCGCGCAGGTACCACTCGACGCAGGTGCGCAGCGCCTCCTCGAATGGGGTCTGGGGATCATAGCCCACCAGCCGGCGCGCCTTGCTCAGGTCGGCCCACGTGCGCCTGGCATCCATCGGGTGCTCCGGCATGGGCTGCACGATAACCGGCTTCCCCACCAGGCGCTCCAGGAGCGCCAGGTAGGCGTTCAGCGTCACGGGGCGGTCGTTGCCCAGGTTGATGCACTCGTAGCGCTCCCCCGGCTCGACCAACCCCGCGGCCGCCAGCTCGAAGCGATCCAGCGCCGCCAGTACGCCCTGCACGATGTCGCCGATGTAGGTGTAGTCGCGGGCCGTCGTCCCGTCACCGAACTTGGTGATCGGCCGGCCGTGCCAGACGGCGTCCGTGAAGGCGAACGGCGACAGGTCGCTGCGGGCGCGCGGCCCCACCACGCCAAAGAAGCGCAGGCAGGTCACGTTCAGCCCCGCCAGGCGCGAGTAGGCGAAGGCCAGCAACTCGCAGGCCCGCTTCGTCGCCCCGTAGACGGAGAGGGGGCGGTCGGCGGCCAGCGCCTCGGAAAAGGGCCCCTCCCAGCCGGGCGGGCCGCTGCCGTAGACCGTGCTGCTCGATGCCAGCACCAGGTGGCCGGCTGGCTCCGCCGCGCGGCCTTCGGCGCGCCATTCCGGCTCCGACGCCACCGCGCCTGTCCCCAGCCCGTGCCGGCGGCAGGCCTCGAGCACCTCGGTGGTGCCGGCGACGTTCATGCTCACGTAGTCGCGTGAGTCATGCAGCGGCCCGCGCACGCCAGCGCGGGCGGCCAGGTGGATCACGCGGCGTACCGGCCGGCCACCGAGCGCGGCGCCCAGCCGGAAGGCTGCGTCGAGGTCCTGCGGGCAACGCACGTCGCCTTCCAGCAGATGGAAGGGCCCGTCCGGCCAGCGCGCCCGCGACCGGCCATCTCGCGCCATGACCCGGCGCGCCGTCTGCTCCACGGCCACCACGTTGGCCCGCTTACGCGCCGGATCATAGTGAGCGGTGAAGGCGTCGATCCCGACCACGGCGTCGCCCCGCGCCAGCAGCGCCTCGCAGACGTGGCTACCGATGTAGCCCGCCGCCCCGGTGACGATGACGACCTGCGGCTCGGTCACGGCCTGGCTCTGGCTCGCTCTGCTGGCGGACATCGCGCAACGTTTCCAACGGGCGGCGCCGGGCCAGCGCCCCGCTTCGCCCCCACCTGTTGTAACGTGGATCGGCGCCCGTCGCCCCCATCGCCGCGCCAGCGCAGCCGGTGGACCCCAGAGAGCCCCGAACGGACGGATAGACCTATACTGGTAGGAGACGAGATGAGCATGCGCGGGCGCCGTGCCGGTGGCGGAGGTCGTGGCTGGATTGCGCCCGGTGGGCCGCGCCGGCTCCGCCGCCTTGTGCTGGCGGTCCTGGCCGTATCCCTCCTGCTGCTGCACGCCAGTGCGGCGCAGGCCCAGCGCCAGGCCGGCCCGGCGGTGCTGGTGGCGCGCATTGACGGCGTGATCAACGCCGCCACGGCCCAGTACGCCGTGCGGGTGATCGAGCGCGCCGAGCGCCAGAACGTGGAAGCGCTCATCTTGACCCTGGACACACCCGGCGGGTTCGATACGGCCATGCGCCGCATCGTGCAGCGCATGCTGGGCGCGGGGGTTCCCACCGTCGTCTACGTCTCGCCCGCAGGCGCTCGCGCCGGCTCCGCAGGGGTCTTTCTGGTCCTGGCCGCCGACGTGGCGGCCATGGCGCCGGGCACCAACATTGGCGCCGCCCATCCGGTGAGCGCAGGGCCGGGGGGTGCGGGGGCCATCGCCGACCCCGTGATGGCGGCCAAGGTCACCAACGACGCCGCCGCCTATGCCCGCAGCCTGGCCCAGCAGCGAGGCCGGAACGCCGACTGGGCTGAGCGCGCGGTGCGGGAGAGCGATTCCATCCCCGCCAGCGAGGCCTTGCGCCTGCACGTGGTGGACGAGGTCGCCAGCGACGTCGACGACCTGCTGGCCAAGCTGGACGGCCGCCGCCTGCGCGGCCCGTGGGGGGAGCGGGTCCTGCGCACGCGGGGGGCGACGATCTACGAGACGGGCATGAACCCCCTGGAGCGGGCGGTGCAGTTCATCGCCGACCCCACCATCGCCTATCTCCTCTTCACCATCGGCAGCACCGCCATCCTGGCCGAGCTCTATAACCCGGGCGCGATCGTGCCGGGCGTGGTGGGCAGCATCGCCCTGCTGCTGGCCCTGGTGGGCCTGGGCAGCCTGCCGGTGAACCTGGGCGGCCTGGCCCTGCTGCTGCTCGCCATCGGCATGTTCATTGCCGAGCTCAAGGTGGCCAGCCATGGCCTGCTGGCGGTTGGCGGCATCGCGTCGTTCGTGCTCGGCTCATTGCTGCTCTTCTCAGGAGCAGGAGGCCAGGCGCTCGGCGTCGAGCCCGGCTTGAACCCCTGGCTGATCGGCGCCCTGGCGGGGATGGTGGCCGTGCTCTTCGGCTGGCTGCTGCAGAAGGGGCTGCTCGTGCGCCGCCGCCCGCCCCTGCCTATCGCCCCCATCCCGGGCGACGTGGGCCAGGCCGAATCCGCCCTCGATCCCACCGGAACGGTGCTCGTACGCAGCGAGCTCTGGACCGCCGTCTCCCGAACCGGTACTATCCCACGCGGAAAGCAGGTGCGCGTTGTGGACCGGCAGGGCCTCACATTAGTGGTTGAGCCGGCAGAAGGAGTGGCAGCCGCATGATCCTCGCCTGGTTACCCCTGGCCCTGGCCGTCGTCGCCGTCCTGCTGCTCCTGGCTGGGCTCAAGATCGTCAATGAGTACCAGCGCATCGTCGTCTTCCGCCTGGGGCGCTGCGTTGGCGCGCGGGGGCCGGGCGTGCAGTACGTCATCCCGCTGGTGGAGAAGGCCGTGTGGGTCGACCTGCGGGAGCAGTTCCTGCAGATCCCCCACCAGACCTGCATCACCAAGGACAACGCCCCCATCTCGGTCGACTTCCTGATCTACTCCAAGGTCGTGGACCCTATCGCCAGCGTGGTGCAGGTCTCCAACTTCGCCGGCGCCTCGCAAGGCATCGCCACCACCACCTTGCGCGCCGTGATTGGTGACCTCCTGCTCGACGACGTGCTCTCCAAGCGGGAGCAGATCAACCTGGTGCTGCGCACCAAGCTGGACGAGGTGACCGAGCGCTGGGGGGTGAAGATCACCAACGTCGAGATCCGTGAGATCGTCCCCCCGAGGGAGGTCCAGGAGGCGATGAACCGCCAGATGTCGGCCGAACGCGAGAAGCGGGCGTTGATCCTGGAGTCGGACGGCAAGAAGCAATCGGCCGTGCTCGTCGCCACCGGCGAGAAGCAGGCGGCGATCCTGCGCGCGCAGGGCGAGCGGGAGGCGGCGCGGCTGCGGGCGGAAGGGCTCGCCCTGGCCCTGCGCAGCATCTACAGCGCCGCCCAGCGCATCGACGACAAGACGATGGCCCTGCAGTACCTGGACGCGCTGAAGGCCTTGGGTGCCAGCCCCACCGCCCGCTTCGTCTTTCCCATGGAGTTCAGCGGGCTGGCCCGGCCGGTCAGCGAATACGCCGAGCGGGCTTTCGGTGAGGCGCCGGGCCCGCGGCGGGCCGCCACAGAAGGGTAGGCGCGCGGCCCCGGCGGCGACGTACGTCAAGCCGGAGCCGAGCGGGGCGAGCCTGCCAGAACCTGTCAGTAGCCTGGCGGGCTGCCACAGAAGGGCAGAGCCAGGCTCAACGCGACCAGCAGGGTCAGGGCCGTATAGATGTAGTACATCCACCGCCTGCGGCGGCGCTGGCGTGCCACAGCACAAGCATACCCCTTCCGGTATTATCCTCAAGAGCCGACTAGCCAGAGGGAGCCCCGGGGGACCTCGCGCCGCCCCGCCAGGGCGCGAGGTGCGCCTGCGCCTTGCTGCAGGCGAGCGCGCCCGCGCCAGGGGAGCGCCCCGGGGACCTGAAGCCCAACGACGTAAGGAGGAACCGCATGCGTATCGGCATCAACGGGTTCGGCCGCATCGGGCGGCAGGCGTTCAAGGCGCTCCTGGAGCGCCACCCGGACCTGGAAGTCGCCGCCATCAACGACCTCTTCGACACCCAGACCAATGCCCACCTGCTCCGCCACGACAGCAACTACGGCAACTTCAAGGGCACGGTGGAGGCGCAGGACAACGCCCTGATCGTCAATGGCCGGCGCGTGGAGGTGACGGCCGAGCGGGACTGGACCAAGCTCGATTGGGGCGGGCGCGGCATCGACCTGGTGATCGAGGCCACCGGCGTCGGCACCAACCGGCCGGATGCGGAGAAGCACCTCCAGGCCGGCGCGCGGAAGGTGATCATCACCGCCCCGGCCAAGGGCGAGGACATCACCATCGTCCTGGGGGTGAACCAGGAGAAGTACGACCCGGAGCGCCACCACATCATCTCCAACGCCTCCTGCACTACCAACGGGCTGGCGCCGGTGGTCAAGGTGATGCGCGATGAGTTCGGGATCATCAAGGGCATGATGACCACCGTCCATTCCTACACCAACTCCCAGAAGATCCTCGACCAGCCCTCCAAGGACCTGCGGGAGGCGCGCGCCGGCGCGCTGAACATCGTGCCCACCACCACTGGGGCAGCGCGGGCGGTGGCCCTGGTCATCCCCGAGGTGAAGGGGATCGTGGATGGCCTCGCCTATCGCGTGCCGACGCCGACGGTCTCCATCGTCGAGTTCGTGGCCCTGACGGAGCGGGACACCACGCCGGACGAGGTGAATGACGCCATGCGCCGCGCGGCGGCGGGCCCGATGAAGGGCATCCTGGCCGTCACGGACGAGCCACTGGTCTCCATGGACCTCAAGGGGGACGAGCACTCGTCCATCGTCGACTCGCTGGTGACCATGGTCGTGGCCGGGAACCTGGTCAAAGTAGCAGCCTGGTACGACAACGAGTGGGGGTACGCCTGCCGTGTGGCCGACCTGGCGGCCTACGTCGCCTCGAAGGTCCCCGCCGCGGCCGCGGTGCGATAGGTGCCCCTGGGGCGCGAACGTAGCGGCTCCTGCCACCGTGGCATGCTCCGCCTGATCCTGGCGCCCCGTTCCACGCGGAGCGCGAGCAAGGCGGCGGGCACGCGCGATGGCGGGGTGTGGTGTGGGGCCTCGTTCGCCGGCAGAGCGACCCAGGGGGCTGGGAAGGCCTGCCCCGCAGGAACGGCGGGAGGGAACATAGTGCGCAAGCAGACCATCAGAGACGTCGACGTCACGGGCAAGCGCGTGCTCGTGCGCGTGGACTTCAACGTCCCCATCGAGGACGGGCGGATCACCGACGACACGCGCATTCGGGCGGCGCTCCCCACCATCCAGTACCTGCGGGAACGGGGCGCCAGGATCATCCTGGTCTCCCACCTGGGCCGGCCGGACGGCCAGGTGGTTGAGGCGCTGCGCTTGGCGCCGGTGGCGGCGCGCCTGGCCGAGCTGCTCGGCACAGAGGTCGCTACCGCCGGCGATTGCGTCGGGCCCGAGGCGGAGCGGGCCGTCGCCGCGCTGCCGCCAGGGGGCGTGCTGCTGCTGGAGAACGTCCGCTTCCACGCCGACGAGGAGCGGAACGATCCTGCCTTCGCACGCCAGCTAGCCGCGCTCGCCGACGTCTACGTCAACGATGCCTTTGGCACCGCGCACCGCGCCCACGCCTCGACGGAAGGCGTCGCCCGCTATCTGCCCGCCGTGGCCGGCCTGCTCATGGAGCGGGAGCTCGACGTGCTGGGACGCGCCCTGGAGGACCCCGAGCGGCCCTTCGTGGCCATCATTGGCGGGAAGAAGGTCTCGGACAAGATCGGGGTGCTGAACAACCTGTTGGCCAAGGCGGACCGGCTGCTCATCGGGGGCGCCATGGCCAACACCTTCCTCAGGGCCCAGGGCCTGGAGGTGGGCCGGTCCTACTTCGAGCCTGAGGCGGTGGGGACCGCCAAGGCTCTTCTGGAACGGGCCAGGGCCGCGGGCAAGCCCCTGCTGCTGCCGGCCGACTGTGTCGTGGCCCAGGCCCTGGACGGGCAGGCGCCGCACCGCGTGGTGCCCGTCGAGCAAATTCCCTCCGAGTGGCTGGTGGTCGACATTGGCCCCGAGACGGTGCGGCGCTTCTCCGAAGCGTTGAGCGACGCCAAGACGGTGGTCTGGAACGGGCCGATGGGCGTGTTCGAGATCGAACCCTTTGCCCAGGGCACACGCCAGATCGCGGAGGCGCTGGCCCGCGTCCATGGCACCACCATCGTGGGCGGGGGCGACAGCGTCGCGGCTCTGGAGCAGGCCAGCATGGCCTCTAAGGTGACCCACGTCTCCACCGGGGGCGGCGCCACGCTGGAGTTCCTGGAAGGCAAGACCCTGCCCGGCGTGGCGGCGCTCAGGGACAAATAGTGCCCGCGCTCGCAACCGCGCATCGCGCCACAAGCAGGTGGCCAGCACCTAGCCCTCTCTTCCCAGGGAGTGGGCCAGGGCGACACCCGCTCCAGGAACTCAGTCCGATCGGCCCCCTCTTCCAGGGGAAGAGGCCAGGGTGATGGCTCCTTACAGTCCCGTCTCCCCCTGGGAGAGGGTTAGGGGTACGCCGCGAGGTCGCAGAACGCGACCGACACCCCTCTCCCCATGGGAGAGGGTTAGGGTGAGGGTCCCTTATGCTCGGCCGACTACCCCTCTCCGCGGGCCGCTGGCTCCATCCACCGTTTCATGAGTGAGTAGCTACCATGACCGCCGGCCGGCGCCGGCCCATCGTGGCCGGCAACTGGAAGATGAATACCACCCTCCGAGAGGCGCGCGAGCTGGCGCGCACCTTACGCCCCTTGCTCTCCGGGCTGGCCGGCGTGGAGGTGGCGGTATGCCCGCCCTTTATCTCCCTCGCCGCCGTGGGTGAGGCCCTGCGCGGCTCGCCCATCGCCCTTGGAGCCCAGAACTGCCACTACGAGACGCGTGGCGCCTTCACCGGCGAGATCTCGCCCTTGATGCTGGCGGACCTGGGCTGCCGGTACGTCATTGTGGGCCATTCGGAGCGCCGCACCTACTTCGGGGAGAGCGATGATTTGGTGGCGCGGAAGGTGGCGGCGGCCCTGGGCCAGGGCCTGACGCCCATTGTCTGTGTCGGGGAGCGTCTGGACCAACGTGAGGCGGGCCAGACCGAGCAGGTCGTCGGTAGCCAGGTGCGGGCCGCGCTGGCCGGGCTATCGAGCGAGCAGATCGCCGGCCTGGTGATCGCCTATGAGCCGGTCTGGGCCATCGGCACAGGCAGGGCGGCGTCCGCCGAGGACGCGAACGAGACCATCGGGTTCATCCGCCGGACGATCGGCGACCTGGCCGGCGCGGCGGCGGGGGCCGCGGTCTGTATTCAGTACGGGGGGAGCGTCACCGCGACCAACGCGCCGGCACTCTTTGCCCAGCCCGAGATTGACGGTGCCCTGGTGGGCGGCGCCTCGCTGGCAGCCGCCGACTTCACCGCCATCTGCCGCGCAGCAGCCGCCCGCTAGCCCGGAGTAGTCACGGCCGGTGAGGCGTTCCCTCTCCCTATGGGAGCATGCGGGGTGACAGAAAACGGTCCAGAGGGGACGCGGGAGCGGGAATGGTGGGAGGGGTGCTCGCGCCCGGCACCCCTAGTGCCGCAAGCCACCTCGCACGGGGACGGCCGGAGGGAAGTATGCCCGCGTCTTCGCGGGCGCGTCACTCGCCTCTAATCACCTTCCCCCTGACGGACACTGTTCTGGCACCCCGTATGCTCCGTATCGGAGAGATGGCTAGGGGGTGACGTCCTCCTCTCCCGGCGGGCCCAGCCCCACAGCCGTGGCCCTCGTTCCCCCTCTCCGTATCGGAGCGGGGTGAGGGCTCTCCCCGCGTCTCCGCCGCACGGCCGTGGGCGTAGTGGCCCCTACCAACTCCCAGGACGACAACGTCTTCCCGCCCCGCCGAAAGCTGCCGCGAGCGCCTGCGGCATAATGGTCCCGGCGATCCCGCAAGCGAGTGCAGGAGGAACCGCATGCAGAGCCCTGTCAGGAACGTCGTCCTCATTGTGGCCGACACCTTTCGGCGCGACCACCTCGGCTGCTACGCCGGGCACGCTGGCGTCACGGCGGCGCAGGCGCACACGCCACACCTCGACCGCCTGGCCGCCCGTTCGGCCGTCTTCGACCACTATTACGCGGCCGGCTTCCCCACCATGCCAACGCGCGCCGACCATGCCCTGGGCAAGTGGACCTTCACCTTCATGGGCTGGGAGCCCCTGCCGCGAAACCAGACGACCTTGAGCCAGATCCTGACCGAAGCCGGCATCCGCACCCTGGGCGTGGTAGATACCCCCTTCTACGTCCAGAACGGCTACGGGTATGACCGCGGCTTCCAGCACTTCATCGAGTTACCCACGCAGCCCGGCCGCCGCCTGCGCACCCTTCAGCCCGAGCACCGCGCGTCGGAGTACGACTATTGCGCCCCCAAGACCTTCTTCACCACCGAGCAGGCGCTGGAGCGGATCTACAAGGATCGCTTCTTCTTGATGGTCGACACGTGGGACCCCCATGAGCCCTGGGATCCGCCAGACTGGTACGTCCGCCCCTATAAGCCGGATTACGACGGCCGCGTGGTGGCGCCCCCGTACAACTACTACCAGCAAGCAGGCTTGACCGACGACGACCTGGCCACGGCCCGCGCCTGCTACGCCGCCGAGTGCACCATGGTCGACCGCTGGGTCGGGCGCCTGTTGGAGCGTCTAGAGTCCCTTGGCGTGGCGGAGCAGACGGCGGTCATCTTCACCACCGACCACGGCTTCCACTTCGGGGAGCACGGCGGGCTCTTTGGCAAGATGATCCGCCACCAGACGTGGGTGCGCGGGCGCCCGGCCTGGGCGCGCTCGCCTCTCTACGAGGACATCGCGCACATCCCCTTGATCGTCCACGTGCCGGGGCTGCCGCCGCGCCGCGTCTCCCAGCTCACCTCGGCCGTGGACATCATGCCCAGCGTGCTGGACCTCCTTGGCGTGCCCGTGCCGGAGGGCGTCACCATTCACGGCCGTTCCTTCGTCCCTGCCGTGCAGGGCGAGCCCGTGCCTGGGCGCGACATCGTCGTCACCACCATGCCCCTGGCCAATCCCGGCCAGGCGGTGCGGGTGGTGGATAGCGTGCTGCGCCAGGTGATGGAATACCAGCCGGCGACCATCTCCACGCCAGAGTGGAGCCTGCTCTACGCGGCGCGCGGCGAGCCGGTGGAGCTATACCACCTCCCCACCGATCCCAGGCAGCAGAGGAACGTGGCCGGCGACCATCCCGGCGTGGTCCAGGACCTCCAGCGCGCCTACGTCTCGCTGCTGGAGGAGACGGGCACGTCTGAGGAGTACCTGGCACCGCGGCGGGAACTCTAGCCCTCCAGCGCGCTGTTCTTGCGCCCCAGGAAGGCGGCCCAGCCGGCTTCCTCGTTCTCGCGGTAGAAGAGCTCCTCCAGCTCGGGAAAGGCCGCCCGCAGCTCGCTTGGCTGGAGATAGTAGTCTGGCCGCCCCGGCCTCTCTGGCGTGGACAGCAGTGTCTCCATGAAGAGCAGCCCGCCGGGCTTGAGCGCCGCCGCCATGGGCCTGAAGAGCCGCCGATCAAGGAAGTAGGTGTCCACCACCAGGTCGTACGTCCCAACCGGCAGGGCTGCCTCGTCCAGATCGACCTGGCGGATGCGCACGCGCCCGGCCAGCCCCTGCTCACGGGCCAGCCTCGCCAGCCGTTCCAGCCCCACGTCGCTGATGTCCCAGGCATCGACGGTGTAGCCCAGCCGCGCCAGATAGAGCGTGTGCCGCCCCGTCCCGCACGCCAGGTCCAGCGCGACGGGCGGGACGGCGGCGCTGCGGGTTGTGGCCCCGGCGCTTCCGGCTCGCCGGCGCGGGCGGATCAACCGCTCCAACTCCAGCAGGCGCGGCACCGGCGCCTCGTCCCAGTCGCCCGCCGCTGCCCGCTCCGCGTAGCGCTCGTTCCACCTGAACCGGTCCGCTTCAGCCATCAGCTTGAGGATAGCCGGCGCCAGGCCACCCGACTGGCGGGGCCCTCATCCTCCCCCCCAAAGGGCAAGGGAACGCAATGGTGCCGCGTCCGGACGAACCGGCTGCACCCGTACGGCAGGTGTGGTTCACGCGCGCCCGCGCTGCGAGCCGTACAATGCGTGTACTCCACAGCGTGCGCTCCATAACAAGGAGACAGCCATGGCCGCTACGGCAGCACCGGCAACGTCGTTGATCCCGATCCACTCTCCGCTCGCCCCCCGCGGCGACCCACGTGTCACCGTCCTGATCACCGGCTATCTGAGCTACGACAAGTACCACCCCGAATGGGGCGATCGTGCGGCCCAGAGCACCGTCACCCTCATCGAGGTGGCGGGGCGCGCGATCCTGGTCGATACCGGCCAGGAGGACGATCAGCTGCTGGCCGCCCTGCGCGCCTCCGGTGTCGCGCCCCAGGACGTCGACACCGTGGTGCTGACCCACACCCACGGCGACCACTATAAGTCCGTCCACCTGCTGCCAAACGCCCGCGTCGTGGCCACCGGCCCCGAGGTTATCGCCTGGCGCAGCCGGGGCGCACCGGACAAGGAGCTCCTGGCCCGCCTCAAGCCCACCGTCACCGGCATCGCCCCGGGCGTGCGCCTGGTGCTCACGCCCGGCCACACCCCCGGCTCCGGCACGGTGCTGGTAGCCCAGGCGGGGCAGGTCGTGGCCATTGCCGGCGACGCCGTCGACAGCCGCGACTTCTTCATCCGCCGCGAGCCGTCGCACAACGCCGTCAACCCCGACGCCGAGAAGCGCAACTTCGAGCTCTTCGCGGCCATCGCCGATATCATCATCCCCGGCCACGGGCGCCCCTTCCGGCTGGAGCACGGCGCCGCGGCAGACGAGCTATAGAGTGCAACGTTCAAGGTTCAAAGGAGCGATCCCACGACCTTGAACGTTGAACGTTGAACCTTGAACGTTGAACTGGAGACGACCATGCAGCGCGTAGCCGATCTTGACACCCCGATGATGGTGGTCGACCTCGACGTCCTGGAAGGCAACATCCGGCGCCTTCAGGACGAGCTCGACGCCCTCGGCCTGAAGAGCCGCCCCCACATCAAGACGCACAAGATCCCCACCATCGGCCACTGGCAGATCAAGGCCGGCGCTACCGGCATCACCTGCCAGAAGCTGGGCGAGGCGGAGGTCTTCGCCGACGCCGGCTTCACCGACATCCTGGTCCCCTATAACATCGTTGGCGCCCCCAAGCTGGAGCGCCTGACCCGCTTGGCGCGCCGCGTGAACCTGACCGTGGCGGTGGATAGCGAGGTCACCGCCCGCGGCATCGCCGAGGCCTGCCAGGAGGCAGACGTCACCGTGAACCTGCTGGTGGAGGTGGATAGCGGCGGGCACCGCGCCGGGGTCCAGAACGCGAAGGAAGCCCAGGCCCTCGCCCGCAAGATCGGCGACTTCCCCGGCGTCGCCTTCCAGGGGTTCATGTGCTATCCCAGCCGGCCCCAGATGGGCGAGGTCTTCGCCGAAGCGAAGGACCTGCTCTATCGAGACGGCATCCCCGTCCACGTCATCAGCGGGGGCGGCACCGGCGCCCAGAAGGTCTCCAAGCAGATCGGCTGCACCGAACACCGCTCCGGCACGTACATCTATAACGACCTGAACGTGCTGCGCGCGGGGAACTGCACCCTGGAGCAGTGCGCCATGAGCGTGCTGGTGACGGTCGTCTCCACCAGTTGCCCCGGCTATGCCACCGTCGACGGCGGCTCCAAGACCTTCACCAACGACAGCCTTCGCCCCGATGGCCGCAACGGGTACGTCAAGGAGTACCCCGACGTCTATCTGGAGCGGATGAACGAGGAGCACGGCGTCCTCAACCTCTCGCACGTGCCAGACGGCGCGCCCCGCCCCAGGGTCGGCGAGAAGCTGCACATTATCCCTAACCACGCCTGCGGCACCACCAACCTGCACGACGTGGTGGTGGGCTACCGGCGCCGGAACGGCGACGAGATCGTGGAGGTGGAGTGGCCGGTGCTGGCCCGCGGCAAGATCCGCTAAGGGTACGGCCAGGGAAAAGTCCCCTCTCCCCTCGGGAAGCGAAAGTTCCGTCTCCCATAGGGAGAGCGGGAGCCCGCGAAGCGGGCGGCGGTGAGGGCTCCGCTCATGAAACAGATCAACCAGAATGACGTCCCCTGGACCGAGCGCCGGTCTCCCAGGGGGAGGTACCACAAGTTTCGGCGCGACCTATCGCGCGCCTTCTCGGCCAGCGCGGCGGGTCCGGACCTGCCGGGACCGGCGCCCTTCGAGGTGGAGCTGGTGCGCCTGCCGCCCGGCGCGGCCAACTATCCCTTCCACAGCCACTCGGCCGAATGGGAGTGCTACCTGATCCTCGCCGGCAGCGGGACCATGCGCGCGGGGCCGCGGCGCTCCAGGCTCGCGCCGGGCGACTGCGTGATGTGCCCGCCCGGCGAACCGCACCAGATCGTGAACGACGGCGAGGGCGACCTGCTCTACTACGTCATCGCCAGCAACGCCGCCTCCGACGTCTGGCACTATCCGGACTCCGACAAGTGGGGCTTCACGCTCCCCAACGGGGACGACCTCTATTTCCGCGCCTCGCCGGTCGAGTACTTCGACGGTGAAGAGTGAGCGCCGCTCAGACCACCGGTGTCACGCCAACAGCTTCCGTTTCGACCAACCTATCGTGCATTGGGTGCGCCGCCGGCCCCGGTTCACGCGTCCGCTACCGACCCGTCCTCGTGCAGCGGGGTACGGATCTCCTTGGCCACCGGCGGATAGCGCCGCGCGACCTCCAGGTTGAGCTCCACACCGATGCCGGGCCGGTCCGGAACCAGCAGGTAGCCGCCGTCGCGGACCAGCGGCTCCTTCAGGATCTCGCTCTTGGGCGGCCGGTCCTCGCCGGTGTACTCCTGCAGGGCAAAGTTGGGGATACAGGCGTCTAGCTGCACGCAGGCGGCGGTGCTCACCGGCGAAAGCGGGTTGTGCGGGATCACCCCCACATGGTAGGCCTCCGCAATGGCCGCAATCTTCTTGGCATGCGTCAGCCCGCCGCACAGGCAGACGTCCGGCCGGACGAAGCGGCAGCCCCGCGCCGCCAGCAATTCGTTGAACTCAAAGATGGTGTGCAGCCGCTCGCCGGTGGCAATGGGCACCTCAATCTCCCGCTGCAAAGCGGCCATGTTCTGCACGCTATCCGGCAGGATGGGGTCCTCCAGGAAATAGGGCCGGAACCGCGCCAGCTCCCGCGCCAGCCCGAAGGCGTGGTGCGGGTCCAGTCGCCGGTGGATCTCAACGCACAGGTCGACGCCGTTGCCCACCGTCTCCCGCACCGCGGCCACCCGCTTCAGCATCTCCTCCAGTAGCTCGGCGTACCGCATGCTGGTGTAGTGGCGCGGAAACGGCGTGAAGCGCACGGCGGTGAAGCCGGCATCCACCGCCCGCTTCGCGTCCGCCGCCAGCGCATCCGGCGTCTCGCCGCCGACGTGCATGTACAGGCGCACCCGCTCGCGGCACTTTCCCCCCAGCAGCTGGTACGCCGGGGCGCCAAAGCGCTTGCCGGCAATGTCCCACAGCGCGATGTCCAGCGCCGACAGGGCGGAGCCGATCACCGCGCCCCGAAAGTGGGAGTTGCGGTAGAGATACTGCCAGTGGTGCTCGATCCGTAGCGGATCCTGCCCCAGCAGATACGGCCGCCATGCCTGCAGGATGGCGCCAATCGCCTCGGGGTAGCCGTGGACGCCTCCTTCCCCCACGCCCGTAATGCCTTCCTCGGTGTGCACCAGCAGGTAGAACCAGCGCCCTACCTGCATCCATTCCAGCGCCTCAATCTTCATCGTGCCACTCCTTCGGTCCGTGACGCGCCCTGCCGGGCCGTGCCGCCGCCTACGCTCCGCCTGCCGTCGTCCGGCGCTCCCGTTCGGCGCGCCCATTCTACGCGCCGGCCCGACACGCATGTGGGATGGCTGCCGTAGGGCGACGCGGTGCCCACTGGCGCCCGCCCGGCATGCGTGCGCGATGCGTCGCGAGCGCCGGCGCCTCAGGACGGGCGGCTTCCTAAGCTGCCGGCGCGCCACCGGACGAGCCACCAGCCGGCCAGACCGGCGACCAGCGCCGCTGCAACGCCGCCGAGTAGGAGCCGAGCGCCCGCGCCGCCCACCCCTGCCGTCTCACTATCCTCGTCCGGAGGCCCCAGCGGCAGCGCCGGCACGCTCCTGATCGCCGCCATCCCGGTCCCCTGGTCGCCCCGCGCCTCGAGCCGCACGTTGCTGCCGGCCGGCACCTGCATCCCCGTGCTGATGGTGAACCGGCCCTGCGCGTCGGCGGTGACGGTAAACGTCTGCTCTTGTCCCGCCGGACCAACGCGGGCGGTCAGCGTCACACGCTCCCCCGGCCGGAAGCCGGCGCCTCGCACCGTCAGCGTGCCGGCGCCCCAATCGGGCGTCAGCCCCACCTCCTGCGCCAGGGCCGGCGCGCCGAGGCCGCCGAGCGCAAGCGCCAGCCCGCCGATGATGGCGACGCACAGGGCCCAGCGCCAGCAGCGCGTTCTCCCCTTCTCCGCGCGCGCCGGCGTCCGCAAGCGCCGGCCGGCCGGCCACCGGATCCGGTGGACGCAGCACCTCTCCATGCCCTTACCGTACCGCACGCGTGCCCCTCCAGATCCGCTGCAGGGAGCAGCCGATCCACGTCGCTGGCTGCTTGAAGACCGGCGCCGCGCCGGTGCCCAACGCCACCGATCCGAACGGCCGGATGCCTGCCCTGTGAAAAACTCACAGCGGTTCCAAGTGGCGAGCGGTGATACTGGCGGTGGTGTGCGCCCGCAGGCGCGAATGTCACGCTCTGCTCGCGTTCACTTCTCAGGAACTGTTACGCTTACGCGTCCGAGGGGGGCTGAGCAATGTCCGGCAGGATGATACTGGCACTGCTGAAAAGAGCCGCGGTGGGAGCCAGCGCTGCCCTGGTGGCGGCTCTCACCATGGCGGCGCCCACGGCCGCCGACCATTCCTGGGGGAACTACCACTGGGCCCGCACCAGCAATCCATTTACCGTCAGGCTTGGCGATAACGTCAGCAGCGCCTGGGATCCCTATTTGCAGACGGCGTCCAGCGACTGGTCCGCCTCCTCGGTGCTGGATACGCCTGTCGTCGCCGGCAGCGGTGGGAACTGCAACATCGGCTTCCGCGGCACGGTTCAGGTCTGCAACAGGCGGTACGGCAACACAGGCTGGCTCGGCGTCGCCCAGATCGCGGTCGACGGCGACCACATCACTGCCGGCGTCGTGAAGCTCAACGATACGTACTTCTTGACCGCCAAGTACAACACGCCCGCCTGGCGGCGCCTGGTCATGTGCCAGGAGATCGGGCACACCCTGGGGCTGGACCACACGGACGAGGTCTTCGATAACCCCAACCAGGGCACCTGCATGGACTACACCAGCAACCCGAGCGGGCCGCCGAGCAACGAGCACCCGAACCAGCACGACTATGACCAACTGGTGACGATCTATACCCACCTGGACCGCAGCAGCACGGTCAGCACCGCCACGGCGCAGGCCAGCGGGGTCGCGCTCCCCGATGCGGTCAGCGACTTCGGGCGCGCCATCCGCGCCGACGGCCGGGGCCGGCCGCACCTCTTCGTGCGCGACCTCGGCGGGAGCCAGCGCCTCTTCACCTTCGTCTTCTGGGCCGATTAACCCTGCCCCGAGCCCAGATCCTTTGCCGGCGGACCCGCCACCCTCCCCATCTGGCAGAGGGCAATGATCGCCGTCGATGAACATTCCGGGCCAGCGTGCCTCACGCCCAGCGAGGCCCTCCCTCGATACTCGCTACTCGCCACTCGGCCCTGCGCCGTAGCCGAGCGTGTAGGAGATGCGCTGGGCGGCGTCCTTGACGGCCTCGATGAGCTCGTCCGGCGGGGGCTGGCCGGCCGGGGTATAGTGGCGGACGCAGATAGCGCCCACCGCCTCGCCGGTGTAGGAGAAGACGGGGGCCGCGATGCTGCGCACCCCCTGCCGGTGCTCGCCCTCGCTGATGGCGAAGCCCTGCCGGCGAATGCAGGCCAGCTCTTCGCGCAGCCGTTCGGCGGACGTAATGGTGCGCTCGGTGATCGGCTCCAGCTTCACGCTGGCCAGGTACCGTTCGAGCTCGGCCGGTGGGAGGTGGGCCAGCAGCGCCTTGCCCATGGATGAGGCGTAGGCCGGGTTGGCGTGGCCCACGTCGGCCCGTGCCTCCGGCCGCGGGGCCGGTACGACGCGGTCGATGGTGATCACCTCGCCCCGCGAGAGCACCGCCAGGTAGGCCGGCAGGCCGGTCCGCTGCGCCAGCTCATGCAGCACCGGCGCGGCCCGCGTGCGCACCGGCAGCTGGCGGAGGAGAGCCTGGGCCAGCTTGAGCACGCGCAGGTCCATCCGGTAGTGGCCACGGCGCTTGGCCTGGTGCAGGTAGCCCGCGGCGGCCAGCGTGGTGAGCAGGATGTGCGCCGACGGCCGCGGCAGCCCCAGCGCCTCCGCCACCTGGGAGACGCTGGCCTCCCCGGCCCGCGCCACGTACTCCAGGGCAGCCAGCCCGCGCCGCAGGCTCCGCGTCTGCGCCCGCGGCACCACGGTGGTATCGCCGTTTGCCATCTCACCCGCCGGCTTTGATGATACCCATTCCGAGCGCTTGTTCAAAATAACACCGGTTGCACATTCCGGTGCAGTTGATATTCTGTACTTCGACCAGCCTGGCCCCGGGCGCTGCCGCCGGCCGGTGAGGCCCCGAGCGCAACCCTGGGGGCGTAGCTAAGGAGAGCGGGGTGACAGCGAGACCACGACCGTTCATCGCCATTCAGATCGGCGCCATCTCCTTCGTCGATGAGGGGGTGAACCAGGTCCTGGACATCCTCCAGGACAAGGGCTGCGTCAATGCCCTGTTGCTGGCCAATCCGACCTGGACGCGCGGCACTGGCGGCCGGCAGGTGCCCGGCCAGCCCTTCCCCGACCATGGCCAGCAGGAGCCGGACGACTTCCACGGCGGCGCCTACAACCGGCTCGATCCGCGCTACTACGCTAAGACCGCCATCTCGCCCGACTATCGCCACACCGACCCCGAAATCCCGCCGGACTTCGACCTGTTCGAGGCCGTCCTGCCCGAAGCCGAGCGACGGGGCATGCGCAGCTATGCCTGGATGGAGGAGAGCTCCACCTCGCGCGATCTGCACCGCCTCCCCAACTTCCCCAAGGCCCTTGAGGTCGACGTCTACGGGCGGCCGAGCAACCGGCCCTGCTTCAACAACCCGGACTACCGCTACTGGATCCTCGGCCGGATGGAGGACTACGCCCACAACTGGCCGCTGGCCGGCATCGTCTGGTGCTCGGAACGCACCGGCCCCCTCAACCGGCTGATCGGCAATCGCAGCCGCTACCGCGCGCGTGACGTCACCTGTTTCTGTGCGCACTGCCAGGCCAAGGGCCGCGCCCGCGGCTACGACCCCGAGCGCGCCATCCGCGGCTACCAGACCCTCTTCGACTGGTACGAGCGGGCCGGCCGGGGCGACCGCCCGCCGGACGGACACTTCGTTACCTTCTGGCGCATCCTGCTTGACTACCCCGAGATCCTGGCCTGGGAGAAGCTCTGGTCGGATAGCCAGCACCAGCTCTCGCGCGAGATCTACGGCACGGTCAAGGCCGTCGACCCCAACAAAGAGGTGGGCGTGCACGTCTACCACGAGATCTCCTTCAGCCCCTGGTACCGCGCCGAAGAGCAGTACGCCGACCTGAAGCGCTACCACGACTGGCTCAAGGTGGTGATGTACAACAACTGCGCCGGGCCCCGCTTCCATGCCTTTGTCCGTAACCTGTGCCGCGCCATGTTCGCCGACGCCACGCCCAGCGAGGTCTATCCGCTCATGCTCAAGCTGCTGGGCCTGGAGGAGGCCCCGTTCGACGCGCTGCCGGTGGCCGGCTTCTCCGCCGACTACGTGCGGCGCGAGACGGAGCGGGCGGTGAAGGGGGTCAACGACGAGATCCCCATCTACCCGGGCATCGACATCGATATCCCGACGGAAGCCGGTGAGAGCAAGTGCACGCCGGAGGGCGTGCGGGATGCCGTCAAGGCCGCCTTCGCCGGCGGCGCCCGTGGCGTGGTCCTCTCACGCAAATACTCGGAGATGCGGCTGGCCAATCTGGCCGGCGCGGGCCAGGCGATACGGGAGCTGGGGTTGGCGTGAGGCGTGCAGCGTCATACGTAACGTGCAATGCGCAATGCGTAATACGTAATGCGTAATGAGGGGTGTGTAATAGCAGTGCGTAGTGCGTGAGGTGTGCTACATGGTGCGTGAAGGCATCCGTGGAGGCAGACGATGATCAGCAGGAGAACGAGACGCTCAGTGGGGCGGAGGGCGGTGCTGCGAGCAGGTGCGCTCGGCCTTCCGGCGCTGCTCGTGGCCTGCGGGCCGCAGGCGGGCGCCGGCCCGGGCCAAACCAGGAAAGAGTACGTCGTGGCGCCGATCCTGGGCGCCTATGGCCGGCTGGAAGAGGACATCAGCCGCGGACAGCCCCTGGCGGAGTTCCTGGCCAGGGAAACCGGCCTCGCCGTGCGCGCCTACCCTCCCGGCGACTACGCCCGCTCGATGATCGGCCTGAAGGACGGCTCGCTGGACTTCGCCTTTCTGCCCGCGCTTCTCTATCTGCGCGCCCGCGACGAGAGCGGCGTCGAGCCGATGTTTCGCACCCTGCGCCCGGGCGTAGACGGCCGGCCGGTGGCGGCGTTCGCGGCCATGATCGCCGTGCGCGCCGACTCGGGCATCAACAGCGTCGCCGACCTCAAGGGCAAGCGGGTCGTCGCCACCGACGCCAGCGACGCCGCCGGCTGGGTCATGCCGGCGGCGCACCTCAAGAAGAACGGCCTGGACCCGTTCCGCGACGTGACGGTGGAGTACCGCCGGGACGGCGCGGACGCCCTCATCCAGGTGCTCAATAGGAAGGCCGACGCCGCCTTCGCCGCGCGCCAGGACCTGGCCAGTGACGCCGTCACCAAGGCCGATCCCGACGCTGCCAGGACGCTCAAGCTCCTGGCCACCATCGAAGGGGCGCCCCTGGAGGTCGTCACCGCCCGGCGCGGGCTCGATTCCAGGGTGCTGGAAAAGTTCCGCGCCGCCTTCAAGAACCTCGCCGATCCACAGAAGGGCGTCTTCACCAGGGACGGCAAGACGCAGCCGATCTTGGCCCAGTGGGGCGTCAGCGGCCTGCAGGAAGCGAAGGACGCCGACTTCACCGCCCTGCGCGAGGCCGCCAAGTCGATCGGGATCAAGCTCAAGTAAGCGCCCGTCTCCCCCAATGAGGGAGCGGGACATCGACGTCACAGCCACGGAGCAGTTGAGCAACGGAGGTCTGAACGTGTTCGATCTCGTGCAGTATCGGCCACGCCCCTCTGGGGCGCCAACGTCAGGAGGAGAGGCCGGCACTCTCCACAGGGAGCCGCAACGGTCTCGGCGCTGGGTGATGCGCGCGCTCGGCGCGGCGGCAGTCGGGGTCGCCTCGCCGGTCGTGCTGGCGCCGGCCGCCTGCGCGCCAGGGGGCCAGGCGAAGCCGGCGCCCGCCACCGGAGGCGTGCAGGAACTGACCTTTATGGATTGGAGCAGCATCGAGAACACGCCGACCGAAACGGTGCTCAAGAACTTCCAGGCCAAGTTCTCGCACATCCGGCTCCAGGTCGATCCGACGCCGCAGGACTACGAGACCAAGATGCGGGCCCTGATCGCCGCCGGCACACCCAGCGACATCCACCGCATCAACGACGATTACGTCCGCGCCTACGCCGTGAACGGCCTGCTGCTGGACCTGATGCCCTACATCAAGCGCGACAAGGTCAGGCGCGAGGAGTTCTTTGAGTTCATCTACGACTTCCCCATCCACGAAGGCAAGTACTGGGCCTGGAGCACCGGCAACCAGCCCCGGCCCCTGTTCATCAACAAGACGCTCTTCCAGAACGCCGGCGTCCAGGCGCCGCTCTTCGACAAGTGGGACCCCGCCGGCTGGACCTGGGAAGACATGATCGCTGCCGCCCAGAAGCTGACCAAGGATCCCACCGGCGAGCGCCCCACGTTCGGCGTCTCGATCTATCACGATACCGGCTATGAGCAGACGTTCCTGGTCAACTTCGGCGTCGAGGACGGGATCTACAGCAAGGACGGCAAGCGCTTCGTCATGGCCACCCCGGCGGGCATCGAGGCCATCCAGCAGGTGGTGGACCTGGACTGCAAGCTGCGGGTGCAGCGCCCCTTCAACCACCGCGAAGGCGGCGCCGGCGTAAGCGCCAACACCCTCTTTGTCCAGGGCCGGCTGGGCATGATCTTCTCCCCAGTGACCAACCTGCTCACCTTCCGGCGCGACATTCGTGACAACTTCGACTGGTCCGTCGCCCCCGTGCCGAAGAAGGCCAAGCGCATGACCGAAGGGAGCCTGATCGTCTACTGCGTCCCCAAGGACGCGAAGAACCCCGATCCCGCCTGGCAGCTGCTCAACTACATGGCCTCGGATGAAGGCGGCCGCGTCTTCGGCGAGACCCTCTTCTACGTCCCCGTGCGCAAGTCGGCGGCCCCCTTCTACCGGCTCCCCGCCGGTGACAAGCCGGAGCGCGTCAACCTCATCGTCGAGTCGATGAACTTTAATACCGCCGTGAACTACACCAACAACACCGAGCGCGCCCGCAACATCTACCGTCCGGAGCTGGAGCGCAAGGCCTACATCTGCGCGGAGAGCGTGAAGACGACGCTGGATGGGGTGAAGAAGGCGGTGGAAGACGCACTGGTCGGGGCCTTCTAATCTCGCCGTCTCGCCGGCGACCGCCGTGGAACGGAGCGCCCGGCTCCGAGCCGCCTGCCCTTCGCCGGCGCTCGGCCAGAGCGCCCGCAGCCATTCACCTCGCCGGTGATCGCAACCACAGCGACAAAGAGGCAAAGAGACAAAGCGATAAAGAGTGAAAGGACGCCCGCTCATGGCCATGCCAGCCGTCTCCCGCCGCCGTCTTGTTGGCGCCGCCGGTGCGCTGGCCGGCGTCGGTGTCGTCGCTGCCTGTACTCGCCAGCCCGCACCCGGCGCCGGCCAGCCGCCTGGCCAGGTGGCGGGCGCCATCCGCCTGGGGATCTACGGCCCGCAGGCGGAGATCCCGGCCTGGGAGGGCGCGGTCAAGGCCTTTCGCGACAAGCAGCCAGCGGTGCAGGTGGAGATCGAGCACGTGGCCAGCAACTTCCAGGAGAAGCTCGTCTCGCTGGCCGCCGCCGATAGCCTGTGGGACGTGATGCGGGCCACCGATGAGCCCTTGTACGGAAACGTGGAGCGGGGGGTCTTTCGGGACATTACCGACTTCTGGACGCGGGACCTCCGCGAGATCAACCCGACCGACTTCGTGGAAGGGCAGCTCGACTTCTGGCGCTGGGACAAGAAGGCCAAGGTCGGCGGCACCAGGGCCGGACGCGTCTACGGCACCCCGCGTGACGGCGGGGTCCACCTGATCATCTACAACAAGCGGGTGTTCCAGGAAGCCGGCCTGCCGCCGCCCCCGCGCGACGGCCGCTGGACCTGGACCGACTACCTCGACATCTGTCGAAGGCTCACCAAGCGGGAGGGCGGGCAGCTCGTCCGCGCCGGCATGGACTTCCTGCCGGACTGGACGCGCGCCATCTCGTGGGTCGTGCCGCGCGGGCTGGAGCTGCTGGACACACAGAAGCGCAAGAGCGAGGTCAACCAGCCCGCCATGGTGGAGGTGCTCAAAGAGATCCAGGACTACCGCTTCGTGCATCGCGTCGCGCCGATGCCGACCGACTTCGCGGACGTGCGGGGCCGGCAGACGCGCCTGGCGCGGGGGGTGGTGGGCACCATCATCGAGTACGCGCTCTTCGCCTCGCTGCGCGCCGAGTTCAAGGACGATCCGGACAACTGGGAGGTGGCCCACGTCCCGCGTGACCCCAGGACCGGCCGGCGGGCCGCCCGCTGCTCCTGGGGCGGCCTCGGCATCGGCGCCGGCACCAGGGCGGCCGAGGCGGCCTGGCAGCTCACCAAGTTCATCATCTCCGCCGACGGGCAGAAGGAGTGGGCGCGCCTGGGGCGCTCCATGCCCTGCCGGCTGTCCGTGCTCAAGTCAGAGGTGTTCAACGATCCCAAGACGGTGCAAGACGAGTCGATCTGGATCGAAGGGCTGTCCTACCAGAAGTACCAGCCAATCACCGAGTACTGGGATGGGACGGACCGGATCTGGCGGTTCTGGTGGCGGAAGATGATGGACGAGGGCCTGCCGCCGGTGCAGGCGGTCGCCCAGATCGACCAGCAGGTCAACCATCTGCTCCAGACCGGCCAGGAGCCGACGCTGGGGTAAAACTAATACGGATAGCGTAAGACGTAATGCGTAATGGGGCGGAACCCACTCGTTACGCATATGCTTTACGCCTTGCATATAAGGAGCTTCCCATGGGCAGCTGGATGGCAACGCGAAGACGCGCGCTAGGGATGGCGCCCCTTGGTGCGGGGTGGCTGGCAGGCTGCGGCGCCGCCGGCGGGACGGGAGCCGCCAAGACGGCGCCCCCGGCGAGCCTGCGCTTCCTGGCTAGCTCCGGCGCAGGCGAGGTGCCCATGTTCGAGCCCCTCCTGCCGGCCTACATGGAGGAGCGGCCGAATGTAAAGGTAGAGTTGGAGGTGATCAGCGAAGGCGGCTGGGACAAGGTGAACGCCCTCCTGGTGGCGGACTCCGCCCCGGACGTCTCGCGCGTGAACGACGATTCCGTCTACTACTGGGGCAGCCAGGGTAAGCTGCTGCACCTCGACCCCTACGTGAACCGGTCCATGAAGCGGGAGGCCTACTTCCCCCTGGAGTGGACGGCGATGGCCGTGGACGGCAAGCTGTTCAGCTTGCAGCCCCACTTTGGCGTCAACCTCTTTGTCTACAACAAATCGCTCTTTGCCAGGGCCGGCATCACTGCCCCGACCGAGTGGGCCAGGGCCTGGGAGTGGCCGGCCTTCATCGACGCCCTACGCAAGCTGTCCACGCCCAACGCGCCACCGGGTCAGGAGATCTACGGCGTGGCCTTCCCCGTCAACTATCTGACGCCCCTGGTGTGGGGCAACGGGGGACGCCAGTACAACGCCGATGAGACCAGGTGCGTCTGGAACTCCAGGGAGGCGGCAGAGATCCTCCAGGAAGTGCAGGATCTGATGCACGTCCACCGCCTGGCGCTGCCGCCCGGCCAGAACGCCAGCCAGCTCTTCGCCGGCGGCCGCCTGGCGATGAACTGGGGCGATCCCGGCTTTGGCACGCGCCAGCCGCCGGAGGTGCAGTGGGACCTGATGCCCACGCCCAAGTCGAAGAAGGCCACCTTCCAGGAGGGCTACGTCCGCACCTTTGCCATCCCCAAGTCAACCAAGCAGCCAGACGCCGCCTTCGACCTGCTGAAGTGGCTGCTGGAGCTAAAGGCGCAGGTGCACCTGGGCCGGAGCGGGTATGGTGTGCCGGCGCTCAAGGCAGCGGGCGATCCCGTGTTCAAGGAAGGGCCCTTCAAGGACAAGAACTGGAAGCTGATCCCCGACGGCCTCAACTACGACGTGCCGCTGGCAAATAACCCCATCGCCGACGAGTTTAAGTACTGGTTCACGCGCGACCCAGCGCTGCGCTTTATGCGCAACGAGATCAAGGCGCGGGAGTTCCTGGACCAGGGCTGCCAGGGCGTGGACAATAAGATCCGCGAGCTGGGCTGGAAAAAGAAGGGCTAACGCGAGTTACGACACCGTCCGCTGCCGGTGCGGCAAACGCAGGCAAGCGGTCAGCTACGAGGCTGATCGGTGCCGTTGGGGAACGCCACCTCTTTGGCGTTATAGCGGGGCGTTATCGCGGGGGCTCGCCAGGTACGCCCTCAGCCACGGCCACGTCGTAACCCACCGCATGCTCGGCGTCACTGCCGGCAGACGCCCCCGCCGAGCCTGGACGCGCAGCGTGCCTGGGGCTAGCCCCACGCTGGCTGCCGCGTCTTCCAGCGACAGCCACTCGCGCCGGGCCGCCGCCCTGCTTGAGCTGAGCCCACAGGGCTTCCAGTCGGTGGGAGAGCTCAAAGAGGTCATCGACGAGCGCCACCAGCACGTGGTCGGAGAGAAAGTAGCGCCCGGCGTCCGGCCGGCGCGGGCCATCCGCGGGCCGCTTTTCGGTGGGTTGAGGTTGTCGCAGCGTCATCTCGTGCCTCGCTCCACGCGGTCATCGGCTGCACGTTCGACCGCTCGCACGTCAAGTTGAGGTTGTCGCAGCGTCATGTCGTGCCTCGCTCCCGTTCCAGCCTTGGCGGCAACCGCCGTCGGAGCCGCTCAACCGGACGTGGCGACGGACGTTCCGGCGCCCGACCAGATGACGATGTGCACCGGCACCGGCGCGGTGGATTGAACGCTACACATCGAAGAACGTGCCGGCGCCCGATCACACGTTCAGATGAGGATACGCACTGCGCCACCGGCCTCCGCGCTGCTGGCGGCCGGAAGCTGGATCGTCCGCGCCACCGGCGCCGGCGCCTCGACCAGCCGCCCCTGCGCGTCGCAGACGAAGGTATAGGCGGGAACAGCCAGCGACCTAGCCGGGGCCAGCGCCTCATCGCCAACCGGCGTGCTCCAGTGGATGCTTGCCCCCAGGCCGTCGCGCCGCACCACCTCCACGCTGGTGACCCCACCGTTCTCGGCCGCCGGCGTGAGGCGCACCTCGGCCGGGTCGTTGAGCAGGCGCTGCAGGAACCGGAAGCTCTTGAGCGCCGGCCGGGCGCGGTCATAGATGTTGCTCACCAGTCCGCGGCGCTCAGCAAGCTCAGCGTCGAAGTCGATGGCGCAGAAGATCTGCGCCTGGTCGGCGCTAGCTGCCGCCGTCGCTAGCTGCTGGGCCACCAGTTCGGCGTGCTCGTCTTCCGTGAGCCAGCCCAGCGCGCGCAGCTCCTCCAGGCGGTTCCGGTAGCCACCCGGGGCTTCCGGTCCCCTGGCGTCCCCAGCGGGGCTCCCGCGCCGCCCCTGGTCCGCGCGGTGCGACGCCGTACCGTGGGCGGGCCCGTGCTCGGCCGGATGCTCCGCGAGGCGCCGCGCCTCAAGGTCGTCGATGACCCCGCGCCGCGCGCCCAGCTCTTCCACCGAGACGGGGATATGCAGTCCGAAGTCGGCCAGCAGCCGCCGGTAGCCAGCCACCCGCTGCGGGATAACGGACGCACGGTCGTAGATGTGGATGCCGGCCAGATCAGGCGGCGGCAGGCCTCGCCAGCGCATGGCGGCCAGCACATGGCGCAGAAAGGCGTCCTGGTCGGAAGGATCGCCGTCGTACGCCTCGCCGTAGAGCTGGATGCGCGTGGCCGGCGAAGCGGAGCGCACCGCCCCGTGGATCGCCTCGTAACGGTTCAGGTAGCGCTCGATCTCGGCCGCCCAATCGATCCCCGGCCGGCGGTGGACCAGATTGAGCTCGTTCCCGATGATCACCACGTCGGGGTTCGCCCGCTGCACCAGGCGCGCGGCGTGGGCGGCATGCTGCTCGTCGGTGAAGCGCGGCCAGAGCTCCACCACCGCCTTGAACGGCACGCCCAACCGGCGCATGATGTCCATCCACCAGCCATCCTCGAAGCGGTCGCGTCGCCAGCCTTCGTCGCCGAGTCGAATGAGACTGGCGGGGATCCGCACTCGCACCAGGCCGCCACGGATGAGCTGCTGGCTCGAGGTCACGCGCCCAAAGATGTGCTGCGCTTGCACCAGCCCCAGCCGCGGGTTTGGGCCGCCGGCTTTGATCCGGTCAACCAGCAGGCGCCAGGGTAAGTCCGCCGGCACGGTGGGCAGCGCCGCTGTCCCGCCTGGATGCCTGCCTGGACCGGGCCACCAGCCGCCCCCGGTCGGCCTTCGGGGCGGCACCGCGGCCGCCAGCGCCGCCAGTCCGCTCACCACCATCAATCGCCGCCGGCTGCTCACGGATCTACCTCCTGTCGAGTCATCGTGTGCCTCCGCAATAGCTCTGTTCGAGCTGGACTCCCGATCGGCGCTAGCGGCATTATGTTGCCCGTCCAGCAAGAAATCAAGCGCCTCGAACAGCTCGAACCGTGGTCGAGGAGATAATCGCCCCATGGCAGCGAGATCGATCGCCCGCCGTCACTTGCTCACCGCAGGAGCAGCAGCCGGATGGCGGCTGGACGTGGATGGATTTCCTGGAGCGCGGCCGGTGAACGAGGCCGCTCGCTCGCCAGCCTTCCTCGCCCGCCGCCAGCCTTCCTGGCAGGCTCCGGCCGGTTCAAGCCTTTCCTAGCTCCCGCAACGTGTCTCCTGCCGCCTGGAGGTTGCGTAGCCACATCTCAGAGTACTTGCGGGAGAGGATCACGCCGCTGGCCCCGCCCGCGAACGCGCCGGCGATGCCGGCCCGCACGTCCTCCGGCTGCGTCTTCTTCTGCCCCGCGCCGGTAGGGATGTCAATGTCGATGCCCGGATACACGGGCACCTCGCCGCCACCCTCGCGCACAGCGGCTACGCAGCGGGCGGTCTCGCGCCGCACGTACTCGCCGGAGAAGCCACGAGCGGGCAGGTCCTCCAGCGGAGCCTCGTCGTAGTGGAGCACGTCGCTCAGGAATGCGTAGGCCACGTCCGGCTCCACGTCGGCCAGGATGGTCCGGTGCAGGTGGTGGACGTAGGCGTGGAAACGCGGGCCGGCGCAGTTGTGATAGACCACCGGCTTGAGGTAGCCGGAGTAACGCCACATCTCCTGGAAGACGTTCTCCGCGCGGTAGATGGGCGAGAAGGAGTTCTGATGCCAGACGTGCCAGCCGATGGGCTTGTCCGGCGCAATGGCGCGGGCGGCGCCATAGAGCTCCTTGCGCAGTCCCTCGAAGCCGTCGTGCCAGAGCTGCTCCCAGGCTAAGATCTCGGGGAAGCGCAGCAGGATGCGCCAGAAGGTGACAAAGGCGCCGTCCACCGGCTGCTCGCCCAAGTCGACGCGCGTGGCGAAGGCGTAGAGCCGCCGGTAGCCCTCAGCGGCGCGTTCGGGGTCGATCCCGCGGGCACGCCCCTCGGCGCGGCAGAATGGGCAGAAGCAGTACGGCACCCCTTCGCCGGCCATGAGCGCGGCCTCACTGCCACTGGCGCTGGCCTGAGTGCCTGGTGGGACGCCTGGCGGCGTGGGGCGCCTCACCGGCGGGCGGCGGCCCCGGCCGTGCTGGAGTACCGTGACCAGCGGGCCACGGCGCTCGGAGCCGTACTGGACGCCATCAATGTCATAGCTCTTCAGATGGTCCTCCAGAATGCCCAGCCACCAGTGACGGTAGTTCGGGTTCCAGAAGCAGGGGTCGCGATGGCGC
Organism: Chloroflexota bacterium; assembly: GCA_034437795.1. Lineage (GTDB taxonomy): Bacteria > Chloroflexota > UBA11872 > UBA12225 > UBA12225 > DAOTTI01. The sequence goes on along the minus strand of DAOTTI010000273.1, from coordinate 1,429 downwards.
CGGCCAAAGCAGTCCACCTGTGATACCTTGGTCCAGTTGGGGATTACCTCCGGCTGCTTCCCCGCCGGGTTCTCATAGATCCAAGCGTAGACCCGCATCCCGCGCCGGTGCGCCGCGGGCAGCACCTCGGCCAGGATGTCCACGCCCTCGAACTCCGGGTCGGGCGCGCGGAAGGGCGGCAGACAGGTCTCGCGGTAATACTCGGGATGGACGGTAATGTAGGAGCCGCCGATGGCCGTGTCTCGCTCCTGCTTGCCGTGGTCAGGCCACGGCTGGCCTGGGAGCTGCCGGCCGATGACCCCGCGGGAGAACCCATGCGTGCAGAGAATGAGCGTGTTGACCGCGCCCTTCTCCTGAAGGATGTCCAGCACCTGCTCGGTGCCCTCGTCCAGGAACGAGATCCCGCCAATCTGGATGCCGACGAACGCTTCCATTGCGCCTGCTGTACCTGGTATGCCGGCCGGAGTTGCAACCACGGCTCCCTCCATGCTCCAAGTTCCAAATAACGGGGGTTGACCAGAATTGCCATTCAACTTACCATGGCTGCGGGAAAGGTCACCACATCACAGAAGGACACCACATTACCGATGGATCTGTATCGTGAGCTTGGCGTACGCACCCTCATCAACGCGGACGGAATGAAGACGCGGCTGGGCGGTAGCCTGATGCCGCCGGAGGTGGTGGCGGCCATGGCGCAGGCGGCGCGGGCCTACGTCGAGCTGCCGGCGCTGCTCCAGGCCGCCGGGCGGCGAATCGCCCAGCTGATCGGCTCGCCCGCTATCGAAGACGCAGCCATCGTCAGCGGCGCCGCCGCCGGCCTGGCGGTCTCCACCGCGGCCTGCGTGGCGGGCACCGACCCGGCGAAGATCAGGGCGCTGCCTCACCTGGATTGGCCGGGGGCGAAGGACCAGGTGGTGATCCAGAGGACGCACGTCACCGGCTACGCCCAGGGTTACCGCAATGCCGGCCCGCGGCTGGTGGTCATCGGCGGGCCGGAAGGCGCCACGCCCGGCGAGTTCGCCGCGGCCATCTCGGAGCACACGGCGGCGGTCACTTTCTGCGCCGGCGACCTGCCCGGCCACGCCCGCTTTCCTACCCGCACCAGCCTGGCCGAGGTCGTCGCGATCGCCCACGCTCGAGCCGTCCCCGTGATCGTCGACGCCGCCGCCGAGCTGCCGCCGCCGGAGCACCTGCGCCTCTTCAATGAGCTCGGGGCTGACCTGGTGGTCTTCTCCGGCGGCAAGGGCCTGCGCGGGCCGCAATCGTCCGGCCTGATCCTGGGCAAGGCCGGCCTGATCGAGGCCTGCCGCCTCAAGTGCACCCCGCATGCCTCCATCGGCCGGCCGATGAAGGTCGGCAAGGAAGAGATCTGCGGCCTGCTGAAGGCCGTGGAGCTATACCTCGCTCGCGACCACGCGGCCGACCGGCG
>DAOTTI010000272.1:0-23262 GCA_034437795.1 Chloroflexota bacterium | reverse complement strand
CGGCGCCGCCAATGGCACCGGTGGCACCGGTGGCGCCGGTGACGTCAAGCACGGCCGCCGCAGCCACGGGCGGCTCCTTCCCCACGGCGCCGGCCCCTGCTCCGCCGCCAGCGCCGGTGCAGGTGGTGCAACGGGTGGTGGCGCCGGATCGCGGGGCGGAGGTGATGGAGCAGTTCCAGCAGGTGATGCAGCGCTTTCTCGATACCCAGCGCAGCGTGATGCTGGCCTACCTCACCGGCGATCCGGGCCGGTTCTCGCCCTCGGTGGCGCCCAGCCGACCGGCCGCAATACCGCGAGTGATTGAGACCGCGGCCCTGCCGGGACCGCAGGTGCCGGCTTCCCCATCTCCGGCGGCGCCCGCGCGTGACGGGCGTAACGGGATGACCACCCAGGCGGCGCCAGTGACACCGCCGGCACCCGCCGCGGCCCCAGCGATCAGCACGCCGGCCATCGCACCAGCACCGGCGAGTACGCCGGCCGAAGCGAGCGCGCCACCTGTGGCAGGGCCGGCCGCTCCGGCGGCACCGGTCCAGGGCACTGGCGCGGCCACGGCGGCGCCGGCACCGGCCGGCGGACGACGTCCTGCCGCTGAGCCAGCGGCGCCAGCAGCCACAGCCGCGCTAGACGGCGACGGCAAGGCGCAGGCGCCAGCGGCCGGCCCCGCTGGCTCGGGCGCGTCCGCAGCCAACGGGCGGGCGGCCGGGGCCAACGGCCTGGCGGCGGAACCGGCCGTCAGGCGCCTGGACCGCGAGCAGCTGACCGAGCGGCTGCTGGCGCTGGTGAGCGAGCGCACCGGCTATCCCCCCGATATGCTGGGGCTGGACGTGGACCTGGAGGCCGATCTGGGCATCGACTCCATCAAGCGCGTGGAGATCGTCGGCAGCTTCGTGCGCTGGCTGGCGCTGCCGGACGGCACGCCGGTGGAGATGGAGCGTCTCACCGGCAGCCGCACCCTGCAGCAACTCCTCGACCACCTGGCCACGCTCGTTGGCCCGCCGGAGCCGGCTACCGCTGGCGCAGGGGAGGACCGGCGCCCTTTTGAGTTCGCGGCAACCGGGCTCGACGTCGACCGCTTTACGGTCGGCCCGGTTGCCGCGCCTGCAATCAGCCGGCGGGCGGCGCTCTCCCGCGACGGCGTGATCCTGATCACCGACGATGAGTCGGGGCTTAGCCAGCGCCTGGTCGAGCGGCTGGCCGGCCAGGGATATCGCGCCGTGCGGGTAGTCGCCCCCAGCGCCGGCGTGGCCGCCGGTACCGGTGAGACGACGCTGGTAGCCGACATTGGCCAGCCGGAGGATGTGGCGCGTGTGGTGGACGAGCTGCGCCGGCGGTATGGGCCCGCCGTGGCACTGGTGCACCTGGCACCGCTGCGCCCCGGGGCCAGCGACGCCGGACTGGATCTGGCCCGCTGGCGCACCCGTCTGGCGACCGACCTCCACGGGCTGTTTCTGCTGGTCAAGGCGCTCCAGCCGGACCTCGAGCGCGCCGCTGGCGCCGGGGGCGGGGCCGTCCTGGCGGCCAGCGCCCTCGGCGGCGCCTTTGCCAGCGACCGCCCGGGGCAGGGGTTCTTCCCTGGCCACGGCGCCCTGACGGGGTTCCTCAAGACCCTGGCCCAGGAGTGGCCGGAGGTGCGGGTCAAGGCCGTGGACCTCTCGCCCGCCGCCCCGGACGCGGCCGCCGCCTGGCTGCTGGCGGAGCTGTTCGCAGCCGACGGCCTGGTGGAGGTCGGCTACCGGAAGGGACAGCGGACCATGCTCCAGATGGCCAGGGCGCCCGTGCCGCCGGAAGGGGCGCGCCCGGCGCTGCCGCTGGATCGCGACTCGGTCGTGCTGCTCACCGGCGGGGCACGGGGCATCACCGCCGAGGCCGCCCTGCATCTGGCGCAGCGCTACCAGCCCACGCTCGTACTCGTCGGACGCACGCCCTTGCCCGCAGGGCCGGAGCCGCCGGAGACGGCCGGCCTCACGGAGCTGGGGGCGATCAAGCGGGCCATCATCGAGCAGCAACGGCGGGCGGGCGCCACGCCCACGCCGGCCGCGGTCGAGGCCGCCTACCGGCGCTTGGTGAGCGAGCGCGAGGTGCGCTCCAATCTCGAGCGGCTCCGCCGCGCCGGCGCGCGGGTGGCCTACTTCAGCTGCGACGTGCGCGACGCGGACGCCTTCGGTGCCCTACTTGACGACCTGTACCGGACGTACGGCCGGATCGACGGCGTGATCCACGGCGCCGGCATCATCGAAGACAAGCTGGTCCGCGACAAGACGCTCGACTCGCTGGAGCGGGTCGTGAGCACCAAGGTGGAGAGCGCGGTGGTGCTGGCGGCTAAGCTCCGTCCCGAGCGCCTGCGCTTCCTCGTCTTCTTCAGCTCCATCGCCGGCCGCCTGGGCAATCGCGGGCAGGCCGACTACGGCGCAGCCAGCGAGATCCTGAATAAGCTCGCCATCTGGCTGCAAGCGCAATGGCCGGGGCGGGTGGTGGCCATCGACTGGGGCCCCTGGGCGATGCTGGGCATGGCCACCCCGGAGGTGCAACGCCAATTCCGCGAGCGCGGCGTGGGCCTGGTGCCGCCGGAAGCGGGCAACGACTTTCTGGTGGCCGAGCTGGCCTGCGGCCGGCGGGGCGAGAGCGAGGTGGTCATTGCCGGTGGCCCCGCGATCCGGCGCGCGGCCGGTGAGGCCGCGCCCGACCTGCCGACGAGCGGCGCCGAAGGCGCTGCCGAGGGGCCGGCAGGAACGCGCGCCACGCAGGCGCCGGCCCTGCCTCTGGTTTCTACGGGAACCCTGCGCCGGCTGCCGGACGGGGCGCGCGAGCTTCGGCGAGTGCTCAGCTGCGCCCAGGACCAGTACCTGGACGACCACCGGCTCCACCTGGCAGATGGCCTGCCGGTGCTGCCTCTGGCCATCGCGGTGGAGCATCTGCTGGAGGTGACAGCGGCCGGCTGGCCAGACCTGGCCCCCATCGGCGCCAGGGACCTGCGCCTGCTGCGGCGGGTCGTGGTGGACCGCGACGACGTGCCCCTACGCGCCGTCGCCAGGGCGCGGAGCGGGCACGACCCCGCGCCGTCCGTTGAACTGCCTATCAAGGTGATCGACGTCGAGCTGGTTGTGCCGGCGGACGCGCCGGTGGCCAACTATCGAGGGGCTATCGAGGCCGCGGCCGACTATCCGCCGGCGCCCGATGGAGCGAGCGTCCCCGCCCTGTCTTCGGGAGAGCCATTCCCACTCCAGATTGAGAGGGCGTACCGTGACTGGCTGTTCCACGGGCCGCGCTGGCAGGTGATCGACTCCATCGCGGCCATCAGCGCCGGTGGGCTGACGGCACAGGTACAGCCGAGCCAGCCGTCGCGACTGCTGGCGGTTCCCGAGAATGGGCGGTGGGTCTTCGATCCGGGGCTGCTCGATGCAGCCGCCCAGCTCGCCATCCTGTGGTGCCGCTGGCGCTGGGGCATGACCTCGCTGCCGGCGGGCTTCCAGCGCCTGCGCTGGTTTGCGCCCGGCGCCGCGGGGCCGATCCGCTGCGAGCTGCGAGTGCGCCCCGGCAGCGCTCCGCCCACGCTCACCGCCGATTACTGGTTCATCGGTGGCGACGGCCAAGTGCTGGCCGCAATCGAGGGCTTTGAGCACACGGCCAGCGCCTCGCTCAATGCCCTGACCGGCCAGCGGGGCAGCGCAGCGCCGGCATCGCCTACGGGGGTCGGCAGGTGATGGGCGGCAACGACGCACGAGGGACGAGCCATCCATGAGTGACGGAACCCGCGGGAACGGTAGTCTGCTGGCCGTATCTGGGAGCGATCGGCTCCCGTCGCGCCAGGTGCGGGGCGAGGTGGCGATCATCGGCATGGCGGCCCTGTTCCCTGGTGCCCCGGACCTGACCACCTTCTGGCAGAACATCCTGAGGAAGGTCGATGCCGTCACCGACCCGCCGCCGGAGGCCTGGGATCCCAGCGTCCACTACGATCCCACCTCGACGGCCAACGATCGGGTCTACTGCCAGCGGGGCGGTTATCTCGGACCGTTCGCCTACTTCAACCCTGTCGAGCACGGCGTGATGCCCCTGGCGGTGGACGGGGGCGAGCCCGACCAGTGGCTCGCGCTCAAGGTGGCGCGGGCGGCGCTGGCGGACGCCGGCTACCTGGAGAACCTGGCGGTGCGCCACCGTACCGCCGTGGTAATTGGCAAGGGGACCTACATCAATCGCGGCAACCTGAGCCTGGTGCAGCACGGCCTGGTGGTGGACCAGACGCTCAACATCCTGCGCCGCCTGCACCCTGAGTACGGTGAGCGTGAGCTGAGCGCCATCCGTGACGAGCTCAAGCGCCACCTGCCGCCCTTCACCACCGAGACGGTGCCCGGGCTGATCCCCAACATCATCGCCGGCCGCATCGCCAACCGGCTGGACCTGATGGGGCCGAGCTACACCGTCGACGCCGCCTGCGCCTCATCCCTGATTGCGCTGCAGATTGCCATGCGCGATCTGCTGACCGGCGAGTGCGACCTGGCCCTGGTCGGCGGCTCGCAGGTGACGACGCCGGTGCCGATCTTTACGCTCTTCTGCCAGCTCAACGCCCTCTCGCGGCGCCAGGAGATCCGGCCCTTCGACAAGGATGCCGACGGCACCATCCTCGGTGAAGGCATCGGGATGGTGGTCCTCAAACGGCGCGAAGATGCTGAGCGTGACGGCGACCGCATCTATGCCCTGGTGAAGGGGGTAGGCACCGCCAGTGACGGGCGCGCGGTGAGCGTGATGGCCCCTCGTCTGGATGGCGAGGAGCTGGCGTTGCGACGCGCCTATGAGGCAGCCGGCGTCGACCCGACCACCGTCGAGCTGATCGAGGCCCACGGGACGGGCACGCCTGTGGGTGACGCCACGGAGATCCAGGCCCTTACCCGCGTCTTCGGCCCGCGTGATGGCGCCGTGCCCCGCTGTGCCATCGGCTCGGTCAAATCGATGATCGGCCATACCATGCCCGCCGCCGGCATCGCCGGCCTGATCAAGGCGGCGCTTTCCCTCTATCACCGCGTGCTGCCGCCGACGCTGCATGTGAGCGAGCCCAACCCGCGCCTGGGCCTGCACGAGAGCCGCTTTTATGTCAATACGGAGGTGCGTCCGTGGGTGCACGGCGATCCGCGGGCACCGCGACGCGCGGGCGTGAACGCCTTTGGCTTTGGTGGGATCAACGCCCACGCCGTCCTGGAGGAGTACCCACACGCCGACGAGACGCGCCTGCCGGCACACCAGCTCGAGTGGGATAGCGAGGCCATCATTCTCCAGGGCGGCTCGCCGGCCGAGCTAGGCGCGGAGATCGGGCGGTTGCTCGCCTTTCTGGAGAGCGGGTCCGAGGTGAGCCTGAAGGATCTGGCGTACACGCTGAATAGCCGCCCCTTGGACGGCGGCTGCCGGCTCGGCCTCGTCGCCACCGACCGTGACGACCTGCGCCAGAAGCTTGAGCGCGCGCGCCAGCGGCTGGAGAGCCCCAACTGCCGGCGGATCAAGGACGTGGCCGGCATCTATTACTTCGCCGAGCCGCTGGCCCGCCAGGGGAAGCTGGCGGTGCTCTTCCCCGGCGAAGGGGCGCAGTACCCCGGCATGCTGGCCGACCTGTGCGTCCACTTCCCAGAGCTGCGCGCCGCCGTGGACGAGATGGACCGCGTCTTCTGGGACCACCCGCGAGGCTACCGGCTCAGCGACCTGCTCTTCCCGCCATCCCTGCTCCCCGCCGATGCGCGCGCGGCCCTGGAGGCGCGGCTGTGGCAGATCGACGGCGCGGTGGAGGCGGTGCTCACCGCCAATCAGGCGCTCTGGTCGCTGCTGCAACGCCTCGGCCTGCGCCCCGATGCCATCGTCGGCCACAGCACGGGGGAGTATTCGGCCATGCGCGCGGCCGGCGTGCTGGACCTGAGCGATCAGGCGGTGTTCGCGCGGTTCGCCCGCGACCTGAACGAGGGCTATCAGGAGGCGCTGGCCGGCGGCAGCGGCGTGCCGCCGGCGGCGATGCTGGCCGTGGGGGCCGAGCGCGAGCAGGTAGAGGCCATCGCCAGGCAGGTGCCGGGAGCGCTCTACGTGGCGATGGACAACTGCCCCCACCAGGCGGTGATCGTCGGGGAGCGGGCCGCCGTGGAGCAGGCGCGGGCGCTGGTCCAGCAAGAAGGCTGGCTGTACGAGTTTCTCACCTTCGACCGCGCCTACCACACCCCCCTCTTTGCGCCCTACACCGCGTACCTCCGGCAGGCGTTCGAGCGCGTGCCGGTCGCGCCCCCGTGCCTGCCCATCTACTCCTGCACCACGGTCGAGCACTATCCCACCGACCCCGAGGCCATCCGTCACCTGATGGTGGAGCACTGGGTACAGCCGGTCGAGTTCCGGCGCACCATCGAGCGTCTGTACGCCGACGGCGTGCGCCTGTTCGTGGAGGTGGGGCCGCGCGGCAACCTGAGCGCTTTCGTCGAAGACATCCTGCGGGGACGCTCCTTCTGCGCCGTTCCGGTGAATGTGCCGCGCCGGTCGGGGCTGACGCAGCTCAACCACGCTGTGGCCATGCTCGTCGCCCAGGGCGTCGACCTGGACCTGGCGCCCCTGTACCAGCGCCGGCGTCCTCAGCAGGTCGCGTGGGACGGTGGCGCGTTCCAGGAGCGCGGGGCGGCGAACGGCGCTGGCATGAAGCTGGCCACCGGCTTCCCCGTGCTGTCGCTCTCGGACGAGGTTGTCCGGCGGTTACAGGCGGCCTCGCTCGGGGCGGCGCCGGCCTCCGCTGCACCCGGCGCGGCGCTCGCCACGGGTACCGAGGCGGTGCCGGCGGCGGACACGGATGGCGCTGCCCGCGCATCCCTGGCGCGTGGAGCAGCGAGGCTATCCGGCGATGGGAGCGCGGCGCACGCCGAAGGCGCTGCCCTCGAGGCCGTGGTCCCCGCACCGCTGGCTGCGCTGCATGGTTTTGGTGGGAGCCCCACCCCGGCTCCCGCTCCCGCCCACGGCGAGACGCCGGCCACCCCTGAGCCGGATGGCGGGGCAGTCTGGGCCGCCGGCCTGGGCGCAGTCTCCGCGCCGGCCGACGATGCCGCCGCCGTCCAGGGGTTCCTGTCCACCATGGAGCAGTTCCTGGCCGTGCAGGAGGAAGTACTGCGTTCCTACCTGCAACCCACGCAACCGGGCGCCAGCGCAGCGCCGGCCGCGCCGGACGCGTGGCCCGCGCCAGTCCCCGGCGAGGAGCCAGAGGCGGGGGCGGTGCGGTATCCCTTGCTCGGGGAGATAGTCGCCTGGACGCCGGGGGAGGCGCTGGTCACGCGCCGGACGTTCGATCCGGCCGACGACCTCTACCTGCGCGACCACACGCTCGGCCGCGCCGTCTCCGACGCCGACGGGGACCTGCTGGCCCTGGCGGTGATGCCCCTGACCATGAGCCTGGAGATCCTGGCCGAGGCGGCCGCCTACGTCGTGCCCGGGCGCGTCGTCACCGGCATGCGCGACATTCGCGCTTACCGCTGGATCGCCTTTGATGGGACGGCCCAGGTGCTGGAGATTGCGGCCCGCCGCCTGTCCGGCAGGGCGGCCACTGATGACCAGGAGCCGATCCAGGTCCGCGTGCAGATCCGCAACCTGACGGAGGACGCCCAGAGCGACGACCCGCCGAAGAGTCCGGTGGTGGAGGCGACGGTGCTCCTGGCGGATGGCTACCCGCCCCCACCGGCGCCGCTGCCGCTTGAATTGGTGGGCGAGCGCCCATCGCGCTGGATCTCCGGGCGCCTGTACCTTGACGCCATGTTCCACGGGCCCTGCTGGCAGGGGGTCGCCTCGATCGACCGGACCGGCGCGAACGGCACCGTCGCTACCCTGCCGGTGCTGCCGTTTCGCGGCTTCTTCCGGCGCATCGCACGCCCCCATTTTGAGATCGATCCGGTCGTGCTCGACGCCGCCGGCCAGGTGATTGGCTTCTGGACGATGGAGCACCTGCCTGTGGCACGCCTGATCTTCCCCTTCCGCGTGGCGGCGCTGGAGGTGTACGGCCCGCTGCATCCCGCGGGCGAGCCGGTCACCTGCCTGGCGGCGATCCAGCTGATCGGCGAGCAGCAGGTCCGCTCAGACATCGATATGGTGGACGCCGCGGGCCGGCTCTGGATGCGCCTCGTCGGTTGGGAGGACAAGCGGTTCGAGCTTCCGGAGCGCTTCTATCCGCTGCTGCTGTCCACGCGCCAGGCGGAGGTGTCCGAGGCCTGGCCCGAACCGATCGCCCACCTGCCCGCCGGCGCCGCGGTGCACTGCCGGCGCGCCTCGGCGCACTTCCCCTCCGACCGCACCTTCTGGAAGCAGGTCTGGGCGCAGTGCATCCTCAGCCGGTCGGAACGCGAGCAGCTTCGGCGCCTGCGGGGACCGGAACACCGGCAGCTGGAGTGGCTGGCCGGGCGGATGGCGGCGAAGGAGGCGGTGCGCTTCCTCCTGCGCCGGCACTGCGGGATCGACCTCCTGCCGGCGGACATTGAACTCTATCCCGACGAGCGCGGCCGCCCGCTGGTACGCCTGCTGGTGGACGGCACCAGCGGGGACCAGTTGGGCGCTGGCGCAGCGCCCGTCGTCTCGATCGCGCACACGGATGGGGAGGCCGTGGCCCTGGCCGCCTTGGACCCTGGCACAGCCGGTGGGGCAGCGTCAGCGCAGATTGGGATCGACGTCGAGCGCCTGCGCGGCCGCTTGCCGGAATTGGCCGATCTTGGTTTCGATGCCCAGGAGAGGCAGACACTGTTGCAGGCGGCGGCGCTGGCCGGGGGCACGGCCCAGGAGTGGGCCTTGCGGGGGTGGTGCGCCAAGGAGGCGGCGGGCAAGGCGCTCGGCTATGGCCTGGTCGATGGACCGTCGTCGGTCGTGATCGCCGGGGCCGACGGCGCGACGGGAGGCGTGATGGTGCGCCTGGCAGGCCAGCTCGCGCGCCACTATCCGGCCCTGGCCCGTGCGCCACTGCACATCCAGACTGGGCGCTATGGAGACCTGGTGGTGGCCAGCGCCGTGCTCAGCGCCTGGCCTTCCACCGTGGCGGTGCCCGCCGCCACGGCGCCGTCCGGCGCGGGCCAGGATGTGTCGCTGACGCCGTTGGCGACTGAGCCTTCGCCATCAGCCGTTGAGCCGGCGCTAGGAGACGTAGCCACCAGATTTCGTTAGGTAGGGAGCGATCGCCATAGTCATGACCACTACCCAACTGCTCACCGACGTGCTCCAGCTCATGAACCAGCTCGCCGGAGACTGGGAGTACGATGGCCCGATTACGGCCGGGACGTACCTGTTCGGCGACCTGGGGCTGGAGTCACTCGACCTGGTTGTACTCGGCACCGCCATCCAGGAGCGGTACGGGCGCATGCCCTTTGCTGAGTTCTTCGCCGAGATCGGCCAGCGCCCGCTGCGCGACCTGACGGTCGGGGAGCTCGTGGAGTTCATTGGCCAGCACCAGCATGGCGCGGCCAGGGGAGGGCTCCGATGAGCCGCGAGCGGCAGACGGTGACGGCCCCCGCCGCCACGACCGCCCGGCAGCCGCGTTCGCGGGGTGGGGCGCCACTGCCGCAGAAGGCCCTGCTCATTGGCCTGGATGGAGCCACGTTCACCATCCTAGACCCGCTGATGGCCAGGGGGGTGATGCCGTTCTTGCGCGACTTCGTGGCGCGCGGGGTGCGGGCGCCCTTGCGCTCGATCATCCCTGCCCTCACGCCCCCGGCGTGGACGTCGCTGATGACCGGCAAGCGCCCCGGCGGGCACGGCGTCTTTGACTTCTTCCAGAAGGAGCAGCCGGACGGCCACCACCTGCGGTTCGCCACCTCGCAGGACGTGGGGGCCGAGACGATCTGGTCGCTGGCCACGCGCCACGGCAAGCGGGTCACGGCCCTCAACTTCCCGTTGATGTTCCCGCCGCCGGCAGTGAACGGCTGCGTCGTGCCGGGCGGGTGGATGCCGTGGCGCCAGCTCCGCCTGGGCTGCTACCCGCCGGGGCTGTTCGACCGGCTCCGCGCGCTGCCGAGCTTCAACGCCCGTGAGCTGGCGCTGGACATGGCCTTCGAAGAGAAGGCCATCGAAGGCTGCGCCACGGAGGAGTATGCGGAGTGGATCGCCCTGCACATGCGGCGCGAAAGGCGCTGGTTCGAGGTCTTGAGCTATCTGATGCGAGAGGAGCCGGCCGACCTGACGGCCGTCCTCTTCGACGGCGTGGACAAGCTGCAGCACCTGTGCTGGCGGTTTCTGGACCCCACCTGCCGGCCGGCCGTCCCGTCGGCGTGGGAGGCGGAGATTACGGGGCTCTGTGAGGCCTACTTCCGGCAGCTCGACGAGCTGATGGCCGAGATCGTCAGCCTCGCCGGGCCGGATACGGCCGTCGTGCTGGCGTCCGACCACGGCTTCGGGCCGACAGCCGACGTCTTCTATCTCAACACCTGGCTGGAACAGCAAGGCTACCTGGCCTGGGCCGCGGATGGCGCGGCGCAGGGCGCGACCGGCGCCCCCGCGGCCCGGCCGGGCGGCAATGCCCCCCAACTGGGCCTCGGCCAGATTGCGCGCCACGTCTTCCAGCTCGACTGGGAGCGGACCATCGCCTACGCGGCCACGCCGAGCAGCAACGGCATCCACCTGGTGCGGCGCAAGCCGGACGGCAGCCCCGGCCTCTCGCCGGAGGCGTACCAGCGCGTGCGGCGCGAACTGGTGGACGCGCTGTACGCGGTGCGCCACCCCGTGACCGGCCGGCCGATCGTGGCCGAGGTGGTCACGCGCGAGGCGGCGTTTGTTGGCCCGTATGCGGCGCTGGCCCCAGATCTGACGGTGATCCTGGCCGACGGCGGTCTGGTGTCGATCCTGCGCGGCGACACGGCCATCAAGCCTCGACCGGAGATCGCAGGCACCCACCGCGCCGAAGGCGTCCTGCTCGCGGCCGGACCGGGGATCCGCGCCGGGGTCACGCTTCCCGAGGTCTCTATCGTGGACGTCGCGCCCCTGCTGCTCGATTGCCTGGGCGTTCCCGTCCCCGCCGATTTGGCGGGGTGCACACCCGCGTCGGCGCTGGAACCGGCCGCACGCGCCGCCCTGGGGAGCACCCGGCGGGCGCCGGTGGCGGCCGTGGCGCCGTCCGCCGAGCCTGCCCCGGCCGCGACAGACGGCGCGGCAAAGGACGCACAGCCGCAAGACGGATCGCGACCCGCTCCCGAGAGCAACGCCACGGCGGACGTCGTCTTCGACGCCGAGGCCGAGGAGACCATGCTGAAGCGGCTGCGCGCCCTTGGCTACGTCGAGTAAGGGGACAGAACGGGAGAGACGAGAGGCGACCATGACGAGACGAACGCAGAACACGCCCAGCGTGAGCACTACATCCAGGCGGAGGAAGCGATGCCCAAGGTCCTGATCAAGAGCGGCTTTCACCTTCACTATCAGCGCGTGGGCGAGGGACCAGACCTGGTGCTGATCCATGGCCTGACCGGTAATCTGGCCATCTGGTTCCTCAAGATCGTGCCCCTGCTGCGCCGCCACTTCCGCGTGCTGACCTATGACCTGCGCGGGCACGGCTATAGCGACATGCCGCCCACCGGCTACACCACCGACGACATGGCCAATGACCTCAAGGAGCTGCTGGAGGCGCTGGACATCCGCCGGCCGGTGCTGGTCGGGCACAGCTATGGCGCCGACGCGGCCCTGAGCCTGGCGCTCCAGCACCCCGAGATGGTGGACCGGGTGGTGGCTATCGAGGCGGGGCTCTCCTGCCTGATCTCGCTACGCAAGCGTGAGGACTGGGAGGGCTGGCGCTACTGGGCGGACGCCCTGGAGCGGTTCGGGATCCCGGTGCCGCCGGAGCGCCGCGCCGACCCCGACTACATGCTGCGGCTGAGCCTTCAGGTACCGAAGCTGTACGGGCCGGCGACCGGCCGGCCGCGCAAGGCGGAGCCCCTGCTGCGCCTGCTGGACACGACCACCATGCTCAAGGACTATGAGACGGTGGGCGCGCTGACGCTGGACAGCATCGAGCGCATTCAGACGCCGGTGCTCCTGATCTACGGCGAGGGCTCCGCCTTTCTGGGGAGCTACGAATACTTGCGCACGCGCCTGCCCAACTGTACGCCGGTGAAGCTTCCGCCATCGGAGTGGGGACACTTCGGACCAGTTGAGCAGCCGGAGATCCTGGTCGAGCACATCCTGCGCTACCTTCAGGTGAGCCCCCGTGGGGCAGGGAGCACGCCGGAGCCAGCGCAGCCCGCGCTGGCGGTAGCAGGCGACAGCTAGCGGGCCATTCTGCAACGGACCCACTTGGGACATGGGACGCCATGGATAGTGTGCTGATCACCGGCTGCTCCAGCGGCCTGGGGCTAGAAACCGCCCTCTACCTGGCGGCGCGCAACTTCAGGGTCTACGCCACGATGCGCGACCTGAGCAAGCGACCGGCGGTGCTGGCGGCGGCAGCGGAGCGGGGCGTGCGCCTGGAGGTGCTCCGCCTGGACGTGACCGACCGCGAGAGCATCGACGCTGCCGTGGACACGGTCGTGACGGAGGCGGGGGGCATCTATGGCCTGGTGAACAACGCCGGGCTGGTGCTGCGCGGCTGCCTGGAGGACGTCACGGAGGAGGAGATCCGGCGCGTCTTCGACGTCAACGTCTTCGGCACCATCGCCGTGACCAAGCGGGTGTTACCCTACCTGCGGGCCGCCGGGCGGGGGCGGATCGTCACCATCTCGTCGGTGGGCGGCCGGATCGCCTCATTCGGGCTCTCCGGCTACTGCGCCACCAAGTTCGCCCTGGAGGGCTTTGCCGAGGCGCTGGCCCTGGAGGCGGAGCCGTTCGGCCTCTATTCCATCCTGATCGAGCCGGGCATCATCAACACGTCCTATTGGACGGTGAATCGGGGCACGGCCCAGCAGGCGCTCAACCCCGCCAGCCCCTACGCCGAGATGTTCGCGCGCCACGAGGCGGTGGCCGACCGGATCGTGCAGCGCTCGCGCACGCGTCCGGAGCACGTCGCCAGGGCGGTGCACCATGCCCTGACGGCGCGCCGCCCCAAGATGCGCTATGTCGTCGGCCGGCCGGCCGCGCTGGTGATCGCCCTTCGCCGGTACCTGCCGGGCGAGCTCTTCGACCGCATCTACTTTGGGGTGCTGCTGCGGCGCCTGATCGGCGCGCCCCAGCCACGGGCCCACGGCGCCGTGGGGGAAGGGCTGCAGCGTGCAGCGCCGGGCTGATGAGCAGGCCGCGCCGAGACCCATAGACTGATCACCCGCCACGAGAGCGCGCCGGCTGGCGCACCTGGACGATCTGTAGCTCTGTAGCTGTAGCGAAAGAACAAGGCCATGCAACTCCCTCATCTGCTCTGGGCAGCCCGCGTGCTGGGCCTGCGCCACCTGCTCCGGCTCCGGCGCGCGCAGCAGCAGGGGCTGGCGACCATCGCTCGCGGCCACTGGCTGACGCGCGTCGGCAGCACGCTCTTTAACGTCGGGTTCTTCGATGACCTGGCCCGCCAGGGGACGATCGACTGCGACGCCTACGCCGCGTCCCGCCAGCTCGATCCCGGCATCCTGCGGGCCCTGTGCGACTACCTGTTCGCTCTCAAGCTCCTGAAGAAGGACGGAGACCGGTACGCGCTCGATCAGCGGGGACGGTTCATGGTGGACATGCTGCGGGGCATGTTCGAAAGCGCCTACGCCTACGAGGACGTCCTCCATCAGCTGGAAGCCCTGCTCAAGCAGGAGAAGCGCTACGGGGTCGACGTGCACCGGAACCCGGAGTTCGCGGCGCGGGGCAGCGGCACCGGAGGCCGGCTCTTCACCTTTCCGCTGGTTGGGGACCTCATCCGGCAGCGGGGATTCACGACCGTCCTGGACCTGGCCTGCGGCGACGCCCCCTTTCTCATCGACCTCTGCCGCCGGAACCCGGCCATCACCGCCTATGGCGTGGACATCGCGCCGGAGGCGATCGAGTACGGGAACCGGCAGATCCGCGCGGCCGGCCTGGAGGAGCGCATCACCCTCTTCGTCGAGGACATGTTCGAGATCCAGCGCATCGCAGCGTGCCTGCGGGGCGTGGACGTCGTGACATCGTTCTATGGCTTTCAAGAACTGCTCGCGCTGGGGAAAGAGAAGGTCCTGGGGCTGCTGGCCGCCTACCGGCAGGTCTTCCCGGGCGTGACCTTCATCATCTGCGAGGTCCCTAAGTACAGTCCGGAAGAGCTGCGCCGGCGCCCAGGAGGAATGCTGGAATATCAGCTCTGGCACGCCCTGACGCACCAGCGCTTGGCGACGCGGGACGAGTGGATGGCCATCTGGCGCGAAGCCGGCATTGGGCGCATCGACGAGACGTACCTCCCCTTCGCGCGCACGGTGCTGTACACGCTGAGCGGCTAGTCCCCTTGGAACCGAGTCCTACCGGAGAAGTGCAAGGCATGAGCGCTACCAATCTGGGTCCGGCCCGACCGAGCACTCACCGTGACTTACTGGGGCGAGCGATGGGCAGGGCAGCCGGCGCTGCGGGCCGGGCCATCGCGGTGCGCCGGCGATCCCGCCGCCGCGCACTCTCTCGCGGACACCTAATCTGGAACCTCGACGAACGGCCAGGGCCGCGGCAGCCAGGCACATGGCGCGTGAAGCGAACGAAATGGACAGCGTGCTGATCACCGGCTGCTCCAGCGGCCTGGGACTGGAGACGGCGCTTTACCTCGCCGCCCGCGGCTTCACCGTCTACGCCACGGTGCCAGACCTGGCCGAACGCCCGGCGGTGCTGGCGGCCGCGGCGGAGCGGGGTGTGCGCCTGGAGGTGCTCCGCCTGGACGTGACCGACCAGCAGAGCATCGATGCGGCGGTGGAGACGGCCATCGCTCGGTCGGGGGCCATCTACGGGCTGGTCAATAACGCGGGGCTCGGCCAGCGTGGCTGCTTCGAGGACGTGACCGATGCCGAGCTCCGGCAGCTCTTCGAGGTCAACTTCTTTGGCGTACTGGCCGTGACGCGCCGCGTGCTGCCGTCGATGCGCGCCGCGGGGCGGGGGCGGATCGTGACCATCTCGTCCGTGGGCGGGCGCGTGGCATCGTTCGGCCTCTCGGGGTACTGCGCCAGCAAGTTTGCCCTGGAGGGCTTCGGCGAGGCGCTGGCGCTAGAGGTGGCGCCGTTCGGCCTGCATTCCATCCTGATCGAGCCGGGCATTGTCCGCACTCCGCACTGGACCATCAACCGCGGCACCGCCCGAGGCGCGCTTGATCCCAAGAGCCCCTACTACGCCATGTTCCAGCGCCACGAGGCGATCGCCGACCGGCGCACAGCCACGTCTCGTATTCTGCCGGAGCACGTGGCCAAGGCGGTGCACCGCGCCCTGACGGCGCGCCGCCCCAAGATGCGCTATGTCGTCGGCCGGCCGGCCGCGCTGGTCGTGCTGCTGCGCCGCTACCTGCCCAATGACCTCTTTGAGCGAGTGTACTTCGGGCTGCTGCTCCGCAAGCTGACCCGCGGGCCGCTCGTGGCCGACCGGCCCGACACGTTGCCCCGCGGTGAGGCAGCGGAAGCGCGGGGGGCGAGCATCGGATGAAGGATGACGCATTACGCAAGCGGACAGGGCATGTCGCGCGTGACATGACGATGGTGACAATGCAGGAGGGCCAGGCAGGGTGACGTCGTTTCGAGGGACCATCAAACGGCTCTTGCTCGCCATCGGGGCGATGGGCGTCTTGCTCGCGGCCGGCCTCCCGCCGCACCGCGCTGAGGCAGGAGGTGACTATCAGGTCACCGGACTGCGCCGGCTGCTGCCGGCCGGTGGACGGGTGGCCTGGTCGCCCGCGGGGCAGTGGCTCTACTATGACCGGCTCGGCGCCAGCGGGTACTGGGAGGTCTACCGGATCCGGCCCGACGGGACGGGGGACCTGTGTCTGACGTGCAACCGGCCGGATCTGCCGAGCCGGAACAAGGGGAACCCAGTGGTGCACCCGTCGGGGCGCTACCTGGTCTTTCAGGTGGAGAAGGAGCAGCACGCGCCGGCGGGGCCCAACGCCACCGCTCCTGGGTCCGGCCGTTACAACGACCTCTGGGTCCTGGACCTGGCCACGAACCTGGTCTACCGGCTGACCGACGTGCGGCGCGATGCCCTGTCGGGGAGCCTCCACGCCCAGTTCAGCCGCGATGGGAGCAGGCTCCTGTGGACCGACCTCGAAGGGAGTGGGGGCGTGTTCGGCGACTACCGCCTGGTGATCGCCGACTTCGTGACCTCACCCCAGCCATCTCTGAGCAACCACCAGTACTTTAACCCCGGCCCGCAGCCGGTCTGGCTGGAGTCACAGGGCTGGGGGCCGGACGGCTCGTGGATCTACTTCTCCTGCACGCCGGTGGCCGGCATGGCCGACGAGAACATGGACCTGTGCCGGATGGACCTGGCCACACCGGACCAGGTCAAGCGCCTGACCTTCTCCGCCGGCGGGACAGAGCCCGGGCAGTGGGACGAGCATGCCAAGCTCTCTCCGTGGGCCGACGCCCTCTCCTGGATGTCCAGCATGCCGTACGGTACCACGCCCGGCGTGTACTACCGTGAGTGGCTGAAGACCGACCTCTGGCTAATGACGGCCGGCGGCAGCCGGCGCCGCCTGACCTACTTCAATGAGCCCGGCTACCCCGAGTACCAGGGAGAAAGGGTAGTCGTCGCCGACCACGCCTGGAGCCCCGATGGGACCAAGATCGCCCTCTATCTCCAGTTCTTCCAGAGCAACCGCAACGAGGTCTGGCTCCTGGAACTGACGCGGAGCTAGCGTCCCCTGCCACCTCGACCGCCCGTAGGAACCAGTAGGAAGAAGTGGAAGCAGTGATGGATACCCCGACCAACGTGCTCCTGATCACGGTGGACACCCTGCGCGCGGACCACCTGGGGTGCTACGGCTATGCTCGCGAGACGAGCCCGCACATCGACGCCCTGGCGCGCCAGGGGACGCTGGCCGAGCGCTTCTTCTGCGCCGGTATCCCCACCCAGCCGTCGTACACGACGCTGTACACGGGCCAGCACCCCATCACCCATGGCGTGGTGGCGCATGGCGGCCGGTTCGAGCTGGCCAAGGACGCCCCTTTCCTGCCCCAGATCTTCTTGCGGGACGGCTACACCACCTGCGCCGTGGATAACCTGGCCCGCGTGAAGGCCTGGTTCGGGCGCGGGTATGAGTTCTACATCGACCCCAGCGTGCGGCGCCCGCTGCTCATCGGCGTGACGTGCGAGGAGCTGAACGGCCGGCTCATTCCCTGGCTGCAGCGACACCACGACGAGCCATTCTTCGCCCTGGTCCACTACTGGGATCCCCACGCGCCGCTGGTCCCGCCAGCGCAGTACCGCCACCTGTTTTACGAAGGCAACCCGACGGATCCGGCGAACCGTTCCCTGGAGCGGTGGTGGGAGCACCCGCTGGGCGCGCTGGCGCGCGACACCTGGCTGCGCCGGCCCGATGGACACGTCACCGACGCGGCCTACGTGGAGGCGCTCTATGACCAGGAGGTGCGCCACCTGGACGACGGGATCGGGGAGGTACTGGCGACGCTCGACCAGCTTGGGTTGGCCGACGATACGCTGGTGCTGCTGTTTGGCGACCACGGCGAGAGCTTCACCGAGCACGGCATCTTCTTCGAGCACCACGGCCTGTACGACTGCACCCTGCGCGTGCCGTTTATCGCCCGCTGGCCGGGGCGTATCCCTGCGGGGCGGCGCCTGCCCCAGCTCCTGCAGCACCAGGACATCGCCCCCACGTTGCTGGAAGCGGCCGGCATCCCTGTGCCGGAGGAGATGGATGGCTGCAGCTTCTGGCCCCTGCTGTCGGGAGAAGCCGAGGACGCAGGTCGCGACCGGATCTATAGCTGCGAGAGCACCTGGCAGGCCAAATGGTGCGTGCGGACCAGGACGCACAAGCTCATTGTGGCGCGGGCGCCGGACCGGTACGGCAATCCCGACCGAGAACTGTATGACCTGGAGGCCGACCCCGGCGAGACGCAGAACCTGGCGGAGGCGCAGCCAGGGCTGGTGGCGGCGCTTGAACGCGACCTGGAGGACTGGATCGCTGGCCGGCTGAGCGCGCTGGGGCGGGACGAAGACCCTGTGCGGGCGCACGGGGTGAGCATTCGCGGCGTGTAGGGTCTGAACCTGAGATGCGGAGACGTCAGTACATGGCGCGTTTTCTGATCACCACCTGGCATCTGGCCGGGCACCTGTATCCGCAGATCAGCGTCGCGCACGGGCTGCGCGCGCGGGGGCATGACGTGGCATTCTACACCGGCCGGCGCGTCCAACCCTTGCTGGAGGCGGAAGGCTTTACCGTCTTCCCGTTCCGGCGGATCGCCGACGACGAGGTCGATCGCCTGGTCCAGTTCATGGAAAGCCGGCCGGTCGGCTGGCAGGCGCCCCTGCTCTTCCAGCGCGTCATCCGCCGCTGGTGGGTCGACACCATGCCGGCCCAGGTCGAGGATCTGCGCGAAGTGGTAGGCGCGTGGCGGCCGGCTGCGCTGGCCAGCGACCCCTGCCTGTGGGCGCCTTTCCTCATCCTGCGCGAGCTACCGGAGACGGCGCACGTGCCGGTGGCGATCTCGTCGTTCCTGATCGGCTGCCTGATCCCCGGGCGGGACGCGCCCCCCTGGGGCCCCGGTCTCCCCCCACCGCGCACCTGGCGCACGCGCTTACTAGCCCAGGCCATCGCCGCGGCGACCGGCGCCCTGGCAATCGGCGTCCGCCGGCGCGTCAACCAGATCCGCGCCACCTTTGGCCTGCCGCCCTTGCGGGGATCGGTCGCAGCCTACACGGCGGAGCTGCCGCTCTATCTGGTGCCGAGCCTACCCATCCTGGATTACGAGCGGCGCGACCTTCCCCCGAGCGTCCGCTATGTCGGCCCTTGCGTCTGGAACAGGCCCCGCCAGGAGGCGCCACCGGCCTGGCTCGACACCTTGCCGGCCGACCGGCCGGTGGTGCACGTCACGGAGGGGACCGCCCACTACCAGGACCCCTTTGTCCTTCGTGCCGCGGCACAGGGGCTGGCGCACCGGCCGATCCACGCCATTCTCACCACCGGTCCCAACCGCGACCCCGCGACGCTGGACCTGGGGCCGCGGGCGCCAAACATCCAGGTCGAGCAGTGGGTCAGCCACAGCGATCTGCTGCCGCGGTGCGCCGCGCTGGTCACCACCGGGGGGGCCGGCACGATCATGGCGGCCCTGCAGGCCGGCGTGCCCCTGGTCATCGTGCCCACGCACTGGGACAAGCCGGATAACGCCCAGCGGGTAGTGGCGGCGGGGGCGGGGCTACGGCTGTCGCCACGGCAGTGCACGGCGCAGCGCTTGCGAGACGCCGTGGAGCGCGTCCTGCACGAGCCACGCTTCCGCGCCCGCGCCCAGGAGCTGGCGCGAGCGCTTGCCGCCGCGCCAGGGGCGGATGGGCGGGGGGGCGCCGCTGAGCTGCTGGAAGCCCTGGCGCGCGCACCGTTACCCACACTGGCCGCTACCGCAACCACCGCCCCGGCTGGAGCGCGTCCGATCCTGGAGCGGGCACAGACATGAGCGGGTCCGCCCTGCTCACGGACGGAGCTTCACCCATTGAGCCCATGTAGCCCATCAGGAGGTGCGTACCCCATGGAACCGAAACCGGAGGCAGCACATACCGCCCAATCCGGAGCCACCGTGCCGGCTGCCGAGCCGCAGGCCATTATTCAGGCCTATCTGCAGGCCGCGCGTGACCGCGACCTGGCCGGCTGCGTCAGCTTCTATGCCCCCGACGCCAAGCTAACCTTTATGTCCGGCGTCTTTCAGGGGACGCAGGCGATCGAGGAGTGGCACAAGGAGCGCTTCGCGGCCGACCTGCAGTTCGTTCGGATTGATGCGATCAAGGCCAAAGGGGACGTGGTGACCGTAGACGCCGTGGTTACGTCCAAGCGACTGAAGGCCTGGAAGATTGGAAGCTTGGGTGGAAGGGCCACCTTCCGCCTGCAGGACGGCAAGATCAAAGAGACCTCCTTCGGCCTGCGCCTGCACAACCCGCTTGAGGGATGGTAGGCCATCGGCCGAGAACGCGAAGGGGAGCCCCATCACCATGGCGCCACCGCCAAACATCCTGCTCATTGCCGTGGATACACTGCGCGCCGACCGCCTGGGGTGCTACGGCTATGCTCGCGAGACGAGCCCGCACATCGACGCCCTGGCACGCCAGGGAACGCTGGCCGAGCGCTTCTTCTGCGCCGGCATTCCGACGCATCCTTCCTTTACCACCCTGTACACCGGCCAGCACCCCATTACCCACGGCATCGTCGCCCACAGTCCGTGCAACGAGCTGGCCAAGGACGCCCCCTTCCTGCCACAGATCCTCGTCGGTGAGGGGTACACGACCTGCGCGATCGATAATCTGGCGCAGGGGCGGCAATGGTTCCGGCGGGGCTATGAGTACTACATCGACCCCAGCCTGCGCCACATCCTGGCTATGGACGTCAGCTGCGAGGAGCTGAACGCGCGGGCCATCCCGTGGCTACGCGCCCATGCCGACGAACAGTTCTTCCTCTTCATCCACTACTGGGACCCGCACTGGCCGCTCACGCCGCCGCCGAAGTATCGCCACCTCTTCTACCAGGGCAACCCCGTCAACCCGGCGAACCACACCCTTGACCCGTGGTGGGAGCACCCGCTGGGCGCGCTGGCGCGGGACACCTGGCTGCGCCGGCCGGAAGGGGTGGTCACCGACCCCGCCTACCTGGACGCCCTCTACGACCAGGAGGTACGCCACCTCGACGACGGCGTGGGGGAACTGCTGGCGGCCCTTGACGACCTCGGGCTGGCGGAGGACACCCTCGTGGTACTCCTGGCCGACCACGGTGAGAGCCTGACGGAGCACGGCATCTTCGTCGACCACCATGGGCTCTACGACTGCACCTTGCGCATCCCCCTGATTGTGCGCTGGCCAGGGCGCGTGCCGGCGGGGCGGCGCCTGCCCCAGCTGCTCCAGCACCAGGACGTCGCTCCCACGCTGCTTGAGGCCGCCGGTCTGCCCATCCCCGACGAGATGGATGGCGTCAGCCGCTGGCCGCTGCTCACCGGCCAGGCGCCGGACGGAGCGGATGGGGGCTATGACCGGCTCTATAGCTGCGAGTGCACCTGGCAGAAGAAGTGGAGCCTGCGCACGCGGACGCACAAGTTCATCCTGGCGCGCGAGCCGGATCGCTATGGCACGCCCGACCGCGAGCTGTATGACCTGGAGGCTGACCCGGGAGAGACCCGCAACCTGGCGGAATCGGAGCCGGCCCTGGCGGCCGCGCTGGAACGTGACCTGGAGGAGTGGATTGCCTCCCGCCTGGCGGCGTTGGGCAAGGACGAAGACCCCGTGCGCGAGCAGCCGGTCAGCCTCGGCCTGCACTGAGCCGGATACGTCCAGTCGATCTGCAGAGAGGGAGGTACAGCAACAATGGCTAGACGAAGGATCGGGCGGCTAGCGCTGCTGCTCGCGCTCATTGCTGGTGGCGTCCTGGGGAGCCTGGGGAGCGCACCGGCGCGGGCAGCGGCCATTCGGGAGCCCGCGCCCGAGGCTTCACTCGCACAAGGGGTGGTCGTTCAGGCGCCAGTCCCCGGCCCATGTACCGAAAGCGCCCCGCTGCCGCACGGCGCGCGCGCCCTGTTCTGCCTCCCTACCAGTGGCTGGAACGGCGACCTCTTTGTCTGGGGACACGGGTACGTCGCCTACAACAAGCCAGACGGCTCGGTGGCCCCGCTGGACTTCTACCACCTGACAATCCCCGGTCCCAACGGAGAGACGATCTATCTCCCGGACCTGGTGCAGGGGCTGGGCTACGCCTTCGCCACCACCAGCTACCGCCAGAACGGCCTGGCCATCCTGGAAGGGGTTGAGGACGTGACGGAGCTGGTGGACCGCTTCATCTCCCTCTACCCCAGGCCGAACCGGACCTATATGGTCGGCGCATCTGAAGGCGGGATCATCACCACCCTGCTCATTGAGCGCCACCCCGGGCGGTTCAGCGGTGGCCTGGCCGGCTGCGGCCCCATCGGCGACTTCCGCAAGCAGATCGACTACGTCGGCGACTTCCGCGTGCTCTTCGATTACTTCTTTCCCGGCGTGCTTCCCGGCAGCCCGATCGAGGTCCCGTTCGAGGTGATTACCGGCTGGGAGAGCACCTACAAGCCGGCGGTGCAGGCGGCGATTCAGGCCAACCCCAGCGCCGCGCGCCAGCTGATCAAGACGTCGGGAGCGGCCATCGACCCGGCCGATCCCTCCACTATCGAGACCACCACGGTCAACGTCCTGTGGTACGCCGTCTTCGGCACCAACGACGCGGCGGCCAAGCTGGGCGGTAACCCCTATGGCAATCGCGGGCGCATCTACACCGGCTCCGACAACGACCTGCTGCTCAACCTGCGGGTGCAGCGTTTCGACGCCAGCCCCGTCGCGCTCCTGAACCTGGCCAAGTACCGCACCTCCGGCCAGGTGACAAAGCCCCTGGTCACCCTGCATACGATCGGCGACGAAGAGGTACCCTTCTGGCACGAGCTGCTCTATCACGCCAAGGTGCAGGCCGCCGGCGCCAGCCAGCTGGTGACGCAGATCCCCACCGGCGCCTACGGCCACTGCAACTTCACGCTGGCCCAGATGGTGGGGTCCTTCGCCCTGCTGGTGAAGCAGGTGACCGGCGCCGAGCCGGCAGGGATCACGTCGCGGATCGATATCCCGCAGGCGCAGGCCGAGTTTGAGCGCCAGCGCCAGCGCTGG
Organism: Chloroflexota bacterium; assembly: GCA_034437795.1. GTDB lineage: Bacteria > Chloroflexota > UBA11872 > UBA12225 > UBA12225 > DAOTTI01. The sequence goes on along the minus strand of DAOTTI010000272.1, from coordinate 564 downwards.
GAGCGCGCCACGCGGTAGCTTCTGTTTGACGTGTGTGCAGCCGGCGATCCGCGCCGTCTCCAAGCGGGAGGTGGCGCATGGCTGCCGGCCGCGCGCTCAGCGCGCCGCCGCGACCACGGCGTTGCTAAACAGGGCCTGCCGCGGGCGCTCGGCGGTCCAGCCACTGACCAGCGTGCGGTTGGTGAGCAGCACGCAGGCGATGTCCAAGCCCGGGTCGGCCCAGACCATGGTGCCGGTGGCGCCGGCGTGGCCGAACGTGGCCGGCGAGGTGAGCTCGCCGCTACGATGCGGGCGCTTGGCTCCTTTGACCTCCCAGCCGATCCCCCATTCGACCGCCGGCAGGGGCGGGGTGCGGGCCGCGGCGTCCCGCAGCTCGGCGGCCAGGTGTGGTGGGGCGTCCGGCGGCCCAAACTGCACGGCGGTCATCGCCCGCGCCGTCGCAGGGCTGACGAGCTGGACGCCGGCTGGGGTCGGCGACGACCAGATGCGCTGGCGCCCGCCGGCGGACGGCAGGAAGAGATCGACGAAGCGTACCAGGTCGCGGGGCGTGCTGAATAGCCCGCC
>DAOTTI010000271.1:0-4371 GCA_034437795.1 Chloroflexota bacterium | reverse complement strand
CCTGGCCTCCACCTCGCTTGCGCCGAGCACGCCAGGCCGCGGCGGCGCTTGTCGAAGCCGGCGTGCTCGGCGCAAGCGAGGTGGAGGCCAGGCTGGGACGGCTCGTCGCGCCGCTGACGCTCGAGGTGGCGCTGGACGGGGTGGACTACGTCGCCGAGGCGGTGCCGGAAGCGCTCCCGCTCAAGCAAGAGGTTTTCCAGCGCCTGGGGGCCGCAGCCCCGCCCCACGCCATTCTGGCCAGCAACACCTCCGGCTTCGATCCGGCCGATCTCGCCCGTGGCGTCTCGCATCCCGAGCGCGTGCTGGTGGCGCACTATTTCGGCCCGGCCTACCTGATCCCGCTGGTAGAAGTCGTCCCACACGCGGGAACGGCGGCGTGGGCCATCACGCGGACGCTGGCGCTGCTGCGGCAGGCCGGCAAGCGCCCGGTGCGCCTGGAAAAGTTCGTGCCCGGCTTCGTCGGCAACCGCCTGCAGCAGGCCCTCTTCCGCGAGGCGCTCTTCCTGGCGCGCCAGGGGATCGCCTCCGCGGAGGCGATTGACGAGGTCGTCCGGTTCAGCTTTGGGCCGCGCCTGGCGGCGCTGGGTCCGTTCACGGTGGCCGACTTTGCCGGGCTGGACGTCTACGCCTCGCTGGCGCGCAACGTCTGGCCGACGCTCTCCACCGAACCGGCCGCGGACGCCCTCCCGCCGGAGCTGGCGGCCCGCGTGGCGAGCGGGCGTCTGGGCACAAAGACCGGCGCCGGCTTCTACGATTGGCCGGAGGCGCGCCTGGAGCGGGCGACGAGGCGCCGCGACCGCGCGCTGGTTGAGGCGTTGCAGCGAAGTGGTGATGGCGACAGCGACGAATAGCCAGCCAGGCGTCGTGCTTCAATGACCGCGGCCGCTCACGCTGGCGAGAAGCGGTAATGGAGGCGGCAAGGTGCGGACCAGGAAGAAACGCACGGCTACCTGAGCACCAGAGCAGGAACGTCTAGGGACCAGAGAGGGAGCGCAGCGATGGCAGAGATACCGAAGCGGCGGCTGGGGCGGACGCAGATGGTAGTGACCGAGCTTTCGCTCGGGGGCGTGGGGCTGGGCGGCTTGTACGGGCCGATTACCGATGAGGAGGCGATCGGGACCGTGCGCCGCGCGATCGAGTTAAGGATCAACTACATCGACACGTCGCCGCTGTATCGCGAGAGCGAGGCGCGGATCGGCAAGGCCTTCGCCGCCATGGGCGGCAAGCCGGCCCACGTCTATCTCTCCACCAAGACCGGAACGCACCCGGCACGGCGGGGCGACTATTCAGCAGAGGGGACGCGCTGGTCAGTGGAGAACAGCCTGCGCCTGCTGGGCGTCGATGCGGTCGACTGCTTGCTCATCCATGACCCGCGGTCGATGGCAGAGCTCGAACAGGCCCTCGGCCCGCAGGGCGCGGTTGAAGAGCTGCAGCGGATGAAAGACGAGGGCAAGGTCCGCTCCATCGGCCTCGGCGTGCGCGAGCACCACTACCACCGCCGGGCCATCCAGTCCGGCAAGGTGGACGTGATCCTGACCTACGCCGACTACACCCTGGTCCGCCAGACGGCCGCCCCGCTGATCGACGACGCGGCCGCCGCCGGCGTGGGCGTCATCGCCGCCCAGGCGGTGCTGGCCGGGCTGCTGGCCGGCCCCGACCCGCGCGGAGACGAGCGGCTCCGCCAGCGGCCGGAGTTCGAGGCGGCCCTTGACTGGTGGCAGTGGGCGCGCGAGCGTGAGGTCTCGCTCCCGGCGGTGGCGCTCCAGTTCGTGCTGCGCAACCCGAAGATAGGCTGCGTCCTGGTCGGCGCCAAGACGGCACGTGAGGTAGAGGAGAACGTCGCCGCCATCTCGCAGCCCATCGACGACGCGATCTGGCGGGAGGTGGAGGAACGCATTCGGTCGGGGAGGGGGCAGGCGGCGCCGCACAGATGACCGCGAGGGCCACGACGGCCGGTTCCCGTGGGGCGAGGTTAAAGCGCCAGGGTGCTGTGGACCTGCCGGCGCCGTGGTTGAGCGGGAAGCAGAAGACGAGCTGCTCCTCATCCGGAACGGATGGCGCGTAGTAGGTCTCCTTCACGCCCTCGACCGCAACGGGGACGACGTCGCCGCGCGTGACGATCCCCGTCTTGTTTGCGCCCGAGGTGAAGGTGCCGCGCCCAGGCGGCGGCTTCTCCTCCTCAGCCTCGCCGACGATCGCACTCCATGATTTGGTAGTGCCACACTAGAGCCTGTTAGGGACTTGAGGGGATAGGCTTGTGGGAAGATGACCCGCAAGCCGTACCCGAGTGACGCTTCTGACGAAGAGTGGGCGTTCGTGGTCCCGTACCTGGCCTGGTGCGCGAGGACGCGCCGCAGCGCAAGCACCCCCTGCGCGAGGTGTTCAACGGGCTCCGGTATCTGGTGCGGACCGGGGCGCCGTGGCGGCTGCTGCCCCACCACCTGCCCCCGTGGGAGATCGTCTCCCAGCAGACCCAGCGCTGGCTGGCGGCCGGGGCGTTCGAGCAGATCGTCCACGACCTGCGGATGCTCCTGCGCGAGGCCGCCGACCGGCCGCCGCACCTGACCGCGGTCGTCCTGGACAGCCGCACGCTCCAGAGCACGCCGGAGAGCGGCGCCCGCGCCGGGTACGACGGGCGCCAGCGCCGCAAGGGCTCCAAGACGCACGCGGCCGTGGACATGCTGGGGCACCTGCTGGCCCTGGTCGTCACCCCGGCCAACGTGCAGGAGCGCGCCCAGGCGGCCACGCTGGCTGAGCGGGTGCAAGCGGTGACCGGGGAGACGGTGGAGGTGGCCTTCGTCGACCAGGGCCATACGGGGGAGCAGCCGGCGGCCGACGCCCAGGCCGCGGGCATCCGCCTGGAGGTGGCCAAGCTCGCCCAGGCCAAGCGGGGCTTCGTCCTCCTGCCCAAGCGGTGGGTGGGCGAGCGCTCCTTCGCCTGGGCCGCCCGCCTCCGCCGCCTGGCGCGAGACGACGAGCGCCTGCCCACCACGCTGGCCGGCCTCCACTTCCTGGCCTTCGCCTGCCTCCTGCTCCACCGGTTCGCCCTGCTCCTCACCCAAAGTGCCTAACACGCTCTAGGTTGCGGCACTCGTTGCCGAACCAGCGGCACTTACGCAGCCGCTCGCGGCAGTGCTCCGTGAGCCCAACCTGGGATCGCGCAACGCCTGTCACTGAGAGAGCGGCCCCGGGTCCACGTGCGAGCGCGTGGCCGCGACCGCTCTCGGTAGAGGAGAGGCCGAAATGCAAACCGGCCACGGTATGCGCTGGAGCGCGCCGTGGCCGCTACGGCTGGAGGATCGCCCTATCCAGGGTCTATCTGCGGATCCTAAGGGCCAGCGGTGGCACGAGGCGCACTCCGACGGGACGTGGCACCGATCGGACGGAACGAGGCCGCTGCTCTTGCTTGGTCCGTCATCGACGATGCGCCTCCTTTCCTGCCCAGGTAGGGCGATGGAGCTGGCAGGCTCTCCGGCGTGAGTGTAGCACTGTGGCTGATCTCACCCCTTGGCCCTTCAAGCGAAAGGGGGAACGAGGGCGCTCTATGTCTCTAGGTAGCGGGGGTGCCACTCGCCGCCGGCCCAGGTGGTGATCTTATCGGGATGGACGCGGATCAGCCAGCGCGGCCGGCTGAGCGTGGGGACCAGATAGCGCGGGCCATCCACCGGCCCCAGGTAACGGACGGCCATACGCTCGGCAATAGGCACCCACCGGCCGCCGACGTTCGGCTCTTCCACGATCTCCGCGCGCCCCTGCACCTGCACGCGGCGGTGAGGCGGGCCGTCCTGATCGATGCACAGACAGACGCGCGGGTCCCGCTGGAGATAGCGCGCCCACGCGGAGCGAGCGCGGGGCACCAGCCAGAAGTCCTGGCCATCCCACTCGTACCAGGCGGGGACGACGTACGGCGCCCCGTCCTCCGTCAGGCAACCGACCTTGGCGTTCCACGGCCCCGCCAGGAAGGTGCGTAACTCGTCTGCGGTCAGGCCTCGCCCCCGCGCCGGCGGCGCGGGCGCCGGGGCAGCGGCCGGCGCCGATTGGCTCACCACCTGAAGAACCTGAGCGCGCACCCTTTGCAGGTCGGCCCCCAGACTGTTCAGCACCCCCGCCGCAATCCCCTCGCCCTCGGCAATCAGGCCGAGCAGGAGGTGCTCCGTGCCGATGTAGTTGTGGTTGAGGCGCCGCGCCTCCTCCACCGCCAGTTCAATCACCTTCTTGGCCCGCGGCGTGAGCGAGATGTCGCCAATCACCATCCGGTCCCCGCGCCCAATGATGAACTCCACTGCGCTGCGGACCTTGTTCAGCTCCACCCCCAGGTTGCTCAGCACCTTGGCGGCGATCCCCTCGCCCTCGCGGACCAGCCCCAGCAGG
>DAOTTI010000270.1:0-24819 GCA_034437795.1 Chloroflexota bacterium | reverse complement strand
CGCCCCGCGCCCGCACCGCCAGCCAGAAGGCCTCGGCGCGCCCTGCCAGGATGAAGAGCGCTCGATAGGTCAGCACCAGGCTATCGGCCAGCACCGGCGGCAGCACCCGCGTGGCGGGGGCCAGCAGGTCCGGATACGGCGTCGTGGCGGCAACCAGCAGGCCGCTGAAGGTGGTGATCATACCCTTACCAATCACCGCCAGGGGCGGCCCCACGCTCCCGTCCCATCGGCTGAGGGCCACCAGGCCGAACATCGGCACCGGGAGTAGCGACCCCAGCACGAGCGGGCGCACCGGCAGGCGGCCGGCCGCCGCGGCCAGCAGGAGCAGCCCGTAAGCGGCTAGGGGCGGCCAGGGCGTGCGGGCCAGCACGGCCACCAGTACGGCGGCGGCGAGCAGGGACCACTTGGCCGCGGGAGACGCGCGATGCATCCAGCTCCTGCCCCCGCTCGCCCATCGATCGATGGCCGTAAACCGCCACATGCCATCACCCCGCGATCAGCCCGCCGCCTGCCGCGCGGGGAGGTGCAGGAGCGCAGGACGGACGCGGGCGATGAAGGCCACGATGGCCCCCGTCAGTAGCGCCTCCAGCGACCATCCGATCGCCCCCAGCAGGAGCAGTGCCGCGGCGAACCGCGCAAAGCCGGTCCACTCGTCGCTGTGCCCTGACGCCTCACCCGCCGGCTGGTGCTCCCTCAGGCGCACGCCCAGCACCCCTTCCGCCAGGGCTCCTTCCTGGAAGCCGCCCGCCTCGACGCTGAAGGCCCCGGTGTGGATGGCCGCCGCCGGGTCGATCCTGGAGACGCCGACCACCCCGATAAAGACGAGCGTCGCCACGAACAGGCCGGCCACCGTGGCGATACCGGCGGCCAGGGCCGGGCGCCGGTGCCGCAGCAGCGGCCGCAGGGCCCAGTACGCGCCCGCGCCGGTGGCGATCTCTATCCAGGTCACCATCGTGTTCAGCCCGATGTTCGTGAAGGCCCCATCGCCAAGCAGCGCCCGCAGCAGATTGAACAGAAAGGCGGCGATGGCCCCGTACCATGGGCCAATCAGGATGCCGGTCAGCACCGTGAGATGGGGCTCGTAGCCAATCGGCACCACCTCCAGGGACATCACCACCACCATCACCGCCGTCATCACCGCCGCCAGCGGCACCATCCGTACCGCCGGTACCGCGCGGACGCGCCACACCGCAACGCTCAAGAGCGCCGCCGCCAGCAGCCATCCGGCGACCGACAGCCACCAGGGCAGAACGCCATCCGGCACCATGATATGAGTCATGCAGTAAACTGATACCAGGTATCAGCCAATGAGACAAGGTGTTACTGCCCCGTGCGAGCGCTGCCGGATACCGCCCAGGAGTAGCGCCGACGTGATCCGGCGCCTGCGCCTGGCCGGTCACCAGGTGACGCCGGCCCGCGCCGCCGTCGTGGAGACGATCGCCGCCCTGGGCCGCCCGTTTACCGCCGGGGAGCTGTGCGCCGCCGTGGCCGCGCGCGCGCCGTCGGTCGGGCGCGCCACCATCTTTCGCACCCTTGAGCTCCTGGAGGAAGAAGGGCTGGTGGCCCGCCTCTACCGGCGCAGCGGCCCCAGCTACGTCCTGTGCGACGCCGCCCACCCCGCGCGGTCCCGCCACTTCCTGGTCTGCGTCGCCTGCGACGGCGTGGCCGAGTTCGACGATCCCCGCCTGGCCGCCCTGCTGCAGTCGGTGGCGCAGCACCAGGCCTTCCGTCCCGAGTCCGACTTCGTCGAGATCTTCGGGCGCTGCCGCGCCTGCTAACGCCGCGGCCAGACGTCCGCTCTCCCTCTGGGAGATGGTTAGCAGATCCCCTCTGCCTTTGGCAGAGCGGGGGGCCCGCGCAGCGGGTGGCGGTGAGGGAGGTCCCCTCTCCCTTTGGCAGAGGGTGAGGGCTCCGCTAAGCCCCCAGGTAGTCGAACACCTCCCCCCAGTCCAGGTGGCCGTAGTAGCCGAAGCCCGGGTCGGGCAGGCCGCCGGCCACGCGCCGCGCCCCGCTGCCATCGGCCAGGGCGACCCAGAGCTCCGCCCCGACCGCACCGGCCTGGCCGGAGCCGTTCCGCGCCGCCGCGTCCGGCTGCAGGCGCCGCACGAACACCAGCGTACGCCCGTCGCGCGCCCACAGCGGGCGCTCGTCCGAAACGCCGGCGGGGATGGTGGCGTCGGCCAGCAGCGGGCGCCTGGCGCTCCCGTCCGCCTGCACCAGCCAGATCCGCCGGCCGGCCAGGCTGGCCGCGAGGTCCCCGCCCCTGCTGCTCAGACTCGGTCCGGACGAGTAGGCAATGGTCGTGCCCGGCGGCGCCCATGCCGGCGAGCCTGGCGCCGAGCCGGGATCGCTCTCCAGCACGTTGGTCTGGACCACGATCGCCCCATCGCGCCCGGCCTGCAGCAGGGCAGCCACCAGCGACTTGCCGCTCGTCGCCTCGCGTCCAGCGCCGACCACCAGGGCCAGGGCATCCAGGCGCGGCGCGGCCGCCACCCAGTCGGGATAGGGCAAGGCGGCCGCGCTCACGCGCACCGGCTCGGAGCTACGGGCGCGGCTCACCAGCAGCGGCAGGCCGTCCGCGGCCAGCGACGCCGACGCCGTGCCTCGCCAGAAGAGGAGGTAGCCACCGGTCGCCGTCCAGCAGCACAGGTGCAGCGAGAAGTCGCCCGACGCCAGATACACCGCCAGCTGATCGCGCCCCGTCGCCCCGATGGACCAGATCCCCTCGTGGCTGAGCCCCGGGCCGGCCGGCTGATGCTGCTCGAAGGCGATGCGCGTCCCGTCCTGCGACCAGGCAAGGCGGGGCCCTGCACCCCGCCCGGGCGGCACGAGCACCCGCCGGCCCCGCTCGCCCTGCGCCGGATCAAGCACTGAGAGGCTCCCGTCCGACGAGGCGTACGCCAGGCGGCTGCCGCGGGGCGCCCAGCGCGCCGACGCCGGAACGTCGCCGCCCGGCACGGCGAACTCGGTGCTGCCGTCCGCCCTGATCGCCCACAGTCTCCCGCCTCGAGTGAGAGAGAGCCAGGCCCCGTTCCCTGACCAGCGAGGGGCGCTATTGCCACCATCCCTGGTTAGCCGGCGCTCGATCCCTTTAGCCAGGTCGTACGTCCAGACGTCGCCCCCACGGATGAAGGCCAGCCGGCCGCGCGCGCCGGGCACAGGCGGCCCGGTAGCGACCTCGCCCGGCTGGCGTAGCCCGGGCGTGCCCCCCAGCACGAAACGCCACAGCCCCAGCGTCAGCGCCAGCGCGATCACTAGCGCCGCCGCCGCGATGGCCATTCGTGACATCGCCGCCCAGTGTAGCCGGTTCAGAGACGATACCTTACCCCCCGACCCCTATCTTTGAACCTCGAACCGTGAACTTTGAACTCACCTTTCGCTGGCGGCGATCAGCAGCGTGACGATCTTCTTCGGCGGCACCAGGACGGAGAGCCGCCCATCCCGCACCTCCAGCGGCTCGCCTTCCTCTTCCAGGATGGTAGACCGCCAGGCCCCTTGGATCGGGACGGAGAGGCTGATGCGTGCCTGGCGCGGGGCCGGCGTCGGGTTGTAGAGGCGCAGCGCCAGCCGGCCCTGCGGATCACCCGCCTCGAACGGGTCGGGGGCCTCGGCCCGCTTGCAGGCGCTCACCATCACCCCGTCCCCATCGACGCGCAGAAAGCTGTGCTCCAGGCCAAACGCCGGTTCCACCGGCGCCTGGCCCCTGGACCCCGGCGGCGTATCCAGTACCGGATGCGCCAGCGCCGGCGCGCAGTACTCCTGCGCCTCGCGCACCAGGCCGGCGCTCTCCCAGTCGTCCTGGTGCGGCACCAGGGCGTAGCGAAAGGTGTGTGTCCCCAGACACTGCGCCCCCGGCGTGGCCAGGTGCGGCCCTGCGCCGCTGCGGATAGTGCTGGGATAGGTCAGGCCGCCCAGGTAGGCGACGCAGCGCAGCAGGGTCAGGGCCAGGCCCCGCTCGCCCCCGGCGCGCCCCGTGATGCCGTACTCGGTGATGCCCTGGTTGAGCAGCGCCAGCCCGCCCGCCTCGTCGGCCAGGTCCACGAACAGGCGCTGCGGGTGAGTCTGGGGTGGGTCCTCGTTCCAGACCTCCGCCGGTGGCCACAGATAATCGTTCGGCCGCTCCACCACGTCGAAGGCCTGGTCGGCAACGTGGTGGCTCGCGCGCACCCCGGCCGGAAAGAGCACTCGCAGGCGGTGGTCGCGGGCGCGGTTCTCCACCGTCGTCTCCACCTCCAACCGCCGGCTCCCCGCGGCCAGCGTCACCACCGACGACACTCGGCACGGCACCAGGCGCTCGCTGCGCGACTTGCGGTCCGGCGCCGCCTCTTCGGGGAGGTCCAGCGTGAGATCGATGCGCAGGCGCCCCGCCACGGGGCCCTGCTCCAGCACCGCGATCGACGCGCAGGCGCCGGTGCTGGTAGAGATGCGGTCCCGCTGCGGCGGCGCGTAGGTGTACTCGTCGCCCACGTCGCCCCCGTCCTCAAAGGCCAGCAGGCCGGTCCAGCGCCGCCCGCTGGCCTTGTGCCACAACGCCAGCGTCCCGTTCGGCGCCACGTCCACCCGCAGGTGCTCATTCTCCAGCCAGGTGGGGCCGGCCACCACGTCGGCCGGCGACGGCTCGGGCCGGTCGTAGGCCGGCAAGGCGAGGGGGCGCAGCACGAAGGTGCGATAGCCCGCCGGCGGGAGCGCCGCCCGAAAGGCGAGCGTCACCTGGCGCAGGCGCACGTTGCGGGGCGCGGGGCGCACGTCCGAATGGTCAATGGTGCGCACGAGCAGCCGGTCGTCGCGCACCACGTGGGGCAGCACTGCCCCCGCGCTATCCAGCACCAGGAAGGCCCGCGCTGTGCTGTCGGCCGGCAGGTCCACCGTCGCCTCCCACACTTCGTCGCGCTCCCAGGGAAGGGAGTTGTACAGCCGAAACGGGACATCGCCCGCTTGCGTGGCCGGCACGGCCGCCCGCCGATTGATCTGGTGCAGCGCCTCCACCGTGAGCTGCTCTGCAATCTCGTGCGACCACTGGAAGCGCGTCATCATCTGCTCGTGGACCGCGTCGATGCTGCAGCCGCAGATGCTGTCGTGGGGGTGGTTCTGGAGCAGGTATTTCCAGCTCTGGGTGAGCAGCCCCTGCGGGTACGGCGCGCCGGTCGCCAGCCAGGCCAAAGCCGACCAGGGCTCGGCGTAGCGCTCCAGCGCCTGCTGGCAGCGGTGGTTGGCCTGTTTGAGGTACACTCGCGCCGACGCCACGCCGTACAGCAGGAAGTTGGCGTAGTCGCTCCCGCTGCGGTTCACCTCCCGCAGCTCCCCCCGCCGCACGGGCAGCTCCTGACGGCGTCGTCCGGCGTCCGGCCCCTCCTCAGCGCGACCGTGGAGCCGGGCCCTACCGTCCCCATCTATCGCCGCGCGTACCGCGTCGACGTAGGCCGGCAGGCTGGAGTGCACGATCTCCGCGCCTTCGGCTCGCAGCCGCGGCGCCAGCGCCCGCAGCAGCGACGGCACCTCCGCCTGAGGCCCGTGGTGGTCGGTCCCGTTCATCAGCAGCAGATGGGATGTGGCCGCCACGGCGGCGCGCTCTGCCCGCAGCGCCCGGATGCGCTCCCAGGCCTGGTCCGGCTCCGCCGGCAGGTTATTGGCGTTGCTGTACCCCGTACGTTCCGGCAGGTGGATGCACAGGACGCGGCTGCCGTCCGGCGCCTCCCAGTACAGCTCGCTGGTCAGTCCCTCCCGTTCGCCGGACAGGCCCCGCCACAGCACGGCGTTGTCCAGGCCGGCGTCGCGCAACAGTTGCGGCATCTGGCTGATGTGGCCGAAGAGGTCCGGCAGGTAGCCCACCGGCATCGACCGGCCGAAGCGGGAGACGACCTGGCGCCCGATGAGCAGGTTGCGGATGTGGGCCTCGCCACTGATCAGGAACTCGTCGGGCAGGACGTACCACGGCCCGCACAGGATGCGCCCCGCCTCGATCTGGCGCCGCAGCCGCCCCTCGTTGCCGGGGCGGATTTCCAGATAGTCTTCCAGCACCACCGCCTGCCCGTCCAGGTGGAAGCAGCGGAACTCGTCCCCCGACTCCAGAATGGCCAGCAACTGATCGATGGCCCGCATCAGCCGGATGCGGAACTGTTGAAAGGTGCGGTACCACTCCCGGTCCCAGTGGGTGTGGGAGATCACATGCAGGACGTGCTGCGGGCCCGACGCCGCGGGGGCGCCGACCAGCGGGGCAGCTGCGGGGCTCGGTTCCATCGCCTGTTCCTTACTCTGCCGCCGTTCCGGATAGCCTCAGGGCGGGACCGCGGCCGAAAGGGGTGAGGTCCGTAGCGGCCGCCGCGGAGTGTAGCGAGCCACCCCGCGCGTTTGACGAAACCGGCCCGCGCGTCTACAATCAAGAGCACTCATCCAAGAGCACTCGTCACTTGCCATGTATCTCGACACAAGGGGGCCGGAATGCTAGTGCGCATCGCTAGCGGCAATGCGGGCGCCACCGCGCGCCGCCGTGCCTTTGCCGCCCGCCCCCGGGTCGGGATGCCGCTCCGTTAGCTCTGCCGCGCCTCGCGGCGCGTCGCGCGAGCGCCTCCCCTTCTTCAGGGCCACCGCGGCACCGGCCGCCCTGTCGCTGCCGCCACGGTTCGTCGTCCCTCCCTCCATTTCGTCTCTGCTCGCGTGCACCGCTCCCCGAAAGGTGAACTCTCGTGACTGCGCTCGCTACTCCATCGGTTGGCCTCACTGACCTTGGCCTGCCTGAGCCCATCGCCGCCGTCGCTCCCGGCGTGCCGGCCTCGCCGGCGCTCCGCGTGCGGGGCGTTACCAAGCGCTTCGGCCGTGATGGCGCGGCCGGCCGCCGCTGGTGGGCCGGCCGGCGCCGCCCGCCGTCCGCGGACGGGGCCCGGCCCGTCGTGGCCGTCGACGACGTCTCGTTCGAGGTGCAGCGCGGCGAGATCTTCGGCGTGCTCGGCGCCAACGGCTCGGGCAAGTCCACCCTGATCCGCGTCGTCTCCACGCTCCTCATCCCCGATCGGGGCGCCGTCGAGGTCTTCGGTCTTGACACGCGCCGCCACGAGCAGGCGGTGAAGCGCCTGATCAATCGCGTCAGCGTCGATGCTGCCTTCTTCAAGAAGCTGAGCCCGATGGAGAACCTGATCTACGCCGCCCGCCTGTACGATCTCGACACCACCGCGGCGCAGCGCCAGGCCTTGGCAATCCTCGCCCGCCTGGGCATCGACCGCAAGGCGGCCTACGCCCCGATGGAGGCCATGTCACGGGGCATGCAGCAGAAGGTGGCCATCGCCCGCGCCTTCCTCAGCCTGCCGGCCTTGCTGCTCCTGGACGAGCCGACCACCGGCCTCGATCCTCGCTCCAAGCGGGACGTGCAGGCCTTCATCTTGGAGGTGCGCCAGCGCTACGGAACGACCGTGCTGCTCACCACCCACGATATGGACGAGGCCGAGCGCCTCTGCGACCGGATCGCCGTCCTGAACCGGGGGAAGATCATCGCCCTGGACACCCCCGCCGGGCTCAAGGCGGCCCTCCCTTCCGCCGGCGACGCGCATGACCGCGCGCCGACGCTGGAAGACGTGTTCATGCATCTGACCGGCCTGGTGGTCGACGAGGTCACCGGCGAGATCACGGCCGAAGTCTGATCGCGTCATCAGGTCAGTCGCCAACGCCTCACCCCCGAAAGCGAGGTGCACCGTGATTGCCGGCCCTGGACCAACGATCGGGCGCGCCCTCGGCCGCCAGGTTAACGCCGGGTATGCCTTCTTCGAGCGGAACTGGAACCTGACCCGCCGCTACCTGGGCTGGGAGGTGGTCTGGCTAGTCTACGCTCTGGTGAATGGCCTCGCGGTCCTGTTCATCGCCACCGCCACCGAGCGCATCACCGGCCAGCCGGTAGACACCAGCAGCCTGCTCCTCTACCTGCTGATCGGCACCATGCTCTGGAACTACCTCTCCGACGTCTTCAGCAACATCGCCGAGACGATCACCTGGGAGCGCTGGGAAGGGACCATCGAATACACCCTCATGGCGCCGGTCTCGCGCGTCGTGCATCTGGTGGGGAGCTGCCTGTACGCCGTCACGCACGGCGCGCTGCGGGCGGCCATCGTCTTCGTCGTGGTCGTGCTCATCTTCGGCGTCGATCTCTCCCGCGCCAACCTGCTGGCGGCCGGAGCGGTGATCGCCACCGGCACCGTGAGCGTGATCGGCCTGGCCATCTTCGTAGCCATCCTGCCCCTCCTGTTCACCGAGCGGGGCGCCCAGATGACGTTCGTCATGAACTCCAGCCTGCTCCTGGTCTCCGGCGTCTACTATCCCACCGACGTCCTGCCCTGGTGGCTGCGCATCGTCTCGCCCTTCTCGCCGATGACCTACGTCCTGCAAGGGGTGCGCACCGCCGTCATTGATGGCGGGCGGCTCCAGGCGGTCTCCACCGAGCTCATGATCCTGGCCCTGATGGGCATGGTCCTGGTGCCGTCCAGCATTGCCGCCTTCGCTGTCGCCGAGCGCTTCGCCAAGCGCACCGGCCGCCTCAAGCGCAGCGGATAGACGAAGTTCAGGGTTGAAGGTTCAACGTTCAAGGTGCAGGGTGCGAGGCGAGGGAGACGGCGGGTTCCGGGCGAGCCTGGGAGCCGCGCTCCGCGCCGGCCGCGCGCCATCGGCCGCCGGTGCAGATGGCTCGGGCGCCGGCAAGGACTGCAGATCGGAAAGCTGGCCGCGCGCCACCGGTGCATAATCCTCTTGGGAGGCACGCCGCCGCGTGCGCCTGAGGCGGGCCGGCGGCGAGCAAGGAGGGAGAACACGTGTGACGCGCTGGCTCGTCTTTGCCGGGGAGAGCTTCTATCCTGCCGGCGGGCTGAACGACTACTGCGGGGCGTTCGACACGGAGGAGGACGCGCGCCGGTTCATTGCCGAGAAGATCGAGCGCAACCCGTGGCTCGACTGGTGGCAGCTCGTCGAGGTCCAGGAAGATGGGCTGCCGCGCTTGCAAGCGACCAAAGGGCACCCGTACCGCTCGATGGGCGCCGGCATCGTCCAGCGCCTGCGCGAGTCAATGGAGCGGGCGGGAGACCAGCCCGCGTAGACGCGACGGCGCTCGCCCCGCCGCTGCCTCCGTGCTGGCCAGAAACCCGCTAAAGAGCAGCAGGACGCCCAGCAGCTCGCCCCAGTAGAAGGCGCCCGTGATGCCAAACCGGTTCAGGGTGCTGGTCAGGCTGGGGGCAAACGCGCCCAGGGCGATCAGGCCGGTGCTGATCAAGCGCCGGCGCGAGGCGCGGCGCCGCCAGTAGCTCCAGGCGCTGTAGCCCGCTCCGAACAGCAGCGCCAGCGAGCCCCCGATGTTGAAGAGCGGCGTCAGCAGGCGCACGCTGTCGGGCAAGGCATTGCCCCAGGGAACGCCTGTCGCCGGGTCCAGCATCTGCGCGGCGTCGACCGGCGCTGAGAAGACGCGGGCCGCGCCGTAGAGCGTGCCGGCCACCAGCAGCGCCAGCCCTGCGTGGCCGAACCACTCCGGCCGCTCCCAGGAGACCAGGGCCAGCACGCCGGCGGCGGCGATCCCCGCCACACCGATGGCGATGGCCGGCTGGGCCAGCACGTCCTCATGAGCCGCCAGCAGCCGGCCGCCTCGGATCAGGGCCGGGATCGACCCGGCGAACACCCCCAGGGCCACCAGCTCGCCAAAGGCCGGGGTCCGGATCAGATACAGCTCCCCCAGCCCCAGCCAGGCCGCCGTAGCCATGGCCCCGAACAGGTACCAGACGCGATAGGTCGCCTCGCTCCAGCCGTAGAGCTGGCCGACGGCATCGGCGCCAGCCGCCAGCCCGTAGAAGAGCAGCCCCGCCGCCCAGATCACCTGGTACGGGCGGCGGCGCGACCACCACTGCCCCAGCAGCAGGCTGGCAAATACCGCGCACAGTGCGGCAGCGAGCAACGGGAGCAGCCAGCGTCCGTCCACGGCCATTAGCAGGCGCGCCTTCTTCCTTCCGCTTACAGTCTACGTGGCCGGCCGGATGGTTATTGAGACGTCCGCCCTCCCCCGCCGCGTTGCTGGAGACGACGGATCTCACCCCCTGCGGCCGGGGCCGCGCCGGGAGGACGGACCTCACCCCTTCAGTCGCGGCCGCACCGCACCCCTGTCCCACACCGCCCCACCGTGCGACTTGGCCCCGCCGCCTCGTCTCCGACGGGGAGAGCGGGACGCCGGCCGCGACCTGGCGCTTCCGCACCTGTTGGGTACGCCCAGATCCCGGCCACGGGGAGAGGAGAGATATCACTGCCGTGCGCCCTGGCCGAGCCGCACGGCCGGCCATGCTAGCATGCGGGATGGTGATTACCTGGCTACGCCGCGTCGTGCAATGGCGCGATCGGCACGGGCACGCACGCGCGGACACGGGGGAGGCGTGCGAGGCGCCGGCCCCGGCCGAGGACGCGCTGTGGATGGTCGAGCCCCCGGACGGCGTGCGCCTGGTACGCAGCCGGCCGGCGCGAACCGGCGAGGGCGGGCGAGGCGTCGTGGCCTGGTACTCAGACGGAACGACTGCCAGCGCCATGGTCAACTCGGACGGATCGATCTGCGTGCTCTTCTTCCGCGATGGCCAGACCGTGCCAGCCATCCCGGCGGATAGCGATGGGCGGCGCTTCACCTGGCAGGCAGGCCTGACGGAAGGCGGCCGGTCCCAGGCGCGCTGAGCCTCACCGGCCGCTAGCACCGATGATCCACACCCAGGAAGGACTTCACTCTCCCATAGGGAGAGGGCCAGGGTGAGGGCTCCTAAGTCCCCTCTCCCATAGGGAGAGGGCCAGGGTGAGGGCCCCGCTCATAAGTAAGCCGGGCTCGTCGTCCCGCACAGGGGTGCCGTGGCCGGCGCGGCGCGCGTGCCGGCCACGGCTCAGCCTTCCCTGACGAGAACCGCGCCCCCGGCGTCACCTCCACGAGTGACAGGCGGGGAAGTTACCTGTGCCGTTCAATGCGCCAGCGCGGGCCATGGAGGCGGTTAGCTGCCGACGTAGTAGGCCACCCAGCACTCCACGCCCTCATCGGTCTCCGTCAGGTTGAAGGTGAAGTTCCCCGGCTTGATCCCGCGCTCGTTGAGCAGGCGTTCCAGCTGCGCCTGCACGGTCTCACCCTGCCGGTCCTGCAGCACCTCCACGTGCCAGCCGGTGGCCTGGGCTCGCGCCGCGCGGGCGCGCTCCGCCTGGCGCTGCTTCTGCGGGCGCTGCGGCTCCGGCAGCTCCCCAATGATGGTGACGAGCGAGGCGGCCAGGCCACGGCCCTGCTCGTCCTGGTGGCAGTCGAACTCGACCTCCTGGCCCGGGCGCAGGCGATCAAAGCTCCCTGGGCCGGTCGAGAGAGCGGAGGCGTGAAAGAAGACCTCCACGCCGTCGTCGGCGCGTAAGAAGCCGAACCGGCGGGGCCGGTTCAGACGCGCGACCACGCCGTGAAGGTGGCCGCCGGGGTGCTCCAGATCTGGGAGCGGGCGCTCCTGGCGCGGCTGGGCGGCGCGGGGCGGCACCTCAGCGTCGGTCGACGGGCCGGCGACGACGGTGGCGGGCAGTGGCCCCTCGGGGGTGGCCGGCCGGCGTGCGGGCTCCGTGAGCGCTTCCTCTTCGTCATGGTCGGCTGGCTGCTGAGCCGGATAGGGGCGGTATACGTCCATGGTGTTCGATGGTCCTCTTGCGCCCGGGGCGCTTACCTGGGGGCGTACGATGCTCGTGTCGTGTGGCGATTACGATGGTCGTGTCGTGTGGCGATGTACAAAGGTCGCGGTGCAGCAACTGGCCGTCGCGATTTCCTCCCGACGCCGGGGCAGTATAGCGTCCCGCGCTCGCTGGTGGGTAAGGGAGGAGTTGCGCCGCCGCTCCTGATGGTCCCATGCCCTCCCCGCCGTCTCCCTCTCCGACGCGACGAGGGGGCGGCGGGGCTCCCCGTGGTAGCATCACACGACCCGCACGGCGGCACGGGAGACGCTCCCACCTGGACTGAGCGGCAAGGAGCAGGCTCTATGGCATTAGAAACGACATCCCAGCGCGCGGCGAGCGGTGCCGGCACGATCGACGCCCTGCGCGCCCAGCGCTGCCCCACGAGCGCGCAGCTCTACGAGCGGGCGCGGCGCGTCGTCCCCAGCGGTGTGACCCACGACTCCCGCTACCACGTCCCGTTCCCGCTCTACGTGAGCCACGCCCACGGCTCGCGCAAGTGGGACGTGGACGGCAACGAGTACGTCGACTACCGCATGGGCCACGGCGCGCTCCTCCTGGGGCACAACCATCCGGCGATCACCCGCGCCATCGTCGAGCAGGCGCAGAAGGGGACCCACTATGGCGCCTGCCACGAGCTGGAGGTCCGCTGGGCGGAGCTAGTCGAGGAGATCGTGCCCTGTGCCCAATCTGTCAAGTTCTTCAGCTCCGGCACCGAAGCCACCATGATGGCCATGCGCCTCGCCCGCGCCTACACCGGCCGGACCAAGATCATCAAGATCCAGGGCGGCTTCCACGGCTGGCACGACTACGCCACCGTGGCGATGCAACCCCCTTACGACGTCCCGCTCTCGAAGGGGGTGCCCGCGGCCGTGGCCGGCACGGTGCTGGCCGCTCCGCCACGCGACGCCGGCGCCATCGAGCGCCTGCTCGACCAGGAGCCGGACGTGGCCGCCGTCATCCTGATCGCCGACGGCGCCGGCACCGCCTATCTCCAGCGGGTCCGGGACGTCACACGGGAGCGGGGCGTCGTGCTGATCTTTGACGAGGTCGTCACCGGCTTCCGGTACGCGCCGGGCGGCTGCCAGGAGTATTACGGGGTGACGCCGGATCTGGCCACCCTGGCCAAGATCCTGGCCGGCGGGCTGCCTGGGGCCTGTATCGCCGGTCGCAAGGACATCCTGGCCCTGTTCGACCTCCGCCTCGACGATCCCGAGTGGTCGCGCTTCGGGCGCATCCACCATCCCGGCACCTTCAACGCCAACCCGCTCTCGGCCGCGGCCGGCGTGGCCTGCCTGGAGATCGTCAGAAATCCAGCCGTGCAGCTGCAGGCGACGGCTACCGCCCAGCTCTTACGCCGCGGCCTGCTGGACGTGCTGCGCCGGCGTGGCGTCGAAGGCGACGCCACCGGAGAGGTCTCCATCATCAATCTGTCGTTCCGGCGCGCGGGCGGCGGGCCCACCTTCAGCCACCGGCTCCGTTCCGCCATGCAGCTCTACGGCGTCGACTTCTCCGGCAGCCTCATCGTCTCCGCCGTGCACGACGAGCGTGACGTGGCCCACACCGTCGACGCCTTCGACCGCGCGCTCGGGCTGCTCCAGGAGGAAGGCCTCCTACCCTGACGCAGCAGAACGGCCCCTCCACCGGCAGCGCTGCCCTCAGCGGCCAACCCCTCTTGGAAGAGCCCCCTCACCCTATGGGAGAGGGCCAGGGTGAGGGCGCCGCTCAAAAAGGGCTGAGGGCTCCACCGCAGCATCCAGGCTAATCCAGGTGAAAGACCTCCTCCAGCGGCACCATCGCCTCGTCGGGGTTGCCGTTGATCGACTCGAAGAAGGGGGCCATCTCCGCCTGCCAGCGGGCGTTAACCTCGCGCTTGGCCATCTCCGCCCGCGCCCGCTCGAAGTCCGGCGTCTCCAGGTAGCCGAACAGCAGCCCATCCGGCCGCATGAACAGGGAGTAGTTGTGCCAGCCCGTCTCACGTAGCGCCTGGAGCATCTCGGGCCAGACGCTGGCGTGCCGGCGCTTGTACTCCTCGATCATCTCCGGCTTCACCTTGAGCACGAACGCAACGCGTTGCATATCTCCTCCCAGGGCTCACATTGTAGGCAGCGGCGCTCGCCGGCCGGTCAGCGATGGGCGCCGACGCCGACCTGCCGGCAGAACTCCAGCACCGGGCACGTCGAGCACCTGGGCAGGACGCCGGTACAGATGTGCTTGCCGAATGGCACCAGCAGCCGGTTGATCTCCAGCCAGTACCGGCGCGGCAGCTTCGCCTCCAGCGCGACCATCGTCTGCTCCGGCGTGCGCGTGGCGACGTAGCCCCAGCGGTTGGTCACGCGGTGGACGTGCACGTCCACCCCTATCCGCGCCTGGCCGCAGGCGATCCCCAGGGCCAGATTGGCGCACTTCGGGCCCACCCCGGGGAACGACGTCAGCACCTCGAAGTCGCACGGCAGGCGCCCGCCCAGGTCCGCCTCCGCCCGGCGCGCGATGGCGTGGATCTGGCGCGCCTTGGCCTCGTGAAACGCGCATCCCCGGATGAGCGCCTCGATGCCGTCCGGCCCCAGCGCGGCCACCTCAGCCGGCGTGCGCGCGCGGGCAAAGAGGCGCCGCGCCACCGGCAGCGTCGCTTCGTCTCGCGTGCGCACGGAGATGAGGCACGCCACCAGCACCTCGAACACGGACGTGAACCCGTCCTCCGCCAGCTCGAAGAGCGCCGCCTTGGGAAAGGCCCGCACCGCCTCACGAATGCGCGCCATCATCTCATCGATGTCATGCGGCCACCTTTGCTGCCCCACGGCCTCCCTGGGGCGCGCGCTGGGCGGGCCAAAGCTCGCGGTCGCATCCTCCGGCATGCCTCAGCCTTTCCGGTAAGGTATTGCAGAAGGTACCAGGCAACCACCTCCAGGTGCTGCCTGCCGCCCTGGCGGGTGCAGCCACTTACTCCGGACGAGACAAGGTTACGTTCCCTCTCCCAAAGGGAGACGGCGAGGGCTCCACCCTCCGGAATAATTGGTTGCACCCGTGCTGGCTCGCAGGAGGGAGATGGTCGCGCCTGGAACTGTTCGACGCAGCCAATCTGGGACCGAGGACGTCCCGTCAAGCACCGGTGGTAAGGAGGCCGCCGTGGATCACGAGCCCACTGGCGCCCAGCCTGCCACAGAACCCAGCCCCGGCGTAATGCGCCGCCTGCGGGCTCGATACGCCGCCGGCGTCGCCGTCGTCACGTTCGTCACCGGCGAAGGGCTACGCGGCCTGACGGTGACCAGCTTCACCGTCGTCTCCATCTCCCCGCCCCTGGTGCTGATCTGCATCGAGCGCCACCTGGAGAGCGCGGCGTTGCTCACCGCCGCCGGCGCCTTTGGCGTCAGCCTGCTCTCAGATGCGCAGGAGTTCCTGGCAGAGCGCTTTGCCGGCCGGGCCCCGCTCGTCGACGAGGCGTTCACTGGCGTTCCCTATCACACCGCCGTCACCGGCGCACCGCTCCTGAACGGCGCCGTGGCGTGGTTCGATTGCCGCCTCCATGCCACCTTCGACGGGGGCGATCACACTATCTTCGTGGGGCGCGTCGTGGCCGCCGGCGAGGGCAATGACCGGCTGGCGCCCCTGCTCTACTACGCCGGCTTCTACGCCACCCTGGACCGGCTGCGCCGCCCCTGAGCGCCGCCGCCAGCCAGGAGCCCCGCTCCCTTTGGGAGCGCGAGCAGTCCCCTCTCCCCCTGGGAGAGGGCGAGGGTGAGGGCTCCACTCCTGACGTATCGGCTATACCCCTCTGTGGCGCCAGCGGGTGATGGAAGGACCGGCTATTGCCACAGGATCTAGCGGTAGCCGGCTCATTGCTCCTGCGCTAGACGCCGGATCACGTCAGCCGCGATCGTCCCAATCTCGGACAGGCGCGCGGCCAAGACGTTCTCGACCACGTCGCTCGGCGTGTGGTAGTTCGGGTCGTCCAGCACGTAGAAGAACACCGCGGGGATCCCGGCCGCAATGAACGGCGCGTGGTCGGAGCGCTGTGTCGCGCTTTGCCCCAGGCGCCCGATACGCAGGCCCCGCTGCCCGGCCACGTCCTCCACCAATCTGGCGATGCGCTCGTCGCCCCCCACCATGAGCTGCTCGCCCACGCCCACCATATCGAAGTTCAGCATGGCGCGGATGCGCGCCCGCTCGGCCGCCGGCAGGCCGGCCACGTAGTGCGCGCTCCCCAGCAGACCTAGCTCCTCGGCGCCGAAGGCGATCACGCTCAGCGAGACGCCGGTATCGTCCGCTGCAAAGACGCGCGCCAGCTCCAGGATGACCGCCGTGCCGGACGCGTTGTCGTTGGCCCCCGGCCCCACGGCCACGGAGTCGTAGTGCGCCCCGAGCACGATACGCGCGGCACCGGGGCGGCCGTCCGGCGCGCGCGTGGCGATGACGTTCTCCGTCGCCCGCGTCTCGACGCTGGCGTCGACGGTCATGCGTCCCGTCACCGGACCCTGCTCCAGCAGCGCGCGCAGGCGCTGGCCATCTTGCCCGCTGATCGCGACCACAGGGATGGACGACGGCACCTGGAGCGAGCCCACAAACTCGCGGGGCAGATTGTTGTAGATCACGGCCGCGCTGGCGCCAGCGCGGGCGGCCCTTTCAGCCTTCTCCCGAAAGGTGATGTTCTCCCCACGCTCCATCACCGCAATGGCGCCGACCAATCCCCCGGGTGGAAAGTCATCGGCGCGCCCGAAGCCGGCAAACACCAGCGCCCCCTGCACCGTGCCGGACGCGGAATACAGCATGGCGTGCGCCGGTATGTTCCACGGCTCCGCCGCGCCGGATGCGTGCGCCCCAGCGCCGCCGACCTGCAGGCTCGTCTCGCGCTCCTCGAACTGAGGAAAGGTGAACGGTTGGCGCACCACCTCGTAGCCGTACGCCGCCAGCGTCTGGGCGATGTAGCCGGCCGCCTCGCCGGCCGCCGGCGCTCCCGCCGGCCGCGGGCCGATGGCGCCGGCCAGGTGCCGCACGTGCGCCAGCGCGCGCTCGCCGGAGAACGTGGGCGCTTCCGCGGCCGCCGGCGCCGCGCCCGACCCTGTGGCGCCGGTCTGCTCCATCGCCACGGCCACCGGCGCTGCCGGCACGGCCGTTGCGCCCGCCGGTGAGCGAGGAGACGAGGTGGTCGCGCCCGGCGCGCACGCCAGGATGGCGGCCAGTGCCAGCGTGCAGACAGTGGCGGCGAGCGAGCGCAGTGACGGAGGCACCGGTTATGGAAAGTCTACGCCGAGCGGCCAGCGCCCTGGCCGCTGGCCCCCGCTCACTGCTCGGCGGCAGGGTCGCCGTCGGGTTCAGCCAGCAAGAGCACCGCCAGCGCCGCCAGCGCCAGCGCCAGCGCGCCCAGCATGGCCGTCCCGCCGCGGCCCCAGTACAGCACGGCCAGCACGCCTAACACCAGCGCGCCGGCCGCCAGCCACGCCCACCGCGGGATGCCACGGCGCTTCGCTACCGGGGGCGCGGGTTGCTCAGCGCCAGCCATCCGCCGCGATCCATCACCCCGGTGTGGTTCCGGTGTAGAGTGCCGGCCATTGTCATGCTACGCTGGTGCTCCTGGCAGCATGACCGATCATTCAAGGTCCCCCCGCAGCGTCATCAGTACAGGCCGACCAGGATGAAGGCCACGCCGCCTGCGCTGGTCTGATAATACGTTGCCGCGCAGTTCCCCACCCCGCCGGCGCCGGCCGCAGTAGTACCCGGCAGCCCGCCGGCCGGCGCAAGCGCCTGGCTGTGATAGATCTCCCGCTGGCCGGCGGCCCGCCCCTGGAAGAAGAACGGCTCCGCCCGCAGCAGGGCGGCGTCCGGAGGGAGCCAGCGTCGCGCCAGCTCCCGCGCCTCGGCCAGGGACCAATCGCCTTCGGCCGGCTCCCACACGTCCAGCACAGGGCGCTCGCGGCCAAACGTGATCTGGCGCACCTGCCCATCCGGCAGGACCTCCGCCACCAGCCGTCCCCCAGGGGCGTCGTAGACGCGGCGATAGGGTGCGGGCGCAGCGCTCACGGCTGGCCCGGCCAGGCCGGCAGGCATGTAGTGTTGGTCAAAGGAGGAGACGTGCCCGCCCAGGCGCCCCTGCAGCGCGCTGCTGGCGATCACTCCAGTTCCAGCGGCGCCCACTCGCAGATCGCGAGCTCCCTGGCGCCCCCGCAGCGCGCCGCCGCGGATCACCCCGTTCTCCCGCGCCCGCATCCAGGGCGCGGCCCACCCCGCGCCTCCCAGCGCCACAGCCCCGGCCAGGCACGCGGCCACAGCCGCTCCCCCGCTAACCAGAACGCTGCGCCGGCCAGGCACGCCGAGAGTCTATCGGCTCCGGCCCCGATGCGCCGGTCGGATGGCCCAGCCGGCTGGCCCAGGAGGATCCGCACCCACATCCCAGGCGCTACCCCGGTGCCCCCGTTCCCCCGCTCCGACACGGAGCGGGGGCGGCGGGGCCAGGGCAGCCGCGCCTCAGCCGAAGGGCCAGCTGCGGGAGAGGGCCAGCAGGCGGGCCCAGCGAATGGCCGACTGCACGGACGTCATGCCCGAGGCCATGCGCCGCCCATCGGCATAGACCGCGTAGAGGGGCTTACCCCGCTTGCCGGCGTACTCCACGATCGACCACCCGTCCGGCAGTGGGACCTCCAGCGTAAGACCCGTCGACTGGATCGTATCAGCGCCCTGTCTCTGAACCGGTGCCACGGTTGACCTGCTCCCTCTGTGCGTCGGCGTGGTCCCCCAGGTGTCGCTAGGGCTCCGCCACGATGATCCTGCTGGGTTCCGCAGTCTGGATGCGTCCATGACAATCACCGTGGCCAAGTACTAGCTCCCCCCGACTAATGCGTCCCTGCGTTCCCTCGCCGCCTGGCGCCTGGTCGCCCCGTCTTCGGCCGGAAGCTCAGGCGGGGCTCACGGCTCCGCTCCCCCGCTGATCTCCAGGCTGGGCAGGCGCGACCGGCGGCACAGCTACTAACGGGCCGCGCTCCGCCGCGCCTCACGCTGGCGGCTTGCGCCTCAGGACGCATGGTTCACCGGCGGGACGATCCTGGCCCCGGTGGCCCACGGCGAGCGCCGTCGACGTGCGCCTCCAGGCGCCTGGCCAGCGCCGCCAGTTCCGCGGCCGGCGCCGGCTCTTCCCCGCGCAGGTACTCCACGTAGCTCACGACACGGTTGAGCGGCACCACCGCCGTACCCGGAAGGTCGGCCTCCACTAGCTGCCCGCCGACCAGCACGACCGCCCCGTGCACGGGGAGCGCCCGCAGCCCTTCCTCCTTGACCAGCCGCTGCACCGCCCGCACCGGACGCATCAGCTCCCACGACGGGCTCCGTCCCCACGCCCGCTCGCTGCCATCGGGCTGCTGCAGGAACCAGTCGTGTCCCCGCACGATGAACCGCCCCTCCACGGCGCGGGTCGCCAGCACCAGGGCCCCGTGCGGGCCGAGCAGGATCCCGTCAGCCTCCACGCCAGCGCCGGGCAGCGCGACGTGGCGCAGGTAGAGATAGTCATCACTCAGCCCCGCCGAAAGCTGCGCCACCACCGGCCCTTCGCCGGCGATGCGGTCGCGGTCCCGCCCCACGGAGAGCAGGCGCAGCGTGCCCAGCAACAGCCCGCCGACGCCGACAAAGCTCAGCAGGCTGCTGGCCACCACCGCGCTCTCGCCGGCAAGCCCCGATAAGAGAGAGGCAGCCCCCACCGACGCGATCCCGCCCACCAAAAGCAGCACGCCCGACGCTAAGCGGCGGCGGGCGCGCTCTGGCAGAAAGGTGGCGCTACCGGCGATCCGCACGCGAGGCACATTCTAACGGGCATCCCGCGCTACAATCCGCCCCCATGATCGTGGATGTGCACACCCACACCCCTCGGTTCAGGACCAAGGCGGAAGCGGCTGCCGCCCCGCCCCGCACCGACCGCGCGCCGATGCGGCCCGACCGGCCGGACCCGGAGGCGGTGACCTGGGACGACTATCTGGCTGCCATGGCCTACGTCGATCGGGCGATCGTCTTCAACATCGCCTCTGCCCCGCCAGGCGACCCGCATCCGCACGGCGGCCCCGCGGCCCCCGCTGTCGCTACCGCCCCCGCCCGCGACGTCAACGACCAGACCGCCGCCCTCGTCCGCGCCTTCCCCCAGAAGCTCATCGGTTTCTTGAGCGTCCACCCCCGCGACCCGCACGCCCTGGATGAGATCGATCGCGCGGTACATGACCTCGGCCTGCGGGGCATCAAGCTAGGGCCCAACTACCAGAACTTCGACCCGCTGGGCGAGGACGCCTTCCGCCTCTACCGGCGCGCCGCGGAGCTCGGCCTGCCTATCCTCTTCCACCAGGGGACCAGCCCCGTCCGCTTCGCCGACCTGGATTACGCCCATCCGCGGCATATGGACCGCATCGCCTCCCGCTTCCCCGACCTGCGCATCGTCATGGCCCACATGGGGCACCCCTGGCAGATCGACTGCATCGCCGTCATCCGCAAGCACCCGCATGTCTGGGCCGACATCTCCGCGCTCCACTACCGCCCCTGGTCCTACTACAACTGCCTGCGCCTGGCCACGGAGTGGAGCGTGCTGCACAAGCTCCTCTTCGGCTCGGACTTCCCTGTAGCCACGCCCCAGGAGACGGCCGAAGCCATCCCGCACGTCAACGATATCCTGGAAGGCACCAAGCTTCCCCGCGTGCCGGTAGACGAGCTGCAGCAGGTTGTGCAGCGCAACGCCCTGGAAGCGCTCGGATTGGCCTGATCGCGAACTCCTCGCTCCCCACCACTCGCTACTCGCTACTCGGCACCCGGCTCTCGCTACTCGCTACTCCACCCTCATCGGCTTCCCGCCCCGCCGCGCCGACTCCGTGGCCGCCAGCGCCACTCGGAGCGCAGCCAGGCCATCCTCGCCCGTCGGCGTCACCGGACGCCCGGCCAGCACCGCCTCGACGAAGGCCCTCAGCTCGGCGGCGTAGGCCTGCCCGAACCGCTCCGGAAAGTACGGCACGTAGTCGTAGTGCGCCCCATCGCGGTCATAGCGGGTGAGTGGGGTGTGGCGCTCGTAGCCGATCTTCAGCGCCCCGCGGTCGCCGAGCACCTCGGTGTGGATGTCGTAGCCATAGCCTGCCTGGCGCGAATTGACGATCGAGCCCAGCGCCCCGGAGACAAACCGCAGCCACATCACCGTCGTATCCCAGTCCCCGGCGGCGCGGAAGTCGTCCGCCTGCTGCCCCAGGGCCGCGCCGGTCGCCGCCACGCTCTCAATCTCGGACCCCGTCAGGAACCGCGCCATGTCGATGTCGTGAATGGCCATGTCCACGAACTGTCCCCCGCAGCCCAGAATGTACTCGCGCGGGGGCGGGTACGGATCATGGCTCACCGCGCGAAAGAGGTGGATCTGGCCGATCTCATTCCCCGCGATGCGCCGTCGCGCCTCGGCAAAGCCGGCGTCGTACCGGCGCTGGAACCCGATCTGCAGCGGCACGCCGCAGGCCCGCACCGTGGCCAGGGCCCGCTCTGTGGACGGGACGTCCAGCGCCACCGGCTTTTCGCAAAAGATGGCCTTGCCGGCCCTGGCCGCCGCCTCGATCAGCGCCGCATGGGTCGCCGTCGGCGTGGCGATCACCACCGCCTCGATCTCAGGATCATCGATCGCCTCCTGCGGCTCCGCCAGGCTGCGCGCGCCGAACCGCCCCGCGAGCTCCCGCCCCTCCGGCCGTGGATCGGCGATCGCCGCCAGCCGCGCCTCAGGGAGCGCCGCCAGTGTCCGCGCGTGCGCCGCTCCCAGGCGCCCGGCGCCCAGGAGCGCAATGCTCAGTCTCTTCATCAACGAACCCTCGCCGGTTGATCGTCTCCGCTGCCACTGCCGGCGCGCCGCCGCAGCCGCCGCGCGGCCCGCGCGACACGCGCCGGCATGGCCGCCATCGCTGGCGTCATCCGCTCCGTCCGAGGCGCGCCCTCATCCCAGTCCAGGCCGCTGGCCCGTCCTCTGCCGTATGCGGGGCATTGGCCGGCCGCTGCGTCCATTAGCCGGACCGCCATGCCTGTGCCGCACGCAGGCGGAGTGAGCGGACAGCCGCCGCCGCGGCAGGATAGCATCACAGCGGGAGACCGAGTCATGGCGCCAGAACGATACCTCGCCTTTGATCTGGGAGCGGAAAGCGGGCGGGCCATGGCCGGCGCCTTCGACGGCGAACGGCTGGCCCTCGAAGAGGTACAGCGCTTCGCCAACGGGCCGGTGCGGGTGCCCCTCGGCCAGCCCGCGCCGGGCGCGCCGCCCGAGGCCCTGTACTGGGACGTGCTTTCCCTGTGGCAGGAGATGGTGGCGGGCATGGCCGCCTTCGGCGCACGCTACGGACCCCCGGCCAGCATCGGCGTCGACACCTGGGGCGTCGACTACGCCCTGCTCGGCGCCGACGGCGCCTTGCTCGAGAACCCGCGCCACTATCGCGACCCCCGCACCAATGGCATGCTGGAGGCGGCCTTCCAGCTCGTTCCCAGAGAGGAGATCTTCGAGCGGACCGGCATCCAGTTCCTGCCCATCAATACGCTCTACCAGCTCCTGGCCGCCACCCTGCACCGCGCGCCAGCCCTGGGCGCCGCCCGCACCTTCCTGATGATGCCCGACCTCTTTACCTATTGGCTGACCGGGCGCATCGCCTGCGAGTTCACCGACGCGACCACGACCCAGGCCTACGACCCCCGCCGACGCCGGTGGGCGGCCGACCTCCTGGAGCGCCTGGGCGTGCGCTCCGACATCTTCCCTGAGATTGTCGCGCCGGGCACAATCACCGGCACCCTGCTCCCGTCGGTGGCGGACCAGGCGCGCCTGCCGGCCACCACGAGGGTCGTCGCCGTGGCCAGCCACGACACCGGCTCAGCCGTGGCGGCAGTACCCGCCGATACCGGCGCCCTGGGCCAGGGAGAGACCTTCGCCTACGTCAGCTCGGGCACCTGGTCGCTCGTCGGTGGGGAGGTGGTGGAGCCGGTCATTACGCCCCAGGCGCTGGCCTATAACTTCACCAACGAGGGCGGTGTCGGCGCGTTCCGCCTGCTGAAGAACGTGATGGGCCTATGGCTCATCCAGGAGTGCCGCCGGGTCTGGCGTGAGCGCGGCCGCGAGTATTCCTACCCTGAGCTGGCCGACCTCGCCGGCCAGGCCCGCCCTTTCGCCGCTCTGGTCGATCCTGACGATGAGCGCTTTCTGCCGCCCGGCGACATGCCGGCTCGACTGGCCGCCTTCTGCGCCCGCACCGGCCAGCCCTCGCTCGATCCAGACGACGTTGCCCAGGTGGCTCGCTGCGTGTACGAGAGCCTAGCCCTCAAGTACCGCTGGGTCATCGAGCGCCTGGAGCACTTGACCGGCCGGCGCGTGGCGGTGATCCACGTTATCGGCGGGGGCTCCCAGAATGCCCTGCTCAACCAGTTCACCGCCGATGCCTGTAACCGGCCGGTCCTGGCCGGTCCGGCCGAAGCCACGGCCCTGGGCAACGTCCTGGTCCAGGCGCTAGCCCTGGGCCGGATCCAATCCCTGGCGGACGGGCGCGATCTGGTTCGGCGCTCCTTCCCCCCCGTCCGCTTCGAGGCCCGCCACCCCGCCCCCTGGGACGAGGCCTATCCGCGGTTTCTACAGCTCCTCCCACCGCCCTGAGCCGGCCGTGGCCCGCGCGGTGCACCCTCGCAGTCACGTGGTCCGTGCAGATCGCGTTCGAGCCGGAGCCTCAGCCGCCAGCAGCGGCCGCCGGCAGAGCGCCGCGAAGGCTAGAACACCACCAACCGGAGGCGCGTCATGAGCACGAAGGATCTGATTGGCGTCGTGCAGGGCTTCGTCGCCAAGTGGAATGAGGGCAACGAGCAGGAGATCCTGGACTCCGTTACCCACGACGTCGTCATCCGCGTCACCCCCCCATTGCCCCTGCTTCGCGCGGCGTACACGGGGAAGGAAGGGGTCCGCGAGCTTGCTCGCATCCTCCTCCCCGGCTTCCACGGCGAAGCGTCCGACCTCCAGGCATCAGGCGATACGGTCACCTGGCGCTTCACCATCACGTCGGATGAGCTGCAGCGCCGTGGTTTCGCCCCGCTCTCCGGCCGCGCCGACACCTCCATCCAGGACGGCTTCATTCAATCCCTCCACCTGAAGCTGGATGATGAGACCGTACAGCGCCTGCCGACATCAGCCGCCGCAGTGGCGCAGGGCCCTGCCGGCGAAGCCGGCTTCGGTCCGGCGCAAGGGTGAGCTCGCTTGAACGGGTTCCAGCCCGCCCGGCGCTGGCACAGCGCCAATCGACCAGTGAGCAGGTCCTTCTCCCTGTGGGCGAGCACAGAATCCCGTCTCCCACAGGGAGAAGGTTAGGGTGAGGGCGCCGCTGCTCAGCGTGGGCAACTGGTCCGGATGGCGGCAGGCCATGGCCGTCGTTCCCCCCCTCCCCCGTGCGGGAGACGGGGGCCAGGAGGTAAGGGCTGTCCTCCCCCGCGCGGCCCCGACCGAAGGGGTGAGGTATGCTCCGCGCCGCTGATCCGGAAGTTCTGCGCGCACCGGCGGACGCCGCAACTGGCGATTGACGGAGCACTAACTACATGTACGCGAGCACGGTGAACGTGAAGCGATAAAGGCCGAGCCCCTCGCGGAATGTCCGCCAGGACAGGCCGCCCCTCGGGCGAGCGTGCTGGAACAGATCGGTCACCAGCAGCGCCCCGACCTGTGTCATGGGCAACGCCTGCCCCAGCTTCAGGGCCTCGACGAACGGCACAAAGGTATCGCCTCGATGGTGCCAAGAGGACTTCTGGCCGCTCCATTAGCGACTCCTGTTGATTGCCGGCTGTGGCCGACAAGCGCTCCCCGCCACGGGCGCGGCCGTTACCGGCCGTGGCGGAGAGCGCCCATCCACTCGCTACTCGCGACCCGTTCCACGCTTGGGCTACGCGGCGGCCTGGGTCAGCGGCGGGCTCTCCCATCCGCGCTGGTCGATCTCCTCGCTCCGGATGCGCAGCGTCAGCCGGTCACCCGTGGCGTCACGGATAAAGTCGAACGGCACGTAGATGTCGCGGCGCATCGGGCGGTCCAGCAGGAAGTCGCCAGCGCGGACCTCCTTGACGGTGCCCACCTGCTGCCCGTCTGCGTCGAGCACCGGCATTCCCTCGGTGAGCTGCCAGGCGGTGCCAGGCGCCGTGGCC
>DAOTTI010000269.1:0-3904 GCA_034437795.1 Chloroflexota bacterium | reverse complement strand
GGTGTGGCGGAGCGTGCGCTGGCGTGCAGGCAGGTCCTGCGGCCCCTCACCGAGCAGGCCGGTGCCGCCGGCGGGGGAGTGCAGGCGGGCCAGCATGGCCTGTGGCGAAAGGATGCGGCTGCGGCTGGCGGCCAGCTGGATGGCCAGCGGCAGGCCGTCCAGGCGGACGCAGAGCTCCGCCACGGCGCGGGCATTTTCGGCCGTGAGCCGGAAGTCCGGCCGGACGGCGCGGGCGCGGTTGACGAACAGGGCCACGGCGGGGATGCGTTCCAGGGCGTCCGGCGCGGGCAGATGCGCCAGGTCCGGCACGGGGAGGGGGCGCACGGGAAACTCCTGCTCCCAGGAGAGGCGCAGGGGGACGCGGCTGGTGGCGAGCACCGCCAGGCCGTGGCAGGCTTCCAGGAGGCGGGCCACCAGGGGCGCCGCTGCGGTCACCTGCTCGAAGTTGTCCAGGACCAACAGCAGGCGCCTCCGGAGCAGGGCATCAATGAGCTGCCTGGCCAGCGGCTCGTCTGCGATCCCGTGCAGCGGACCGATCGCGTCACGGAAGCCCTGGTCGCGGATGCCGAGCGCGTGAGCGATGCTGGCGGCCACCAGGCCGGGGTCGCCGATCGGCGCCAGGTCTACAAAGACGGCGCCGTCGCGGAAGGCCGCCGCCAGGGCGGCGGCTACCTCCAGGGCCAGCCTGGTCTTGCCGGCCCCGCCCGGGCCGGTAAAGGTCAGCAGGCGCACGCCTTGCTCCAGGACCTGCCGGCGGGCCGCCGCCACCTCCTGCGCGCGGCCGATGAGCGGCGCCGGCCGCGCGGGTAATCCCTGCACGCGCCCGAGGCCTCGGTCGCTCACCAGGGCCAGGCGCCGCTCCGGCCTGCTGGAGCCGGTGATGGTGCGCACGATGCGCGGTGCGGGCACAGTAGTGGGGTCCGTGATCTGGGAGGAGGCGGGTGGCCCTCAGATGGTACCGCGCCTTCGTCCCCTGCGCGCGGCGCGCCGCCCATTTGGGTACTAGTGCTGTCGCAGGCAACCTCCTCGGGAATGCCAGCCCGCGCACCAGGGAAAGCCATGCCAGGTCGCTGGCCTGATGGTGCACTAGGGTATTGGGCACGCGCAAGGCGTGTGGCGACCGGCCTGACTGGCTCCGGTATGCCAGGGAAAGGATGCCGCCGGCCCGGCCGGTTCCGGCGAACGGCCTATGTGCCCAGCACTGCGTGCAGGATGCCGACCAGCAGGGGCAGCGTGGCGAAGGCCACCACCGTATCCATGGCCAGCGTGAGCCCCACGAGCCGCGCGTCGAGCCGGTACCGCTCGGCAATGACCACTCCAAGGACCTGCGTGGGCATGGCGCCCTGGAGTACCACGACTGCCAGCGGCAGGCCCGAGAGCCCGATCAGCTTGGCGCTGAGGAAGACCACTATCGGGCTCACGGCGAGCTTGATGGCAGCCGCGGGCAAGACTAACCGGTAGGGCGTGAGCGACCGCTCGAAGCGCAGGCCCATGCCGAGTGCAAACATGACCACGGGGGCAACCGTACGGGCTGCACTCTGGATTGCCCACGCCGCGTGCGGCGGCAGCGCCACATCATGAAGCGCCAGGGCTGCGACCAAGGCCCAGGTCGCGGGGAGGGCAAGAAACTGCCAGGCGGCTTGCGGCAGCCAGTAGCCATGGAGCGCGCGCTCCGGCGACACGCTCCCACCATCGCCCTGGACGTGCGGCCCTGTGCCTGCTGGTGATATGCTCCCGCCACTGCAGCCAGTGCGGGCGCTGATGACGGCGCCGGCCAGAAGCGCCAGCGGCACATTCAGCACGGCAAAGTAGACGGCAATCCGCGCTTCGTGCGTGCCGAACGCGGCCGCCACGATGGGGATACCCAGGAAGCTGACGCTCCCGACGCTGGCGGCCAGGACCAGGCCGCCGGTAGCCGCTGTCCGGCCGTGGATGCGGGTGAGATATACCCAGGCGACCACGGCCGTGCCGGCCATGCCGGCGACCGCTGCCCCGAGCCCCTGGAAGATCTCGGCCCCCAGCGGTGCGCCGTGGACGGTGTGGAAGACCAGCGCGGGCAGCGTCACCCACAGGACCACCCGATTGAGCAGCCGTCTCAGGGGCTCCGTGAAGCGGGCCGTAGCCGGTATGCGGCTGAGCCCTTCCCGAGCTAGGACGCCGGCCATCACCGTCACGGCAAGCTGCAGAAACCATGGTGTGCCGGCAAAGGCGATGGGGAGCGCCGCCGATACCTGCGCCGCCGCACCCCCCAGCAGGGACCAGAGGCCGGCCAGTCGCGTCCCGGCGACCTCGCTCAGGAGCACTGCCAGGCCCAGGATCACCACTGCCCCTGCCGCGCCGGCTGCACCCGACAGCAGCCGGCTGCGCACCTCTGCCCCGCGCCTCGCGCGGACACCGGCCGGCTGCTGCAGAGCACGCCGCGAGCCGGTTAACTGTAGCGTCGACACGCTCACCCCCTGTACGGGCCGGCCCCGCTACCGGCCGCCGTACAGCGACTACGCTACACCAGGTCACGCCCCCTGCCATCTGTGAAGGTACATACAAGGACTACATATCTTTCTTGCTCGATTGCAGATCGCGCCATCACTTTTGCCCGCGGCAGCACGTTTGCCGCCATGAGCCGGGCCGGACAGGACCCCGGCCGCGGCACAGAAAGGGTGTACTGGTGATGGTGACGTCTCGCAAGTCTTCGGCCTTCGCTAGCGCTCCCGGCGCTGGTGCGCAGACCGTGCGCCGCGCCGCGCGGCGGGCGCTGTATTCGCTGCTCCTGGCCGGCATGCTGCTGCTGGCGTCGGCTCCGGCCGTCTTCGCGGAAAACCAGTGGTGCTTCGTCTGCTAAGCAGGATCCGCCACGGGCGGAGCCCTTAGCCTGGCGCTCTTCCAAAGGGAGAGGGGATGGAGGCCAGTGGCGAGTAACGAGTGAGGGCCCGTCACCCTGGCCCTCTCCCAGGGGGAGAGGGAATTGCTGCGGAGGGAGAGGGGGCTCCTGGATCGTAGGAGGGCTAGGAGCTAGGAAGGGCCCCAGGTGTCGGTGGAGAGGACGAGGGTCACCGGCCCGTGGTTGACGAGCTCCACGTCCATCAGGGCGCCGAAGACGCCGGTCGCGACGCGAAAGCCGCGATCCCTGAGTAGCTGGACGAACCGCTCGACCAGCGGCTCCGCCTGTGCGGGAGGCGCCGCCCCGACGAAGCTCGGCCGGCGCCCGCGAGAGGTATCCGCGTAGAGCGTGAACTGGCTCACCACCAGAAACGCTGCGCCTACGTCGGCCGCCGAGCGGTTCATCTTCCCTTCTTCGTCCTCAAAGCAGCGCAGCGTCGCGATCTTCTCGACCATCCGCGCCGCCGTCTGCTCGTCGTCGTCTGGCCCGACGCCGAGCAGCACTACCCACCCCAGCCCGATCGCCCCCACCTCATGTCCTTCGACCAGCACCCGCGCCCGGCTGGCCCGCTGCAGCACGACCCGCATGGGTGTGAGCGTACCGCCCGCGGGGTGGGAGCCGGCAACTGCGCGCTTCGTCTGGGCGCAGGCGACATAATGGACGTGAAGGCGGCTGTGCCCTGAGCACTCCGGCCGCGCCTGCCGCCGGGCGCAGGCCACATAATGGACGTAAAGGCCGGTAATGGCCGCAGGAGGAGCCGCTCATGCCACAGGTCGCGCCGTTTGGCTCGTGGAAGTCCCCCATCACCTCTGACCTGCTCGTCGCCGCAACCGTTGGGCTGGCCGAGGCCAGACCGGACGGCGACGACGTGTACTGGCTGGAGCAGCGCCCGACCGAGGGTGGGCGGAGCGTGGTGGTGCGCTGGAGCCCCAGTGGAGGCGTGGAGGACGTGACGCCCGCCCCCTTCAATGCGCGGACGCGGGTGCACGAGTATGGGGGCGGGGCCTATTGCGTCGCCGGCGGCAC
>DAOTTI010000268.1:0-5098 GCA_034437795.1 Chloroflexota bacterium | reverse complement strand
GGCGCGTCTGGAGGGGCTACCGGCCGCGGGCGGCCGGCAGATCACGGTGCTGGGCGGCGCTGGCGGGGCCTTCCTGCCGGAGGAACTGGAGCGAGGCGCCACCGGCACCATGCCTCACCCGGCCATGATCGACGCCTTCCGCCTGGTGTGCGACCGCTACGCCGCCGGCAACCCGAGCGCCGGGCTCGATTGCTACCTGCGGCTGATCCTCCCGGTGCTGCGCGCCGCCGCCATTGCCGGCCCGAGCGACGGCGGCGGGGGCCTGATCTGGCTGCACAAGGAGCTGTTCCGGCGCGCCGGTATCCTGCGCACTGCCTACTGCCGCCTGCCGGCCACACCCCTGCCGGCCGCCATCGTAGCGCAGGTGTTGCGCCACCTGGACGGCCCTGGCGCCGGGCTGCTCATCGCCCGCCGCCTGCGTGGAGAGTGAGCGACGAGATGGCACGCATGGCAGGCGTCGCGCGGACGAGCGGCCGGCGCGTGGCCGCGGAGCCCTCACCCCAGCCGTCTCCCACAGAGAGAACTCGTCGCCAGCCGTGAATACTCCAGGCGATTGGGAGACAAACGCCACGTGCTGAGGCTGGCGCGTGCCAGCGGGCCAGCGGGGGGCGGCCTGGTGACGACCGTCGGGCGCTCACGCGCCGTCCGCCTTTCTGGCGAGGGGCGTTACCTGGCGAAGGTCTGTCCCGCAGCCAGGAGAGCCGAAGGGGCCGAAGGAGCAAGCGACGTGAAGGGCAGCGTTACCTGGCGAAGGTCTGTCCCGCAGCCAGGAGAGGCTCGCCCTGCTGCTTGATCGCGGCCACCGCCTCGCGCACGCTCTTCCTGCCGGCAAAGAGGGCGTCCAGCTCCGCCTTGATCATTGCCTCTACCTCATTCCAATTGCTGATCATCGGGTTGGGGCCGGCGTGCTCGGCGGCGTCCAGAAAGACCCGCCGGTTGGGCGGGGGCTGGGTCGGGTCCAGGAAGGCCTCGGAGCGAGCGACCGACCGGCGCGTCGGCATCTGGCCCTCCCGCGCGCCGATGTCGAGTGAGGCCTTGCCCCCCAGGTGCTTGAGCAAGGCCCAGGTCTCCTCGCGGTACTTGGACTGGGTGGCCCCCGCGAAGCCGGCGCCGCCGGCCACGCTCTGCCGGCGCACTTTGCCGCGCGGGCTCACCCCCACGTCCCAGGCCAGGGCCTTGGCCTGCGTGCGGAGCTGGTTGACGAAGTTGCTCCCCGTGTGGTGCATCGCCAGCCGGCCGGCGAAGAAGAGCTGCCCGCCGCCTCCGCCGGCCGCCAGCTCATCCGGCGTGGGCGCGGCCTGGTGCTTGAGCACGAAGTCGGCCAGGAACTGCAGCGTCTCCAGTGCCGCCGGCTGGTCGAGGGTGATGGTGCGAAGGTCGC
This sequence comes from Chloroflexota bacterium, assembly GCA_034437795.1. Lineage (GTDB taxonomy): Bacteria > Chloroflexota > UBA11872 > UBA12225 > UBA12225 > DAOTTI01. Next base: position 3,717 of record DAOTTI010000268.1, on the reverse strand, counting down.
GGCTGACCACGTCGGCCCCGTTCGACCATAGGAAGGGCAGCACCCACTGCACGTCGGACTGCACCCACAGGCCGTAGCGGTCGCTCGCGCCGCCCTCGCGCTTCGTCAGCCGCCGAGCGGCGTCGAGGAGGGCGTTGTGGTCAAAGGCCGTGCCCGACCACTCCACCGGCGGCGCCGCGACGCCGCTCTGCCGGAACAGCTCCTGGTTCCAGTAGGTGGCGAAGACGTTGAGGTCGTTCGGCATGACGAGGAGCTTGCCGCCAAAGCTGTTGAATTCGATGGCCACCTTGTAGAAGTCGTCCAGGTCGTAGCGGTCGCGCCGCGCCAGCGGGGCCAGCTCGAAGAAGCGGCCCAGAGGGGCGAACACGCCGAAGCTGAAGCCGGAGCCCGGCGCCGCCGACATGTGCATCGCGTCCGGCGGTGAATCGCTGGCGAACATGGCCAGCAGCTTCTCACGGTAGGCGGCGCCGCCTTGCAGCTGGACGGCGTTGACCTGGATGCCGGGCGTCTCCTGCTGGAAGAGGGCCACGCGGCGCTGGATGTTGTCGAGCTGCGCCGCCCCGTAGAAGTGGGTGAGCGTCAGGGTCACGCCGGTGCGTAGCGTTCCGGCCGGCGGCGCTGCCGGCGAGCCGCTCCGATCGAGCCCGCAGGCCGCCGGCAAGACCCCCGCGCCCCCTATCGCAAGCCCAGCAAGCACCAGTCGCCGTCGCAAGACACCATGTGCCATCACCTTCCGATCTCCTTCGCCACGAGCCTGGCGGCCGCGCCATCGAGTGTGAGGCGGCACAATCGCGACGTACACTCAAGGCGATCAGTGCCAGGACATCATTCGCCAAGGCATCATATCTCCCAGCCGTGCCCTGTGGCACGCGCCTGGAGGCTCTTGCCATGCAGCTCCGTGGGAAAGTAGCCCTCATCACCGGCGCGGGGAGCGGCGTCGGCGCCGCCACCGCCAGGCGAATGGCCGCCGAAGGGGCCGCCGTCGCCCTGCTCGGCCGCACCCCCGCCACGCTGGAGGCAGTGGCCGACCAGGTCGTGCGGCAGGGCGGGCGCGCCCTGGCCCTGCCCTGCGACGTGGCCCAGGGCGACCAGGTGGAGCGGGCCGTGGCTGCGGCCGCCGGCGAGTTCGGGGGGCTGGACGCGATTGTGGCCAACGCCGCCGTCCAGCTCCATGGCCAGGAAAGGCCGGTGCATGAGCTGGACGAGGCCGCGTGGGACCAGACGCACCAGATCAACCTGCGCGGGGCCTTTCTCACCTGCCGCGCGGGCGTGCGGCGGCTGCTGGCCCAGGGGCGCGGGGGCGCGGTGGTGATCGTGAGCTCAGTGACGGCCCTGGCTGGCGTCGCGCCCCAGAACCCGGCCTACACCGCCACTAAGGGCGGCCTGCTCTCCCTCGGGCGCGCCATGGCGGTACAGTACGCCAGAGATGGCATCCGCTGCAACATCGTCTGCCCCGGCGCGCTGGAGCATCCGCCGGACGTCGAACTGCTGGGGGAAGCTGGGACAGCGGCTCGCGCCGCGCGCCTGGTGCCGCAGATCCCAATGGGGCGCCTGGGGCGCTTCGACGAGATCGCCCCCATGATTGCCTTCCTCTGCTCCGACGACGCCAGCTACGTCACCGGCGCCGTCTTCGTCGTGGATGGGGGCCTCACCGCCCGCTGATCCGCCACGTCGTGTGCCGGCTCTGCCGGCCCGGTTTCTTCATTAGCGGCGCCCTCACCACCGCCCGCTCCGCGCACTCCTGGTCTCCCACAGGGAGAAGGGACCTCAGATGGAGCCCTCACCGCATCCCCCTGCGTGAGCCCCCACTCTCCCGCGGGGAGAGGGAACGCTTCACTAGCCGTGGATCGGTTTGATTCCGGCGCGGGCTGGCGTTATGATGCCCCTCGGTAGCCGTACCAGGGCGGCGGCGAAGGAAGGCATAGAGCGAGCGCGGCGTCGGGCGGCGCTGCGGGAGGTGAGCCGATGGATCAGGGAGGAAGACTGCGGATCAGCCGGCGGCAGGTGCTGCAGCGGGCGGCGCTGGCGACGCTGGCGCTGGGCTTGCCGGCTGTGGCCGCCTGCGGCGGTACCGGGGGGCAGCCGGCGGAGAGCGCCCGCAAGGCGCCCCGCAGTGTGCCCCTCTCGATCTGGGCGCGCAGTACCAGCGACAAGGCGGTGTTCGACCGGATCGCCGAGGTGGTGCAGGCGCAGGCGCCGCATCTGGCGGTCACCACGGAGGCGGTCAGCGGCATCTACGACAAGCTGGTCGTGGCCCTGGCCAGCGGGACCACGCCCGATCTGGCGGTGGTCAACATGCCCTTTGGCGTGCCGATGGTGGGGCAAGGCGCCTTTGTGCGCCTGCAGCCGTATCTGGCCAAGGACCGCGCCACCGAGCAGGAGCTGAAGAGCTTCGCCCCGCCCGCCCTCCAGGCCTACCGCTTCAAGAACGAGCAGTACGCCATCCCCATTACCAATGAGACCATCGTCCTGTGGTACAACGCCGACCTGCTTCGGCAGGCCAACCTTACGCCACCGGCCGAGATCGAGAACGATCCGCAAAGGTGGAACTGGGATACCCTGCTCGACTACGCCCGCCGGCTCAACCGCGGGCGTGACCAGACGCGGGAGGTGTTTGGCCTGTGGGTAGGATCTGGCATCCAGGCGTCGTGGGGGAACCTGGTCTACTCCAACGGCGGGCGCATCCTGAACAAGGCCGCGAGCAAGATGGTGCTCTCAGAGCCGGCGGCCGCCGAAGGGATCCAGTGGTGCGTCGACGCCATCTGGCGCCACGACGTCGCCCCGCAGCCGGCGACGACGCAGGCGGAGCCGAACCGCGTCCTGTTCGCCAACGGCCGGCTGGCCATGGTCTGGGACGGGGAGTTCTTCCGGCGCTACCTGTTCGGGCCCCAGACGCCGCAGGGAGTTCCGTTCCGGTTCGACCTGGCGCAGATCCCGTTCGCCCCGCGCACGCGCAAGCGGTTCAACGTCTTCCACTCGCTAGGCCTGCCCATCCTGCGCGACACGAAGGCGCCGGACGGGGCCTGGGACTACCTGCGGGTCTTCGCCACCAAGGAGGCCCAGCAGCACATTACCGACGGCTGGGGCTCGCGCGGGGGCAACCAGAAGACGTACGAGCCGTGGCTGCGGAGCAACGCCGGTGGCGGCCCGCCGGCCAACTACGCCGCCATCGTCAAGTCCGACGCGCATGGCATGGTCTATCCCGCCTCGCCGTACCTGCCGTCGAACGAGCTGACCGAGCCGCTGAACCGGCTGATGCCCCAGATCTTCGACAATAAGCTGCCGGTGCGTAGCGGCCTGCAGCAGATTGACCAGGAGACCAACGCGAAGCTGGAGCCGGCCGCCAGGGCCGCCGGCGCCCGCTAGCGGGGCTTCTTCTGAAGTGGAGCCCTCACCGCCGCCCTGACCCTAGCCCACTCCCACAGGGAGCGGGGGCCACCACCACACCAGGCGCGGCCCCTGCCCCCTCGCCCTCTCCCACAGGGAGCGGGGTCCCGCCTGCTCAGAGCGCCGGCGCTCTCGGTCCCCTCGCCCTCCCCCCCCGGGAGCGGGGACCCCGCTGCCCACCTGCGCCAGGGCCCCCGGACCGTCGCCCGCTCCCACAGGGAGCGGGGACCAGGCCAGCGAGCGGTTGCCGTCACCCATCTCCCCAGCTACCTCCCACAGCGAGAAGGGACTTCAAGGGAGGTTGACACCCTTGCCTGTGCTGCTCTATAG